>CAXUNK010000198.1:0-6150 GCA_964252425.1 uncultured Acetobacteraceae bacterium
GGCCAAGCTCGGCAGGGTCAGCGCGCACAGACCGGAAGCGGCCAGGATGGCGCGCGTCGCTGTATGTCGTTGGGAGGCAATCGGCATCGGGATCAAACCTTTTCCATCGGTGTTGCCACGCCGGGGCTGCCCGAACGCGCTTTCGGCCAGACAAAGCCGGATTGCCAGACGTGGCGTTCCCGAAATCTTCCACGGCTTGTGTGTGCTGTCCAGCGCGGTCTCGCGAAACCGTGAGACGCGGTGCGCTTCGGTGACGACGCGCCATGTGCAACCCTGACCGGCCGACCCCGTCGAGACAGAACGATCAAGAGGGACGCCCCATGCTGCAAGGCACACCGCAAACCGTGGTCACCGTAAGCCGGCATTCGCTGTACGCCAGCCTGGTCAGCGTGCCGGTCGCCTGCTTCGTGGGCGCGCTCGTCACCGACATCGTCTATTGGCGCAGCGCGGCCATCACCTGGCAGATATTCTCCATCTGGCTGATCACCGCCGGTCTGGTGACGGCGGGGCTGGCCTTTGTCGGCGGCATCATCGACCTGGTGGATCGGCGCCGCCTGCCGGGTGCCAGGCCGGCCTGGATCGGTCTGTTCGGGCTGCTGCTTGCCACCGGGCTGTCACTCGTCAACGCGTTCGTGCACAGCCGCGACGCGTACACCTCGGTCGTGCCGACGGGGCTGGTCCTGTCCGGCGCGGTGGTGCTGATCCTGCTGCTGTCGGTCATCGATTGGGGCCGCCCCAGCGTGCGATCCACGCCCGATGGTGTGCTGGTCGGCCAGCGACGCAGCGCCTGGCCGTTTGCCCTCGCATCCGTGCTGGTGTGCCTGGGCGGCGTCGGTGCGGTCTTCGCGTTCGCCGGCGCGCAGGATACCTCCGTCGATCCGGCCAAGCAGATCGGCGCCAATCCCGTGCTGCCCGGGCCCCATCAATACCTGTTGCCGCCGATGCACATCGCTCCCGTGGCGCGCTGGGCGGCGGGCCAGACCCCGGCGGCACCTTCGGGCTTCAGGGTCGAGGCGCTGGCCAGCGGGCTGCAGCATCCGCGCTTCGTCTATGCGCTGCCGAACGGCGACGTGCTGATCGTGGAATCGAGCGGCCCCACCGCGCCGATCAGCCGGCCCAAGGAGCTGATCATGGGGCTGGTGCAGGCCTATGCCGGCGCCAAGGACAAGGGTGGCAACCGCATCACCCTGGTGCGTGCCGCCAACGGCGCGACGCCAGCCGTACGCACCGTCTTCCTCGACCACCTGACCTCGCCCTTCGGCGTGGCGCTGGTCGGCCACGACCTCTACGTTGCCGACACCGATGCGCTGATGCGGTTTCCGTATGAGGAGGGGCAGACAAGCATCACCGCGCCCGGCACCAAGCTGGTCGATCTGCCGGCCGGTCCGATCGACCACCACTGGACCAAGAGCCTGGTCGCGAGCGCCGACGGCAACACGCTGTACGTCGGCGTGGGCTCGAACAGCAACATCACCGAGAACGGCATCGGCGCCGAACTGGACCGCGCCTGCGTCTGGGCGATCGACCGCGCCACCGGCGCCCACCGCATCTACGCGAGCGGTATGCGCAACCCGACCGGCCTGGGGTGGGAGCCGCAGACGGGCAAGCTGTGGGCGATCGCCAACGAGCGCGACGAGTTGGGGCCAAACCTGGTGCCCGACTACCTGACATCGGTGCAGGAGGGCGCGTTCTATGGCTGGCCGTACAGCTATTACGGCCAGCACGTCGACCCGCGCGTGCAGCCTCAGCGCCCGGATCTGGTGGCGCGCGCCATTCCGCCGGATTACGCGCTGGGGTCGCACATGGCGCCGCTGGGTCTGGCATTCGCCACCGACGCGGTGCCGGAGCAGTTCCGCCACGGTGCGTTCGTGGGTGAGCACGGCAGCTGGGATCGCGACCCGCTGGCCGGCTACAAAGTGGTGTTCGTGCCGTTCACCGATGGCCGCCCGAGCGGGCCGCCGCAGGATGTGGTGACCGGGTTCCTGAGCAGCGACGGGCATGCGCATGGGCGCCCGGTTGGCCTGGCGATCGACAAGACGGGCGCGCTGCTGGTTGCCGACGATTTGGGCAACACGGTCTGGCGGATGGCGCCGGATCACCCGCCGAGCTGATTCGGCGCTCGTAGTGGAAGGCAAGCAGTCCTTTTTTGAAAAAAAGGACCAAAAAACTTCTGTCTTCTACGCCTGCATTACGGCTCGCAACAGTTCTGCCAAAACCGCTGTGGCATAACTGTTGCGAGCCGTAATGCAGGCGAACAGAGCAAAAGCTTTTTGCTTCTTTTTCTCGAAAAAGAAGGCCTTCCTTTCTCCCACAATGTGTCAGACAGACGCAGCGCCCAGCGTCACGATGTGATCATCGGCCGTCGCGACCGGCCACGAGGCGAGCGCTTGGCCACCGCAAGGGCCGCCGAGGCATCCTCCGTCCGGCACGCCGAACATGGCGCCGTGCCATGAACAGACGATATGCGACCGGTCCGGCGTCAGATACGCGTCCAGGCTTCGCGCGAGCGGCAGGCCCATATGCGGACATCGGTCCACGTAGCCGAACACCGACGTGCCGCGACGAACGACGAAGCCGAAGAAGCGGCCCGCGCGCAATTCGATGACGAAGTTGCGCGCCGCGCCGTCGGCGATGTCGTCGAGTGCGCAGAGCGTGATGCCGGGGGGTGTGGCGCCGAGCCGCGCCGTGCCGCTCATGCGGCGCAGGCCGGCAGGATGGACCCGCGGCATTCGCCGAAACCGATGGAAACGAAATTCGCCGCATGGGCGCGCGCGGACAGCACGATCTCGTCGCCATCCTCAAGCGCGGCGCGCTGCTCGCCATTCGGCAAGACGATCGGCCGAGAGCCGTTCTGCGCCAGTTCCATCAGACTGCCCCATCCCTCGGAGTTCTCGGAGGAGATCGTGCCCGTTCCGAGCAGATCGCCTGGCGAGAGGTTGCATCCGTTGCTGGCATGGTGCGTCACCATCTGTGAAGCGGTCCAATACAGATTATCGGCCGAGGCCCGGCTGAGACGGTACGGCTGCCCGCCATCGCGACGCATGCGCTCGGTCAGCAGGTGCACGTCGATCTGTATGCTGTAGGCGCCGCCAAGCTGGTCCGCCTCGTCATGCAGATAGGCGAGCGGCGCCGGATCGCCTTCCGGCCGCTTCGGTTGCGGTAAGCGGAACGGTGCCAGCGCTTCGGCGGTGACGATCCAGGGTGAGACGGTGGTGCTGAAACTTTTCGCAAGAAACGGGCCGAGCGGCTGGTATTCCCAGGCCTGCAGGTCGCGTGCCGACCAGTCGTTCAGCAGACACAACCCGGCGATGCGCGCAGCGGCATCACCGATAGCAATCGGTTGGCCCAGCGTGTTGGCGGGTCCGCCGATCCAGATGCCCAGCTCCAACTCGTAATCCAGACGGCGGCTCGCGCCGAAGCTGGGCATCGCCTGATCGGGCGGTTTGCGCTGGCCGTTCGGGCGCGTGACCGCCTCACCCGATACGCGCACCGAGGAGGCGCGGCCGTGATACCCGATCGGCACGTGCTTGTAGTTCGGCAGCAGCGGCGCATCGGGCCGGAACAGCCGGCCGATATTGCGCGCGTGATGGATGCCCGCATAGAAATCGGTGTAGTCGCCGACGCGGACGGGCATGTGCAGGGCGCAGTCGCGCGCCTCGCGCAGCAGCGGCGACAGGAGCGCCTGGTACGCGTGATCGGACAGAAGTTCGGACAGGCGGGCGCGCAGCCGGCGGCGAGCGGCATGATCCGCGCTCAGCAAATTGTTCAGTGTCGGTTCCGTGAGCGCGGACGACATCTCACCAGACAGCAAGCCGGCGGCGGCCATGCCATGCAGATCGAGGATGCTGTCGCCGATCGCGGTCCCGGCGCGACGCTCTCCGCCCGAAAAACTGAAAACGCCGTATGGAAGATTCTGGATCGGAAACTCGGCGTGGCCGTCCGCGCCCGGCACCCAGCTTCCGCGCGCCGGGTCGTGCGTCTCGTCCAGACTCACCCAGGCAGCCTCGGCTTGTCGAAGCCGGACCACACGTCATCGTAATCCAGCTGTGCGAGCGGCGTCTCCGTCGCCCAGCGTGTGGGGCGGAACACGTGTCGCGTCTCCACCATGAACGCCATGGTGTTGTCGACCCGATGGGGTGCCAATTGCGCAGTAACCGCCTTGGCGTAGCTGGCCTGGTCCGGACCGTGACCCGCCATCTGGTTGTGCAGCGAGGCGCCGCCGGGGGCGAAACCGCCCACCTTCGCGTCGTACGCGCCCTCGATCAGACCCATGAACTCCGTCATCACGTTGCGATGGAACCAGGGTGGACGGAACGTCTCCTCCGCCACCATCCAGCGCGGCGGAAAGATGACGAAATCACAGTTGGCGGTGCCCTGCCTCTCAGACGGGCTGGTCAGGACCGTGAAGATCGACGGGTCCGGATGATCGAAGCTGACCGTGTTGATGGTGTTGAAACGCCGCAGATCGTAGCGGCAGGGCGCGAGGTTGCCGTGCCAAGCCACCACATCGAACGGGCTGTGGTCGAGCGTGGTGACCCATAACCCTCCCTGGAATTTCTGCACCACCTCGCACGGCTCGTCGACATCCTCACAGGCGGCGACAGGCGTTTCGAAATCACGCGGGTTGGCCAGGCCGTTGGCGCCGATCGGGCCGAGGTCGGGCAGGCGGAACAGCGCGCCGTAGTTCTCGCACACATAGCCGCGCACCGGACCGCCTGGCAGCGCCACGCGGAACCGTAATCCGCGCGGGATCAGCGCGATCTGCTGCGGCCCAACCGAGAATCGCCCGAGCTCCGTGGTGATGTCCAGCGTGCCCTGCTGCGGCAGGATCAGCATCTCACCATCCGCATTGTAGAAGGCGCGCCGCATCGACGCGTTGGCGGCGAAGCCATGCACGGCGGTGCCGATACCGGCCGCGACATCACCGTTGCCGCCGTATGTGATCAGCCCGTCGAGGAAATCGGTCTCCCGTGTCGGAAACGGCAGCGGATCCCAGCGCATCCGGTTCGGGGTGGGCGGCACCTCCGTGAACGGAGCGGAGCGGATGAGCGTGTTCGCACCCAGTGGCGCGTAGGCCCGATGATTGGCCGTGGGGCGGAGGCGATAGAGCCAGCTTCTGCGGTTTTCCGAACGTGGCGCGGTGAAGGCCGTGCCAGACATCTGCTCGGTGTAGAGACCGTATGGCACGTGCTGCGGCGAATTGCGCCCGGCGGGAAGTGCGCCGGGCACGGCCTCCGACGCGAAATGATTGCCGAAGCCGCTCATCATGCGGCCAGGCGCTTCCTCGGCCAGCTCCGTGCCGGTGTCGTGCAAAAACGGCTGATCCGGCATGGCGTGCGCCTCCGACGTGTCTGCTTCAGGCGTCCACCTTGATGACGCCGCGGCGTATCTGGTCCAGCTCGATAGACTCATACAGCGCCTGGAAATTGCCGGCGCCGAACCCTTCATTTCCCTTGCGCTGGATGATCTCGAAGAAGATCGGACCGAACAGGTTCTCGGTGAAGATCTGCAGCAGCAGGCCTTCGCCTTGGACGTCACCATCGATCAGGATGCGGTTGCGGCGCAGCCGTTCCAGATCCTCGCAATGGCCGGGTACGCGCTTGTCCACCAGCTCGTAATACGTCTCGATCGTATCCTGCAGACGCACGCCACGCTCGCGAAGCTTCTCGACTGTGGCGAAGATGTCGTTGGTAGACAAAGCGAGGTGCTGAATACCCTCACCCTTGTACTCGCGGAGAAATTCCTCGATCTGGCTGTGCTCGTCCTGACTTTCGTTGAGCGGGATGCGGATGGCGCCGTCCGGGGCGATCATCGCCTGGCTGAACAGGCCGGTGGCCTTGCCCTTGATATCGAAATATTTTTGCTCCTCGAACCCGAATATCCTGTTGTAGAAGCTGGACCAGGTGCGCATTTCGCCGCGCCGCACGTTGTGCGTCAGATGGTCGAGCAGATCGAGGCCGACATTGTTCGCCGCTTCCGCCTCGTCCGCGCCCGGTACCTGGACCCAATCGTCATAAAGGCTGTTGCGCGAGCCGTGACGATCCACCAGGTACAGGAACGACCCGCCGATCCCCTCCAGCACGAAGCTGCCCTCGCCGAGCGTGCCGCGGCGTGCGTCCGCCGCCTGGCCGCCGCGGGACAGCGCCGCCT
>CAXUNK010000199.1:0-6067 GCA_964252425.1 uncultured Acetobacteraceae bacterium
GCCCAGCCCTGGGGTGCGTGGCCTTGCGCGCGACCAGGGCGCCGCGCGGCGCGGCCGGGGCCAGGTCCAGTTCGATCGCCTGCCCCTCACGCCAGGCCGACGAGATCTGGAGCACGGCGGGGCCGGACAGCCCACGATGTGTGAACACCATGCCTTCCCGGAACGCGATGCGGCCGCAGCGTGCGCTCACCTCGCTGGAGATGCCGGCCAGGCACTGCGTGGCGGCTAGATCGGCCGGTGCAAGCGTCAGCGGCACCAGCGCCGGGCGCGGGTCGATCAGCTTCAGGCCGAAGCGTTCGGCCACACGATAGGACAGGTTCGTGGCGCCCAGTTTCGGGATCGACAGGCCGCCAGTGGCCAGAACCAGCGCGTCCGCCTCGATCGTGCCGGCATCGGTCTCGACGCGGAAATGCGTGCCGCGCGAGACGTCGCGTATCTGGCGGCGCAACCGTATCTGTACGCCGGCCGCCGCGCATTCGGCCAGCAGCATGTCCACGATCGCGCGGGCAGAGCCGTCGCAGAAAAGCTGTCCGAGCGTCTTCTCGTGCCAGGCGATGCGGTGACGTTCGACGAGGGCGAGGAAGTCTTGCGGCGTGTAGCGGGCGAGCGCGGAGCGGCAGAAATGCGGGTTGGCGGAGAAGAAGTTGGCCGGCGTGCACTGGATGTTGGTGAAATTGCAGCGGCCGCCGCCGGAGATTAGGATTTTCTCGCCGGGTTGCCTGGCATGGTCCAAGACGACTACGTGCCGGCCGCGTTGACCGGCGGCGAGCGCGCACATCAGCCCCGCAGCCCCGGCGCCCAGGATGACCACGTCCGCGTGGTCCATTATTTTCTGAACCGCAGATTTCGCAGATTACCGCAGATGACCGGACTACCCAGGAGCATCGATTTTGACGATTTCATAGTGGACGCTTGCTGACGCCTAGAACCGTCTCTGCGAAAATCTGCGTAATCTGCGGTTCAAACTACTGCATCAGCCGGCTGACATTCGGCTCGATCGCCTCGGCGATACGTTCCTGCATCTGGGCGGACGGATGCAGCGGCGGGTCGGGCGGCGAGAGATGGCCGTCGAGGAAATCGTTGGGATCAAGCGCGCCGCCCGGCAGATGGTGGAACAGCGGCGTCAGATCCTGGAACATCACGTCACCGGTTCCGCCATAGCGCTCGGCCAAAGCGTGGTTCAGCTCGGCCGTGTTCGCATCGACCCAGGCGCTGCGTATGCTGGGCAGCACGCTGAGCAGCAGGATCTTCGTGTGCGGCAGGCGCTGCCGCAGCGTGCTGACCACCGTCTCGATGCCGATCAGGGTGGGGCCTGCGGGCCAGTGCAGGTGGCCGAAATTGTTGGCGCCGATCAGCACGATCGCAAGGCGCGGTCGGATGCCGTCGGTCTCGCCATGCTCGATACGCCAGAGCAGATGCGCGGTGGCGTCGCCCTTGAAGCCGAGATTGACGGCGTGGCGCGGGGCGTAGAACCGGTCCCACACAGGTTTGAAATTGCGCCAGGCTTCTGGCCCGGTCTTCTCGAAATCCTGGGTGATGCTGTCGCCGAGCCAGATCAGATCGACGCGGCCGGCCTGCAGTTCGGCCTGTTTCTCGGCGAAACGGGCGCGCCACCAGGGCAGGTCCATGCGGCTGAACGGCATCGCCGCCGGCGGCAACGGGGCGCCGGCGGCCAATAATGCAAGACCCAGGCAGGCTAGTCGCCGCATCACGCGAAATAAAACAGATAGACGCCGGAGGCGAGACCGGCCGCGACACAGTAGTACGCGAACGGGTCGAGCGCCCACCGGTCGTGGTTGCGGAAATAGCGCATCAGAAAGGCGGTGCTGGCGAGCGCCACAAGGCCCGCGACCAGGGCCGCCACGGATGCCGTGGCGAAGGTGCCGGGCGGCACGTTCGCATGCAGCAGCTTGGGCACTTCGCGCGCCGTGGCACCCAGGATAATGGGCAGCGCGATCAAAAAGGAGAAATGGGCGGCGGCAGCATGGTCGATGCCGCGCAGCAGACCGCCGGTGATCGTGGCACCCGAGCGGGAAAGGCCAGGCAGCAGGGCGAGGCACTGCCAGAAGCCCACCACCAGCGCGTCGAGCAGCGTCAGCGTGGCCAGCGGACGTTGTGCGGCGCTCGCGGGCACGCGCCGGCGCAGGCGTTCACCCGCGAGCAGCAGCAGTCCGTTCAGCGCCAAGAAGACGGACGCGACGAGAGGGGTTTCAAACAACCGCCTGATCTGATGTTCCAATGCCGCGCCGAGAAGCACGGCTGGGATGGTTGCGACCACAAGAAGCAGGAAGATGTGGCGGCTCTCGCGCACGCGTTGCGGCGTGGACAGGCCGAGCACGCCCGTGCCCAGCGCCCACCAGTCACGCCAGAAATAGGCGAGCAGCGCGCCGGCGGTGCCGAGGTGCAGCAGCACCAGGAACGGCAGGAAGGTCGGCCCATGCTGGTCGAGCTGCCAGTTCAGCAGAGCCGGTACGATCACCGCGTGACCCAAAGAGCTGACCGGAAAAAGCTCAGTCGCACCCTGCAACATCGCAATGAGCAGTGCGTGAAAATACGTCATCCAGGGAGTCCGCGACAGCCAAGCAAAAGTTCTTTGCTTCTTTCTTTCAAGAAAGAAGCGCTTTCTACCCTAATCATTCAAAGGATAGCTGGCCATCAACCGCTGCTCCTCCCGCCAGTCCCGCCACATCGCCCAGGTCCCGCACGGCCTGGCCCCACGCCGGCGCATCTCCGCCCCGATCGCGAACGCCGCGCCGTAATGGCGGAACTGCGCCGAGTACACCTCGCGCAGCGACGTGTCCGGGTCCCAGATGTGGGTGGCCTCCGAGCCCACGCCGTTGATCTCGATGATGCTGAAATCCCGCCCCTCGCGCAGCGCGTGCAGGCTGCGATAGCGCAGGTCGATGCGGCCGAAATGGAAGTCGGGGAGCGCGCAGGCGATCTCGTCGATCCGCGTGGCGAGCGCCGGGGTGATGTCGGCCGCACCGTTGCGGAACACCGATCCCTTGCAGTGATTGCCGGAGAAGACGAGGCGCACGCGTGCCCCCCGTGGCGGGACGCTGTCCAGGCGGTCGGCCAGCCGCGCCAGATAGAGGTGGGCCAGGCGGCCATGGCGCGGGTCGGCCTCGATCAGGGCGCGCAGGGTGGAGGCGCCGTCGCCGGTGACGGTGGGCGGGTGTTTCAGCGTGAGCGAGCTGATATGGCCGGCCAGGTCCTGCGGGCGGCGTATGTAGAAGATTCCCGCCTCGCCCTCGAAGCCGATCAGGCGCTGCAGCATCAGCAGCACGCCGCGCGGGAACTCGGCCAGCGTGCGGGCCAGCGAGGCTTCGGTCTCGACCAGGCGCACGCCCGCGCCGTTGCAGCCGATATCGGGTTTGACGACCAAAGGCAGCGACAGGCCTGCCTGCGCCATCGCCTCGTGCGCGCGGGCCAGATCGTGCTTGCCGGTCAGCATGGTGGTGTAGGGGGCGATCCAGTCGCGGGCTTCCCCGGTCACCTGGTCGAGAATGGCGGTCTTGCTCTCGCCGCACAGGCCGCCGGTGGTGATGCGCGGGTTGGCCGCGGTGGGCAGGCTCATGCTGCCGTAGCGCAGGCCGAGTGCGATCCAGTGCGCCACGATCGGGCCGTAGGCGAGCCAGCCGGGCAGGAACTCGAAGGGCGAGATGTCGCGGCCGCGCGGCTGGGGCGCGGCGAGCGCTTCCAGCATGGCATCATCCAGCTCCGTTTGGGTCAGCGCGTCCATCAGCTCGTCCTCTCAGCCTTACGCTGGGCGCGCGCCGCCCACTGCCCGGCACCCACGATCGCCAGCAGGAACACGGCCAGCCCTGCCCAGCGCCATTCCCCCAGATACTCGACCAGCAGCTTTCCCACATGCAGCGAGACCGCGAACAGGGCCGAGGTCCAGATCAGCGTGGCGCCGACGGCCGCCGCCAGGAAGCGGCGGAAGCTTGCCTCCAGAAAACCGCAGGCGGTGTAGGTTGGCAGGCGTACGCCTGGCAAGAACCGGGCGAAGAACACGATCTTGAAGACGTGCTTTTCCAGCCACGCCCTGCCCCGGTCCTGGCGTGGCTCCGGGATCAGCCGACGCACCCAGGGGACGCGCGCGGCCAGGTAGCCCAGCCCATACAGCCCCATGTCGCCCAGCACGATGCCGAGATAGAGGGAGACGAGCGCCACCG
Organism: uncultured Acetobacteraceae bacterium; assembly: GCA_964252425.1. GTDB lineage: Bacteria > Pseudomonadota > Alphaproteobacteria > Acetobacterales > Acetobacteraceae > BOG-908. The sequence continues at coordinate 4,179 of CAXUNK010000199.1, forward strand.
GCAGCGCCACCGCACCGCCCTGCACGGCCAGGGCGGCCCCAGCCGTAGCCGCGTCTTCCAGGATGAAGGTGCCGACGATGATGGCGACCCCTTGCCAGAAGGGCGAGTGGCCGGCGGATTGCAGCAGGTGGGTGACCGACAGGTCCATCAATGCGCCTAAAGGGCTGTCTCGGCCTGGGCCGGCGCCGTGTCGCGCCCGCCCCGTGTGCCAGCGGCGCACGGCCCGGACAAGATGCGGGTCAGGCGAGCAGGAGCGCGTGCAGCCTGGCCTGTGCCCGACCATCCAGCCCGATCGCCTGGACCAGGTAGGCGTCGAGCGAGCCGTACGCGTCGTCGATGGCGTCGAAGGCGGCGTTCAGCAGCGATTCGTGAGCGGAGAGCAGCACGTCCATCAGCTCGGGCGGGAGGTCGAAATTCCCGGCGATCTCGCGCCGCCACAGGCGGTTGGTGGCCAGGTAGTCGTCCAGCACGTGCTCCCGCGCCACGCCCAGGGCGCGCAGCAGCAGGGCGGCGCCGAAGCCGGTGCGGTCCTTGCCGGCCGAGCAATGCAGCAGCAGCGGGAGGCCGCCCGGCGCCAGGATGCGCTCGAACATGGTGCGATACTGGGCGAAGCTTTGCAGGGCGTAGGCGCGATAGGCGTCGGCCAGCAGGCCCCGCATCTCGGCGGGGCTCATCTGCCCGGTGGCCTGGCCGGTGCGCAGAATGTCGCGCAGGCCGGCGCCGACCGAGGGTTCGATGGGCAGGGACAGGTTGTCGGCGCCGCCGATCGCCACCGGATTGGCGGCACGCTCACGCACGCCGCGGAAATCGCAGACGGTTCGCAGGCCCAGGGCGGCGATGACGGCCCGGTCGGGTTCGGACAGGCCGATCAGGGCCGGCGCGCGGAAGACGAGGCCGGTGCGCACGGCGCGGCCGTCCTGCGTGGGCCAGCCGCCCAGGTCGCGCAGGTTGGAGGCGTCTTGGAGGGCGATGGGGGTGGGGAGCATGGCGGCTTGTTGCCGGGATCGGGCGGGAACGCCAGGGGACGCCGAACCTTCGAGCCCGGCATTCTGCATCCCGATCTGTCGAGACGAGCTATTCGGGGAACACCACGTCCTCGTAGAATTCCGAGATCGGGATGGTGGAGCCGATCTCGGGCAGATCCAGGCTGTCCGCAGCGGCGCATGTCTGCGCTGTCCAAGGCTGGCTGCCGTGCTGCCGATGCAGAACGAGCAGGCCGGCAAACCTGCTCTCGACGATCACGTAACGCAGGATGGACGGCACGGCCGCGTATTCCCGCACCTTGTCGATCCGGTCGGTGCGGCCGGATGACGGGCTGAGCACCTCGAAGACGATGCGGACATCGGGCGCCAGCCGCTCGGTTCCTGAAAATCCGGTGCAGGTGATCAGCGCGTCCGGAAAACGGATGGCGGAGCCGACCGTCGCCATGCCGAGGTCAGGGCCGAAATACGAGCAGGGTGTTCCCCGCAACCGTATCCGCAACGCGGCATGGATGTTTGTCGTAATGCGGCTGTGGTCGGCGTTGCCGCCGGTCATGGCGACGGGGCGAGACCCATCGAATTCGAAGCGGCCGTCCTGGGCCTCGGCCCAGTCCAGGAACTGCTCGCTCGTCCAAGGGCGCAGGGCCACGTTCATCGGGCGGATACCCCCGCCAGGGCTGGCGCGGGCTCGATCTCCAGCGCGTGGCGGGCCACACCCTCCGGCGTCGGTTCGTAGCGGCCGTCCGCACGGGGACGGGCAAAACCGTCTTCTGTCAGCCGAGCCAGGCAGGGGCCGTCCTTCAGCCCGGGCGGCCGGCCGGCGGGGCCGGCCAGCATCAGGCGGTGCAGCGCCGCCCGGCAGCAGGTTTCAAGGTACGGCTGGTCCCACATGGGGCACAGTGTCGGGCG
>CAXUNK010000200.1:0-6034 GCA_964252425.1 uncultured Acetobacteraceae bacterium
CCGGAAGGCGGCCAGCGACGCGGCCACGGCCATCGAGGCCAGCGCGGTTGCCCGCCAGAACCGAACCCGGTTGTCGTTGGCAGGCCGCGCCGGCATCGCGGGCGACGGCGCGCCGGCTGTGCTGCGTGTGCTGGCGTCGATCCGGTCCCACAACCCTGCCGGCGGCTCCGCAGGCGGCGCCAGCATGGCGAGCGGCGCCAGCATGCGTTCCCACTGCCGCACTTCGGCGGCGAAGACCCGATCGGTTTCCAGCCGGGCACGCGCGGCGTCCGCCTCGGCCGCCTCGAGCGTGCCCAGCACATACTCGGCGGCCGGCATGACGGGCAGGTCGTCCTGAAGATCGCTCATGGCGTCAGGCACTCTTTCAAGCCGAGCAAGCTTCGCCTGATCCAGGACTTGACCGTGCCGACCGGCATCGACAGGCGCGCCGCCAACTGGCTGTGCGAGTAGCCTTCGACGAACGCCATCACCACCAGCCGCCGGCGTTCCTCGCTGAGCGTCGCCAGACAGCGGTGCAGGGCGGTGCCGTCGACGCTGGACAGCAACTGCGCCAGCGGGTCGGGTCCGTGATCGGCTTCCTCGGCCACCGGCTCGTGACCCAGCACTTCCCGCCCGCGCCGGCGCACCAGGTCGAGCGCGCGATAGCGGGCCAGGCTCATCAGCCAGGACCCAGCCTCGCCCAGCGCGGGGTCGAAGCGTCCGGCCTGCTGCCACACCTGAACGAACGCGTCATGCGTCGCGTCGGCGGCCAGCGCCTGGTCACGGGTGATGCGCAAGGCCACACCATGCAGCCTGGCGCCCCAACGCGCATACAACGCCCGAAACGCCGTGCGATCGTGCCGCGCGCAGGCCGCAATCAGCTCGGAGTCGGTGAGACCCGTGGCATCGGCCGGCATTGTCGGCGTATTCCCCCTTGCTGCGCTCGCGCGCCGAGCGGGCTTCGGGCCCCCTGCTGCAAACCATTCCTGCCGGTCCTGAGCGGATGGGGCAAGGGCCTGATTGCCCAAATCACATCTGCTCGTTTCAACGTGTACGGATCAAATCTCGGCGCGGATGCAATTTGGCGAAGAGACGTCTTGATTATTCAACCGAACGCCATAGCCAGCGTGTGCGCGACCATCGCCGGCTTGTCTTCCCCATCGATCTCGACGGTGTTCTCGAACCCCAGCAGCGTGCGCCCCGGGCCTTTCGGTTCGGCGGAGGCCAATCTCAGCCGGTTGCGCAGCCGCGACCCCGCCCTGACCGGTGTCAGGAAGCGCACTTTTTCCAGCCCGTAATTGAGCACCTGCGACAGTTCCAGCCCCTCGGACCAGCTACGGGAGGTCAGCCGCGGCAACAGCGAGAGGGTGAGAAAGCCGTGCGCCACCGTAGCGCCGAACGGCCCGGCCGCCGCGCGCTCGCGGTCCACGTGGATCCACTGGAAATCCTCGGTGCAGGCGGCGAACGCGTCGATGCGCGCCTGGTCCACCACGAACCAGTCCGACACCGCCATCTCCTGCCCGATCCGCCCGGCCAGCCTGTCCATCAACTCCATCGGCGACACCTTCCACAGTACGGTCCGCATTTGACTACCCCGCTTGGCAAGGCTTTAGGAACCGGCATAGTCCGGCGATGAACGACGCATCGCCGAACACTTCCCAGACCCAGGCCGTGCTGGACGTCCTGCACCGCACCCGCGCCGCCGCGCATGGCCGGCTGATGGACTTCCTGCGCATCCCGAGCGTCAGCGCCCAGCCGGCCCATGCGGCCGATTGCCGGCGGGCCGCGGAATGGTGCCGCGCCCAGCTCGACGAAATGGGGTTTTCAGTCCGGATCGTGGAGACGGCGGGCCACCCCGTCGTGCTGGCGCAACATCCCGGCCCGGGCGGGTCGGCGCCCCATCTGCTGTATTACGGCCACTACGACGTGCAGCCGGCCGAGCCGCTGGAGCTGTGGACCAGCCCTGCCTTCGAGCCGGTCATCGTGCAGGGGCGCCACGGCCCGCGCGTGGTCGCCCGCGGCGCGGTGGACGACAAGGGCCAGGTCACCATGTGGCTGGAAGCGATGCGCGCCTGGCACGAGGCCGCGCACGGCTTGCCGGCCCGCATCACCGTGGTGCTGGAAGGCGAGGAGGAGGTGGGCAGCGTCAACCTGGAGCGTTTCCTGCGCGACCACGCCCACGAGCTCCGCGCCGACGTCGCGGTGATTTCCGACACCGGCATGTGGGACATCGACACGCCGGCCATCACCACCCGCCTGCGCGGCCTGGTCTATGCCGAGTTGCACGTGCGCGGCCCCTCGCGCGACCTGCACTCCGGCCTGTTCGGCGGCAGCGCGCTGAACCCGATCAACGCGCTGACACGCCTGCTGGCCGGTCTGCACGACGAGGCCGGCCGGGTGACGCTGCCCGGCTTCTACGACGGGGTGGCGGAACCCAGCCCGGCGCAACTCGCCGAATGGCAGGGGCTGGGCTTCGACGAGACGGCATTTCTGGGCGAGATCGGCCTGTCCACCCCCGCCGGCGAGCAGGGACGGTCCGGCCTGGAGCGCCTTTGGGCGCGTCCGACCGCCGACATCAACGGCATCTTCGGCGGCTACCAGGGCGCGGGCGCCAAGACGGTGATCGCGTCGGAGGCTGGCGCGAAGGTTTCGTTCCGCCTCGTGGCCGGCCAGGACCCGGGGCGCATCCTGCAAAGCTTCAAGGACTACGTCGCCGACCGCGCCCCGGCCGGGCTGCACGCGGAGGTGGAGCTGCACAGCATGGCCCCCGGCTTCGAAGTCCAGCCCGGCAACCCTTGGGTCGATACGGCCCGCCAGGTGCTTGGCGAGGAATATGGCCGCCCCGCCGTGCTGATCGGCAGCGGCGGGTCGATCCCGGTCGTCGAGAGTCTGCGTCGCATCCTCGGGCTGGACACGTTGCTGATGGGGTTCGGGCTGAACGACGATCAGGTGCACAGCCCGAACGAGAAATTCGACCTGCGCTGCCTCGACCACGGGACGCTCGCCCATGCGCGTCTGCTGGGCGCCGCGGCGCATGGAGCACGCACGTGAAGCTCAGCGCCCGCAACCAGATCGCCGGCCGCATCACCCAGGTCACGCGCGGCCAGACCACCGGGCACGTCCATATCGACATCGGCGGCGGCATCACCATCCATGCCAGCATCACCAACGAGGCGATCGACGACCTCGCTTTGGCGGTGGGTGACGAGGCTACCGCCGTGATCAAGGCGTCGGACGTGATGGTGGCGAAGTAGGTTTCGCGCGGTGCCCGTGCTATGCGACTCGGTCTTCGGTACGCTCGTCACTTGACGCAAGCAGTCCTTTTTTGAAAAAAAGGACCAAAAAACTTCTGTCTCCTACGCCTGCGGTGTTGCTCGCGCAGGTTCTGCCAGATCCGCTTTGGCGGAATCGTTGCGAGTGATGGGTCCAGGCGAACAAGCAGGAGCTTTTTGCTTCTTTTTCTTCCGATGTGTCAGCTGGAGGATTGCCGACCGGGTGGGATTTCCCGGTCGGCCTGGGTTGCTCTAAGCGCGATGGATGGCGTCGATCGTCGAGTCCGGCACCCTGGAAAAATTGTTCGCGACGAGATATTTCGGCGCCGTGCTCACCCAGTGCTTGAGGGTGATCTCTTCGAATTTGCCGGCGTTCCAGGTCTGCACCATCTCCAGATCTTCGTTGCCGGTGTTCATGATCGCATGACCGTAGCCGGCGGGAATGTAGGCGCTGTCACCGGCCTTGACGTCCGACACGCGGCCGCGTCCGCCAGATCCGAAGATGGCGACCTGACCTTTCCCTCTCAGGTAGAAGTGGAATTCATCGGCGTTCGGGTTCCAGTGGAGTTCCTTCACCTGTCCCGGCTTGATCACCATCAGCCCGCCCGACATCGTCGTGGAAATCGGCCACTCATCGACGGTCGCGAGATAGAAGCTGCCACCGTCGAAGTCCCGGCGCCCGCGTGCGTCGCGCAGCAACGCGAATTTGTGGGTCGACTCCTTCGGCCAGGGCGCGTCCCGCGCGTCGGACGCCTGGAGCACGGGGCCGGATTGGATGTAGGTCTCGCCTTTCGGAAACGTATCGAACTTTGCAGCCTCGACGCCGAACGTCTTCGCCAGCATCGTTTTGGGAGTGACGCTGACCCAGTCCGTGATGGAAAACGTGCCATGCTCGGAGAACGCGCCGTTGTCGAAGGACAAAATGAAATGGCACGGCTTGTCACCGATCGTCTGGATCGAGTGGCCATGACCTTTCGGGAAGAACCACAGGTCTCCCGGACCGTAATTGTTGATCTCCGTCTGCCCGGACGGATCGAGCACGACAGTTTGGCAATGACCGTCGATCACATACGCCCACTCCGCCGCAATCGCGTGCCAGTGCAACTCGCGCGAGCCACCCGGATTGAGGAACATGTGGACGCCTGCAAGCCCTTTCATGACGGGCAACTGGTGCTCGGTCGATTCCTTTGCCCAGCCGCCGGAGGTGATCTTGGGCTTGGAGCCGTCCAGCGATCTGACGAATTGCGGCATCTCGGCCACGTCTTTCGGATCGTGATAGGCGACGGCGGAACCGGGCGCCAATTGCTGGACGTCTCGTCCGAAGCCACCCTGGCCTGGCTGACCCTTATCGTCCGCCCATGCGTTCGCAAGTGAAACCAGGCCGCCGGCGCCGATCGCCGCGCTGCCGAGGAATATGCGCCTTGTTGCGTCCATGTTGCCGTCTCCTCCGATTTTGGTCGGCCGATGTCCGAGGCGGCCGTTGCTGGTCAAGGATTGCGGACGAACGGTGCATACTGGAAGCCACGAGCGTCTGATAACAGCTTGCAACTTCGTCGATAACACCGCTTGGGCGACAGGCTGACGCACGATTCCGAACCGACTGGCGGGGCAGGCGCCAATCGGTGCGTGCAGCGGCAGTCAGCTGAACAGGATCAACGCTTTCTGGACAACTTTGAGAAATCCCCAGCCAAGCGGGATCAGCACGGCAAGCCAGGCCAGCGCCAGGCTGACGCTGAGCGCGCTGGTTCGGAGTACGGTGCCGGCTTGGGTTCCAGGGGGACGTGGCGTGTCTGTCGCGATGGACATGCGCGGCGCCAGCGGGGTGACCAGAAGATTGCAGACCAGCCCGCCGACGAGCAGGGCGGAGAGGATGTACATCGTGTGGTCGTACACGTTCGCCCTGGGTGTGCCGGCATCGATCTGGGCCTGCCGCAGATAGGTGACGAGGTTCGGCCCGATGATGCCGGCCGCCGACCAGGCGGTGAGAAGGCGGCCGTGAATGGCGCCCACATAGCCTGCGCCGAACACGTCGGCGAGGTAGGCTGGGATGGTGGCGAACCCGCCGCCGTACATCGACAATATGATCCCGAACGCGACCGCGAACAGCGCCCGGCTCCCCATATGGGCAAGGCTGGGAACCAGCGCATACAGCGCGATGCCGAGCAGGAAGAACATGGCGTAGGTGGTCTTGCGGCCGACCCAGTCGGACAGGCTGGCCCAGAAGAATCGGCCAAGGATGTTGAACAGCGACAAAAAACCGGTGAAGCCGGCGGCAATCGCGGCGACAGCTTTCAATTGGTCCGGCGCAAGCGCGGTGAACGGTGTTTCTCTGTGGCCGATCAGAGAGCCGCCGAAAATTTCCTGCAGCATGGGACTCGCCATGTCCAGCACGCCGATGCCGGCCGACACGTTGAGGCACAGCACGCCCCAGAGCAGCCAGAATTGCCGGGTGCGCCACGCATCTTGCGGTGCCAGCGATCTGGTTTTGCTGGCGACGGCCTGCGACACCGGCCCGGCTGGGCTGTAGCCTTCAGGCGGCACGCGATACAGAAATGCGCCGGCGACCGTGTATAGAAAATAGATGGCGGCCAATGTCAGGAAGGTCTCGGCCACGCCGACGCTGGTGGGGGAACGGAAATGCCCCATCAGACTGACGGCAAGCGGGCTGCCGATCATGGCGCCGCCGCCGAAGCCCATGATGGCGAGGCCGGTCGCCAGGCCGCGACGGTCCGGAAACCATTTGATCAGGGTGGAGACGGGCGAGATGTAGCCCAGCCCCAGAC
>CAXUNK010000201.1:0-5982 GCA_964252425.1 uncultured Acetobacteraceae bacterium
GCCCAGATACGCGAGACCGAGTTCTACACCAGCCACGAGGCGCTTCTGCTGCCATACGAGCAGGCGTTGACACGCGTCGATAGCACGACCGGCGATTGGTACGGGTGTTCGGCGAACTTCCTGTGGATCGGCGACCGCACGCGCCAGGTGGACGGCGCGCATGTCGAGTTCCTGCGCGGCGTGCGCAACCCGGTCGGCATCAAGGTGGGGCCGACCACACCCGCCGACGAGTTGCTGCGACTGATCGACATACTCCACCCGGCCAACGAGCCGGGGCGGCTGACGCTGATCAGCCGGATGGGCGCCGAACACGTGCGCACGCATCTGCCGCCCTTGCTGCGCGCCGTACAGCGGCACGGAAGCCGCGTGGTGTGGCTGTGCGACCCGATGCACGGCAATACGGTCAACACGGCGCGCGCGATCAAGACGCGCAATTTCGACAGCATCCTCGCCGAGGTGCGCGGGTTCTTCGACGTGTTCGCCGAAGCCGGCGCGCGGCCCGGCGGCGTGCATGTGGAAATGACCGGCCAGCCGGTGACCGAATGCGTGGGCGGCGCACATCGGCTGACCGAAGCGGATCTGGGGGAGCGGTACGAGACGTTCTGTGATCCTCGGCTGAATGCCGAGCAGTCCTTGGAGCTGTCGTTTTTGGTGGCGGCGGAGTTGAAGGCGCGTCGGGTCGCGGCTGGCGTGCCGGCGATTGCGGCACAATAGTGGGAAGATTCTTCTTTTCTGAAGAAAAGAAGCAAAAGACTTTTGTACGGCTGTCGCGGACTTAATGGATAAAAGTCTTTTGGTCCTTTTCTTCAGAAAAGGACTGCTTGCTTAAGGAACGTTCAAAATGAACCACCACAAACGCGTCCTGGCCGGCCAGACCCTGCACCCCGAGACCCTGATGATGGGGTTCGGGTACGACCCGGCCCTGTCCGAGGGATCGGTGAAGGTGCCGATCTTCCAGACCAGCACCTTCGTCTTCCGCTCCGCCCAGCACGGCAAGGAGTTTTTCGAGCTGGTGGCGGGGTTGCGCGAGCTGCGTGAGGGCGAACAGCCGGGGCTGATCTACTCGCGGTTCAACAACCCCGATCTGGAAATCCTGGAAGATCGTCTGACCGTATGGGACGGGGCCGAGGCGGCGCTGGTGTTTGCGAGCGGCATGGCGGCGATCGCGACCACGCTGCTGAGCGTGGCCAAGCCCGGCGATGTGATCTTCTACAACGCGCCCATTTATGGCGGGACCGAAACGCTGCTGATGAAGGTTTTGCCGCGTTTCGGCATCCAGGGTTTCGAGTTCGCCGGTAATTTGGAGCCGCATGAGATTGCAGCACGCCTGGCCGAGGCGCGGGCGGCTTGCCAGCCGGGCGGGCGCGTGGCGGCGTTCATGCTGGAGACGCCGGCCAATCCGACCAACGACCTGATCGACATCGCCCATTGCGCAGAACTGGCCGCGACGCTGGATGACCAGCCTGGCGGGCGCCCGGCCGTGATCGTGGACAACACGTTCCTCGGGCCGTTGTGGCAATCGCCGTTGCAGCACGGCGCCGACATGGTCGTCTATTCGCTGACCAAATACGTGGGTGGCCATAGCGACGTTGTCGCCGGCGCGGTGTTGGGCTCGCGCGCCGCGCTGAAACCGATACGCTCCATGCGCAGCGCCTTCGGCACGATGAGCGATCCGCATACCGGCTGGCTGCTGATGCGCAGCCTGGAGACGCTGGAGCTGCGCATGACGCGGGCGGGCGAGAACGCGGGCAAGGTGGCGGGTTTTCTTGCAAACCACCCGTGCATCGAGAAAGTCGGCTTTTTGGGCCATCTGGCCGCAGGCTCGCGCGAGGCCGATCTGTATGGACGCCAATGCAGCGGCCCCGGCTCCACCATCAGCGTATATGTCCGCGGCGGCGAGCGCGAGGCGTTCGCGTTCCTGGACCGTCTCAGCCTGATCAAGCTGGCGGTGAGTCTGGGCGGCACGGAAAGTTTGGCCTCGCACCCCGCGGCGATGACCCACATCGCGGTGCCGGCGGAGCGGAAACAAAAATTTGGGTTGTTGGATAATCTGGTGCGGATCTCGGTCGGCGTGGAGCATCCGGATGACTTGATCGCGGATTTGCGCAATGCGTTGAGCTGAGCTGTCGCGGCAAAGAGTTTAATTGGAGAATAGTTGTTCAAGAACCGCGCGTAAGGGAGGCTGCTTCATGTCATAGCAAAGCGTTTTGTAAGAGCAGGCTGTCCCAATCCAGGGTACGACCGGCTGAGCGGCGTCCAACGCTTGCGGGCCTGTCAGTTCGTCGTCTGGTTTGACGTCGAGGAAGTCGCGTCTTTGGCGTTCGCCGACGACAATGATTTCTTCTGCCAGACCAGAGAACACGTCAGTTTCCGCAGATTTGGTTTTGGGCAGTTGCAATATGGGATTTTGGGTGGCAGTCGGGATCAGGGACGTGGTTGGTGGGTCGTAGGAGAACCAATCCGTCGGGCGAGGGCGTTCACCGACTGAAAATGGTGCATTGTGGTGCATCGTCCTGATCTGCCGCCCTTTACAGCAATCATTGGCATTCGCCACCTGTGCGGCCATGACATACAACAGCGATGAGACCATCAAGAGAACCATCCTGGCAGATCGTCGGCGCAGCATGACATCCACCCTCCGGCTGTGCTTGGGCATTTACGCGCACTCGACGTGGGCCATCATCTTTGCGTTCTACGCCGGCGTCAGCACGTGGATCGCGCGGCTCGCCACCAGCGATTTCGTCCGCCGTCCGAACTCCGCCATGTGCGGCGCCGCCGCATGCGCACGCAACGCTTCCTGACTCTCCCAAATCTCCAGCACCACGACCGTGTCGTCGCCAAACTTCGTCTGAAACGACCCCATGCCCGGCATATCCACCGCCGGCTGATAGGCGATGCAGCCACGCTCCGCGCGCACGGCCGGCAGATTGTCGCGGAACGCCTCCAGAAGCGCGTTGCGCTGGCCAGGATGGGCGTGCACGAGTGCCACGACGTGTATCATCCAACATCCCTCTTGTACGATTACGGCGAACTGCCGGCGTTCTTCTCACAAGGAAAACGTTCTCGCCAACCGGTGTCAAGTTTGACTTTGGTCCACTTGATGGTTCACATTCGGCCCATAGATTTAGCGGGTTAGATATGCAAATCGCTGTCAGCGAGGCCAAGGCGCAGTTAACCGAACTTGTTCGGCGTGCTGAGCAAGGCGAGGAGGTCATCCTGACGCGTCACGGGCAATCAGCCGTGCGACTTGTGCCGATCAGACCGGTAGTCGATTTGGTGGAACGCCGGCGAATACTTGAGGAGATAGCCGAATCCGGGGCGCGGAAGGCGACACCAGGACCTGGCGCGGCACGCAGCCAGGATTTCCTCTACGGCGACGATGGTATGCCGGCTTGATTGCCGTCGATACCTCGGCGCTGATGGCCGTAGTCCAGAAAGAGGCGCAATACCGCGGCTGCATCGACGCGCTCTCCGCCGACCCACGCATCCTGCTTTCGGCCGGAACGGCGGCCGAGGCGATGATAGTGGCTTTTCATCGCGGACTTGCCGCGGAAATGGCCAGCCTGATCGAGCAGGTCGGGATCGAAATCGTGCCGGTAACCGCGGCTGTCAGCAATCGTGTCGCGGCTGCCCACGCGAGATGGGGAAAGGGCGTGCATCCGGCGCGCCTGAATTTCGGCGATTGCTTTGCGTACGAAGTCGCTATGCATCATGCGTGCCCGCTGCTTTTCGTCGGTGACGACTTCGCCAGGACCGACGTCACCAGCGTTCTCCAGTCGCGCTGAGCATGGACGTGCAGGAGCGCGGGCAAGCAGCGCCCGCCGGTAGCCAAGTCAGCGTGGTCACCGGCGCCAGCGGCGGTATCGGCCGCTTCGTGGCACTGGGTCTGGCACGGGCGGGCCACCATGTCGTGCTGGTCGGCCGCGATGCGGGCCGCACGCACGCGGCCCGCGACTGGGTGATGGCTCAGGTGCCAGGGGCTGCGCCGGATGTCGAACTGGCCGACCTGTCGCTGCTGGCGGAAACACGCGCGTTGGCCGCCCGCATCGCCGCGCGCCACACATCGGTGCACGTGCTGGTCAATAATGCCGGCGTGTATTGCGCCCGCCGGGAGGAGACGGCCGAGGGGCACGAGCGCGTGATCGCCACCAACCACCTCTCGCCCTTCGTGCTGACCCGGGCGCTGCTGCCCGCCTTGCGCGCGGCGGGGTCGGGCGCCCGCGTGGTCAACACGGGCTCGTCCACCTCCGACCGTGCCCGCATCTTCCCCGACGATCTGGAGGGGCGGAGGCGCTGGGGCCTGGTCCACACCTACGCGCAATCCAAGCTGGCGCTGCTGATGACGACGCGCCGGCTGGCGCGCGACCTCGACGGGTCAGGCATCACGGCCAACGTGGTCCATCCAGGCGCGGTCGCCACCGGCCTGGTGCGGGCGCGTGGCCCGGTGGGGCTGGCTTGGCGGCTGATGGCGCCGTTCCTGCTGACCGAGGCGCAGGGCGCCGACACGCCGGTGCACGTCGCGACAAGCCCGGAGTTCCGCACCACCACCGGCGCCTACGTGAAGAAGCGCTGCGTCGTGGCACCAAACAGGCTGGCGCTGGACGAGGCGCTGGTGACGGAAGTCTGGACGGCCACGGCGCTTCTATCTGCCGAAGCTGAGCGCACGCACCAGCCATAGATGCACGCTGCGGCGCCGTGCGCGGGCGCCGAACGGGCCGTGCACCGGCGAGGCGTGGCGGGAGGGTGCGAACAGGGTCGGTTCGACCAGCCGCAAAGCCTCCGGGTCCTGGGAGAGTTGGCCGTCGAAGCCGAGCTGAGTCATGCACCAGGCGATCACGCCCGGGCATAGCCGCGTCGCGAGCCAGAAGATGGTGGCCACGCCGCCGATCGTCTGCTCGGCCCCGCCATGCCGCGCGGCGTGGAAGATGCCGGCCGCCACGATCTCCGGCTGATAGACGGGGGGCGCCGGCCGCGCGGGCCAGGCCATGTGGCTGGTCGCGTGCGAGAAGAACGGCGTGTTCACCGCCGGCGGAAACACGGTGACCACGCGGATCGGGCTGCGCGCCATGCGCAGCTCGGCGCGCAACGCCTGGGCGAAGGCGCGCACGGCGGCTTTGGCGCCGGCATAGGAGGTCATCAATGGCAACCCATGGAAGGCGGCGGCCGAACAGACATTGACGATCCGTCCATGGCCTTGCGGCGCCATCAGCGCCAGCGCCGTTCGGCACCCGTTGACCGTGCCGCCATAGGTGACCGATGTCACCCTGTCGTACTCCTCGGCCGGCACGTCGGCGAAACGGCCATACACCCCGTTTCCGGCACAGTTGATCCACACATCCGGCGGCCCGAGCACGCTCAGAAGGCGGTCGGCGGCCATGGCGAGGGCCGCCGGATCAGCGACATCGGCCTGCGCCGTGGCCACCTGCACGCCATTCGCCCGGCACTGCCCGGCCGCGTCGGCCAGGCCGGCCTCGCCACGCGCGATCAGGCCCACGCGCCACCCGGCCCGCGCAAACACGCCGGCGGTGCAACGGCCGATGCCGGACGAGCCGCCGGTGATGTAGACCGTGCCGCTTGCGGAAGAGGTTTGGAAGGCAGGGACCATCATGCGGCCGGTTGCAGAACCTTGTTAGACGGTCAAGGGCCGCCTATCCGCTCCACGCGGGGCGACCAGCCCCTGGGAGTGCCGCCGCCGATGGCCGAGGACGCGTTCGACCGCGAAAACTTCCCCGAACAGCTCTACCTGCTGGCTTTCGGCGACGTACGCGCCGCGGTGCGGTCCGGCGAGTTCGACAGCGGCTACGCGCATTACCAGGCGTTCGGCCGGACGGAGATCGCGTCGGGCATTCGCCACTCGCCGTTCGAGGGCGGGCCGCCCGGCCTGCTCCGATCGGTGTTGCAGCCGCAAGATACCAGGCCCGTGCCGCCGGCGCCGGCGCCGGAGGGCCTGCCCGCTTCGGCCGATGCCATCCCGTACTTGCC
>CAXUNK010000202.1:0-5947 GCA_964252425.1 uncultured Acetobacteraceae bacterium
GGCGGCGCCGCCGCATGCGCCACCCGCGCCGCCGCCGCCAGTGCCGGCCGAGGCGGAGCAGGGCGGGTCTGCCACGCCGGAGCAGATGCTGCGCGCGCTGCTGGAGGGAGCCGGGCTGCCGCCAGAGACGATGCAGGGCGCCGACACGCTGGAGACCATGCGCGAGATCGGCCAGATGATCCGCGCGGCCGTGGAAGGCGTGCGCGACATCATGAGCACGCGCGCGCTGGTCAAGTCGGAGTTCCGCGTGGAGCAGACGGTGCTGAAGCGGTCCGACAACAACGCGGTCAAGTTCGCGCCCGACGCGCAACGCTGCCTGGCCGCGATGGTGGGCCAGCCGCCGCCCGGCTTCCTGCCCGGTCCGGCCGCCATGCATCAGGCGATGGACAACATCAAGCACCACGAGCTGGCCCTGGTCGCTGCCCTGAACAGCGTCTTCGCCGATCTCGACCAGCAGCTCGACCCCGATGCGATCATGCGGCGGGCGCGCCAGGACACCAGCATCTCGACGATGCTCCCCTATGCGAGGGAGGCGAAATGCTGGGCGATCTACGTAGAGACGCACAAACTGCTTCGGGAAAGCGGGGCGGCCAATACGGGCGGATCGCTGCTGGCGCCGCTGGCGGCCGCCTATGGGCGGCAGTTGCGGCGCAGCGTTTGACGACAAGCTTCATGAGATCTGGTGCGTCGGGAAATGTTCCGGACGACGCCCAACACGCAGGAAGACAGATGCCGCGCCTTTCTTTTGCTTTCGCTGCCGCCGCCCTTCTGCTCGCCGGCTGCGCCAGCGGTCCGCCCACCGCGGTGCATGTCACCCTGCGCGCCTCCTCGTCGCTGAACCCAGATACGGTCGGCCTGCCCAATCCGGTGCAGGCCCACATCTACCTGCTGCGCGCGTCGGAGACGTTCTCCAACACGGATTATTTCCAGCTTGCCGACCATGAACGCACGATCCTGGGCGCCGACCTGCTCGCCTCGCGCGAGGTGACGGTGCGGCCGGGCCAGTCGCAGGACGTGACGATCCCGGTGGTGCCCGATGCCAAGATCGTGGCCATCACGGCCGCGTTTCGCAACATCGATGCCGGCACATGGCGCGCGGTGACACCGCTGCACGGCACGATCGTGGCCACCCTGGGCGCGCAGACGGTGCAGATCGTGGAATCGAAATGACATCCCGGGCATGATCGGTGATCCGGACCGTCCGACTCCTCGCGCCGGCGAAAGACACTGATGCAGTCGTTCAACCGTGTGGTCTGGACCGAGGGGATGTTCCTCCGTGTCCAGCATTTCCAGCAGGCCGACCGCTGGACCGAGGCGCTGGTGGCCGCCAGCGTGCGCGATTTGCAGCCGCATCGCTGGGGCGTGGCCGAGTTGGCGCTGGACCGCGACATGCTGCATATCGGCAAGTTCGCGCTCTCCTCCTGCCGCGGCACCATGCCGGACGGCACGCCGTTCTCCATTCCCGATGACACCGATCCGCCGCCGCCGCTGGAACTGACCGGCAGCGAGCGGAACGCCACCGTGTTCCTGGCCATGCCGTTGCGCCAGCAGGGCGCCTTCGAGACCGGCGGCGACCGGCGCGAGGATGCGGGCACGCGCTACCGCCGCGCGTCCTTCGACGCGCCGGATGCCAATAGCGGCAGTTTCGCCAGCGCCTCGCTCGAGATCGGGCGTTCCAGGTTGAGCTACATCGTCGCCGGGGCGCCGACGGCCGGCTACGCGCTGCTGCCCGTGGCGGTCATCGTCGAGATGCGGCCCGACCTGTCCGTCACACTCGACGACAAGTTCATCGCACCCTGCCTGAACTGCGCCGCGCAGCCGGTGATCATGGGCTTCCTGACCGAGTTGCAGGGCCTGATCACGCATCGCGCCGAGGCCATCGCGGCACGCATGGCCGATCCGTCGGTGCGCGGCACGGCCGAAGTGGCCGACTTCATGCTGCTGCAAAGCATGAACCGGGCCGAGCCGCTGCTGCGCCATCTGCTCTCGGCCGCCTCCACCCTGCATCCGGAGGCGTTCTACCGCCATTGCATCGTGCTGGCAGGCGAGCTCGCGACGTATGTCGCGCAGAGCAAGCGCGCCTCGGTGTTTCCGCCCTATCGGCACGACAACCTGACCGCGACGTTCAGCCCGGTTTTCGCCGATCTTCGAGCGTCGCTCAGCAGCGTTCTGGAGCAGACCGCCGTGCTGATCCCGCTGCAAGACCGCCGTCACGGCGTGCGTGTGGGCGTGATCGCCGATCGATCGCTGCTGCTTGGCGCCACTTTCGTGCTGAGCGTGCATGCCGAAGTGCCGGCCGAGCAGTTGCGGCGCATGTTTCCCAACCAGATGAAGATCGGCCCGGTCGAGCAGATCGCGCAACTGGTCAACATCGCGCTGCCTGGCATTCCGATCCGGCCGCTTCCGGTGGCGCCGAGGCAACTTCCGTATCGGTCCGGCTCTGTGTATTTCGAGCTGGAGCGGGGCGGGCCGATCTGGAAGCAGTTGGTGAATTCAGGGGCGATCGCGTTGCATTTGGCGGGGAGTTTTCCGCAGCTTGAGATGGAACTTTGGGCGATTAAGGATTAGGAAGAATGTTCTTTTTTGAAAAAAAGAACCAAAAAACTTTTACTTCCTCGCGCGAGGCCGTGGCCGGCGTGTCGGGTCCAATTGATAAAAGTTCTTTGCTTCTTTCTTTCAAGAAAGAAGGCCTTTCTTGATGGCGTACGATCCGATCGACCACGACGACGAACGCACCATCATCAAACCCACGCCCGGCGGCCGCCCGCGCCCGGGCAACATCGCCTCGCGCCCCATCACCCGGCCGCTCGCCCCGCCAGCCAACCTGCTCAATTTCGATTTTGCCCAGCTCGCCAACAGCAGCTTCAACGTCATCGTCGGCGCGGCCGCGCAACTGCTCAATCTCGGGCGGCGACTGCGCGGGTCGGTGACCAACCGCGACGTGCCGGCGCTGCGCACGCGTGCGGTCGAGGAGATACGCAATTTCGAGCGCGTGATCATGGCCGCCGGCGTGCAGCCGGAACAGGCGCGTGCGGCGCATTACGCGCTCTGCGCCACGCTGGACGACATCGTGCTCAACACGCCCTGGGGCGCCTACAGCGCCTGGGCCAGCAACAGCCTGGTCAGCACCTTCCACGTCGATGTCAGCGGCGGCGAACGTTTCTTCGACCTGCTCACCCATCTGCACAAGGATCCCGGCACCAACCGCGACGTGCTGGCGCTGATGTATCTTTGCCTGTCGATCGGCTTCGAGGGTCGGCTGCGGGTGATGGACCAGGGCGCGCTCGAGCTGTCGCGGATTCGCGAGAGCCTGTATCGCACGTTGCGATCGGTCTATGGCGACTTCGAGCGCGAGCTCTCGCCGCATTGGCGCGGCGTGGATGCGCGCCACCGGCCGTTGCGCTCCTATGTGGCGCTCTGGACCATCGTGTCGGCCGCAGTCGTGGCGCTGGTGCTGGGCTACCTGCTGTTCTCCTGGCTGCTGAACTCCGGCTCCGACACCACGCTGCGCTCGCTCGCCGAAGCGCCGCCAAACGGCCGTGCGACGCTGGCCGTGGCCTCGGCCGCGCCGCTGCCGCGCGTGGCGCCGGAAGCGGTGAACGCGCTGCGATCCGACCTGCGGCCGGAGATCGCGGCGCGGCAGCTCGACGTGATGGAGCGCGGCACCGAGCTGGTGGTGCGCATCCACAACGCCGGCATGTTCGCGTCCGGCAGCGCCACCGTCGAAGACAAGTTCAAGCCCGTCATTCAGCGCATCGGCCAGGCCGTCGCCGCCCAGCACGGGCGCGTCCAGGTGGACGGCTTCACCGACTCGCAGCCGATCCACAGCCTGCGCTTCCCGTCGAACTGGGAACTGTCCACCGCGCGCGCCCAGGCTGTCGCCGACCTGCTCGCCAGCGCCATACCGCGCGACAGGATGAGCGTCACGGGGCGTGGTGAGAGCAACCCGACCGCCTCCAACGACACTGCCGCCGGCCGGGACGCCAACCGTCGCACCGAGGTGGTGGTGAGCAACGTGGCCACCGCCGCCACCCTGCCGGCCGAGGCGCAAACCGCGGTGCCGGCGCCGCTCGCACCGCTGCCCACCGTCAACGTTCCCACCCGTCCGCCGCCGCAAACGTTCCGGCCGGAGCCAGGCGCGCGATGAACTTCTTCCAGAGCATCTTCAGCATGGCGTCGGCGTATTCCGCGCCGCTGACGCGCTATATCCGCCAACGCTGGTTGCGCACGCTGGTCTGGGCGCTCGCCGCCAGCCTGATCGTCTTCTTCTACGGCGACATCATCCGTCTGGGCCGCTGGCGGCCGCTGGACACCGACCGCGCGCGCATCATTACGGTCGCCGCCATCCTGATCGGTTGGGCGGGCTACAACATCTACAAGCGCGTGCGCGAAGGCCGCGCCGACCGCTCGATGATCTCGGCCATGACCGCCGGCGGCGAGGGGCCGAGCCGCAGCGACATGACCGCGCAGGAACTCGAGCAGATGCGCACGCGTCTGCAGGAGGCGATGACGCAGTTGCGCCGCGTCGTGGGCGGGCGGCGCGGCTATGTCTATCAGCTGCCCTGGTACATCATGATCGGGCCGCCAGGCTCGGGCAAGACGACAGCGCTGCTGAACTCCGGTCTGAAGTTCCCGCTCGCCGACACGCTGGGGCGCGAGCCGCTGCACGGCGTGGGCGGCACGCGCAATTGCGACTGGTGGCTGACCGAGGACGCGATCCTGCTCGACACCGCAGGCCGCTACACCACGCAGGACAGCGATGCCGAGCTCGATCGCCAGGGTTGGGCGGGCTTCCTCAACCTGTTGAAACACTACCGTCCGCTTCAGCCGATCAACGGCGTGATCGTGACGCTCAGCCTGGAGGATGTCGCCACCCGCGATCCCGCCGAGCGGCTGGCCAACGCGCAGGCCATACGCCAGCGGATCGGCGAGCTGACACGCGCCTTCGGCAGCCGCTTCCCAATCTACGTGCTGCTGACGAAGGCCGATCTCATCGCCGGCTTCGTGCAGTTCTTCGACGCCTATAACCGCACCGACCGTGAACAGGTCTGGGGCATGACCTTCCCCCTCGATGACGGCACGCCGGGCACCCGGCCTGCGGCCTCCTCCTTCGACGCCGAGTTCGACCTGCTGCTGACCCGGATGAACGCGATCGTGCTGGAGCGCCTGCAGCAGGAGACCGAAATCCAGCGGCGCGGCCTCATCTTCGGCTTCCCGCTTCAGGTTGCCACGCTGAAGGAGCCGCTGCACGATATCCTGGAAGAGATCTTCACCACCTCGAAATTCGATCAGCGGCCGCTTCTGCGGGGCATCTATTTCGCGTCCGGAACCCAGGCCGGCGCGCCGATCGACCGGCTGATGCATGCGATGGCCAACACGTTCGGCATGGAGATGCCGCGGCCGCCCGCCTTTGCCGGACAGGAGAAGAGCTACTTCCTCACCCGCCTGCTGGATTCGGTGGTGTTCGCCGAGGCCAACGTGGTTGCCGCCGATCCGCTTGTGCGCGCGCGCATGCGCAGGACGCGCTGGATCGCCGGTGCAGTGGCGACCCTGCTGGTCACCGGCCTGCTCGGCACCTGGGCGCTCGCCTACACGCAAAACCGCGCGCTGGTCAGCGCCACGGATCGCCATATCGCCGATTACAAGCGTCAGGTGGCGCAGATCCCGACGCAGAATGTCAGCGACACGGATTTTCGCGCCGTCGTGCCGCCGCTCGACATGCTGCGCGACGGCCCGTCGGAACTGCGCGCGCATGCACGCTCGCTCACCGTGCATTCCGGCCTGGACCAGACGGCGAAACTGCAATCGCAATACGCGGCCGTCTATGCGCGCGCGCTCGACAACCTGCTGCTGCCCCGCGTGCTGGTCTTCCTCGGCCAGCAGATGCGCGACGGCCACGCCGACGATTTCGATTTCAAGGTCTCGGCCCTGAAAGTCTATCTGGGGC
>CAXUNK010000203.1:0-5939 GCA_964252425.1 uncultured Acetobacteraceae bacterium
GGTTCGCGGGTGTGGCCGGGTGGTTGGGGCTGGCGGTGTTCGGGGCTGTGGCGGTCGGGTTCGCTGTGTTAGCCACCGGGAGACGATCAACGGATGCAAGGCTCCTTTCCGACCACGCCTGACCTGATTACACTCTGTCCAAGTACACTACCCTCCTCCCGCCCGAGTTGGAGCAGTTCGCGGCCGAGGCGGTGGCAGCCGGTCACTACCGAGATGTGGCAGCGTGATACGCGCCGGGGTCGAACTTCTCCAACAGCGCGAGCAGGCGCGAAACGAGCTACTGGCCTCGGTACTTGCGGCACGTGACGACGGCGAGCGGGTCGGTTATCTGACCGCCGACGAGGTTGGAACCCACGTCCGCCAGACAATTGCCTGTTGGAGCGCGAATACGGCCGCATAAGCCTCGTGCGCTATTTTGCTCCGCACCCCCAGGCAGATCTTGATGACGCGGTCAGTTGGCTGCTCGATCACGGGTTTGCCGTCTCCACCGCTGAAATACATTGACCCGCTTATCGCCGATTTGCACGGGTTATCTCATGACCCGCCGTCGCAACAGGCGAAGCGGCTGTTGCGTCCACGAAGTGATCGAGCAGTATCGGATTTCACGATCAGCCAATACTGCTCGGCACTCGCGTGTAGTACCGCTCAGAAGAACCCCATCGCCTTGGGCGAGTAGCTGACCAGCATGTTCTTCGTCTGTTGGTAATGATCCAGCATCATCTTGTGGTTTTCGCGGCCGATGCCGCTTTGCTTGTAGCCGCCGAACGCGGCGTGCGCCGGGTAGTGGTGGTAGCAATTGGTCCAGACGCGGCCGGCCTGGATGGCACGGCCGAAGCGATAGGCGCGGTTGGTGTCGCGTGTCCAGATGCCGGCGCCCAGGCCGTAGAGCGTGTCGTTGGCGATGGCCAGCGCGTCGTCGTCATCCCTGAATTTTGTGAGCGACAGCACCGGGCCGAAGATCTCCTCCTGGAAGATGCGCATCTTGTTGTGACCTTCGAATACGGTCGGAACCACGTAGTACCCGTCCTTGAGATCGCCCCCTAGATCGGCGCGCTTGCCGCCGGTCAGCACGCGGGCCCCTTCCTGTCGCCCGATATCGAGGTAGGACAGAATTTTCTCGAGCTGGTCGTTGCTGGCCTGGGCACCAATCATGGTGCTCATGTCGAGCGGGTTGCCCATCTTGATCTTTTCCACGCGCCTGATCGCGGCGTCCACGAAACGGTCGTAGATGCTTTCGTGCACCAGCGCACGGCTGGGGCAGGTGCAGACCTCGCCCTGGTTGAGCGCAAACATCGCGAAGCCTTCGAGCGCCTTGTCGAAAAAATCGTCCTCCTCACGCGCGACATCGGCGAAGAAGATGTTGGGGGATTTGCCGCCGAGTTCGAGCGTGACCGGGATGATGTTTTCGGACGCGTACTGCATGATCAGCCGGCCCGTCGTCGTCTCGCCGGTGAAGGCGATCTTGGCGATCCGCTTGTTCTGCGCCAGAGGTTTTCCGGCTTCGACGCCAAACCCGTTGACCACGTTGACCACGCCGGGCGGGATGATGTCGCCCAATATGTCCATCAGCACCATGATGCCCATCGGCGTCTGCTCGGCCGGTTTCAGCACCACGCAGTTGCCCGCGGCCAAGGCCGGCGCCAGCTTCCAGATCGCCATCAGCAGCGGGAAATTCCACGGGATGATCTGGCCCACCACGCCCAGCGGCTCATGGAAATGGTAGGCGATGGTGTCGTGGTCGATCTCGGATATGCCGCCTTCCTGGGCGCGTACGCAGCCGGCGAAATAGCGGAAATGGTCGATCCCTAGAGGCAAGTCCGCCAAAGTGGTTTCACGGATCGGCTTGCCGTTGTCGATCGTCTCGATCATCGCCAGAAGGTCGAGTTTCTCCTCCATGCGGTCGGCGATGCGCAGAAGCATGCGGCTCCGCTCGGCGGGCGACGTGCGTCCCCATGCCTCCCGCGCCGCATGTGCCGCGTCCAGTGCCAGCTCGATATCCTCGGCGGTCGAGCGGGCCACCGTGCACACGACCTGCCCGTTGACCGGCGAGATGTTGTCGAAATACTGGCCGCGAACCGGCGCCACCCACTTGCCGCCGATGAAATTGTCGTATTGCGGGCGTATGGCGATGTGCTGCGCCACGTCCTTGAGGATTGCGCTGACCATTATGTCTCTCCCTGTATCGTCGCGTCTATTTGCCGCGATAGAGCAACGCCACGTTGGACGCTGCCGCCTCGTCGAATTGTAGCGGTTTCGTGCCGGCCGGGTAGCCGTTCTGTTGCAGCAGATAGGCCATGATCTGCACATAATCGTCATTGGGCAGGCTGCCCGGCCCTGTCGCCGGCATCTGCTGCGAGACGACGGTGAAGACCTCGCCGACCGTGTAGTTGGCCTTCGCATTGGCCCAGTTCGGCCCCTTCAACGAGGGACCGGACCGGCCTTCCAGATGCGCGCCGTGGCACATAGCGCAGTTGCCGATGAACTTGGCGAAACCGATCCTGGCCTGCGCCTCGGTGTAGAGCGCGGGCGGCGCGTCGGTGGACGAAGTGTCCACCGCGCGCGCCGTGCCTGCCCCTGCAACCCAGGCGGAGAGCAGCACCGCGAGGTGCGCCGCACCCCGCCGGAGTATCGGGCCGGTCATGGCATCAGCCCATCACAGCCCGAACACGTAGAAATGCCCGCCGGTCGGGATGGCGCTGACTGCCGGGTCCTTGGCCATGTCGCCGCCCCAGATCGGCGTGGCGCCGCCCCAGCCCGCCCAGATGCCGACATACTGCTTCGTGCCGACCTTCCAGGTGCTGGGCACGCCGATCACGCCGGAGCTCATCTGCGGACTCTTCCAGCGCACCGCACCCGATTTCGCGTCGAACGCGTAGAGGTACCCGTCGGCGCTGCCGGAGAAGACAAGCCCGCCGGCGGTGGCCAGCATGCCGTCATTCCACGGCAGCGCGCTTGGGAACTGCCAGGCCTGTTTGCCGGTCGAGAGGTCGATCGCCTGCACCGAACCCCAATCGTTGGGGAAAGCCGGGTCGCGCTTGACGACAAACCCCTCGTCCAGGAACGGCAGCCCCGCCTTGTAGGGTCCACCCTTCACGCCCTTGATGGTCATGCAGGTATGCATGGTCGGCACGTAGGCCATGTGGGTCTGCGGATCGACGGCGATCGGCCACCAGTTCTTGCCGCCCAGGAAGCTGGGGCAGGTGAAAACCTCCTTGCCCACGGCCGGACGAAGCGAATCGTTGGTCACCATCTGCCCGTTCGCCACGTGATCGACAGACGTCGCAGAGGTGAATTTCTGCGCGTAGATCAGGTGTCCCGACACGCGGTCGATGGCGTAGAACCAGCCGTTGCGGCTTGCCGACACGATCGCCTTGTGCGGCGTGCCCTGATAGGTGATGTCGGTCAGCACCGTCTCGTTGGTGCCGTCGTAATCCCACGTGTCGTGCGGCGTGTACTGGTAATACCATTTGATCTTGCCGCTGGCGGGATCCATCGCGATCACGCTGTCGGTGTAGAGGTTGGTGCCGGGCCGCAACGTCGCCAGCCAGGGGCCGGGATTGCCCACGCCCCAGAACAGCGTGTCCGTGTCGGCATCGTAGCTGCCGGTCAGCCAGGCGCCGCCCCCGCCCGTCTTGTAGGCGCCCTTGGGCCAGGTGTTGCCGCCCGGCTCGTTCGGCGCGGGAATGGTGTAGCGCTGCCAGGCCATGTCGCCGCTATCGGCGTCGAGCGAGACGATCGAGCCGCGCGCGCCATATTCGCCGCCCGACATGCCGACGATCACGTGGCCCTTCAGCACCAGCGGCGCCAGCGTCATCGCCGCTCCCTGATCGGCCGGCGCCAACTGCTTCTTCCACACGATCGCGCCGGTGTGGGCGTTCAGTGCGACCACGTAATTGTCCAGCGTGGCCAGGTAGACGCGCTCGCCGTACAGCGCCACGCCGCGATTGACCACGTCGCAGCACACCGTCTTCAGGCCGGCATGGCTGAGATCGTGCTTGTAGGTCCAAAGCGCTCGTCCGGTGCTCGCCTGGAACGCGTGCACCTCGTCCTTGGGCGTGGTGATGAACAGCGTGTCGCCGTTCACCACGGGCGCGGATTCGTGGCCCTGTTGAAACGCGCTCCTGAAATCCCAGACAGGTTTGAGCTGGGCGACGTTGCTGGCGGTGATGCGGTCGAGCAGCGAATAGCCCGAGCTGGTGTAATCGTGCCGGTACATCAGCCAGCCCGGATCCTGCGCGGCGTTGGCCAGCCGCTCGTCGGTGACGGGGCTGTAGGCGGGGGCGCCAGCCACTTGCGTCTCGGCGCTCGTGCGTGCCAGCGGCAGGGCGACCAGCGCGCACCCGGCGGCCAGCGCCAGGCGCAGCGGCCAAGCGAAATAGGGGCGTCGTCTCATGCACAATCCTCCAAAACCATTATTGCTGGCGGAGCATTTTCCGCGGCCGGCCAGGGTGCGCGGCCCGCATCGTCCACCTCGCCGTCATAGTCGCCCGATGCGTCCGGCACGCAAGACGGCTGGGCCACGTGGCCGCCCGCGAGTGTCGCAATCCTGCGACATGCGCCAGCCGCACGCGGCGCTTGCGTTGATACGAAAGCGGCTTAGGCTGGCCTGACGAACCGGCGCGCGACAAGCCGGACAAAGACCGATCCAAGAGCGCATGGAGCATGCCGAACGCATACGCAGAGTAGCCCGCGACCCGTCTGCCTCGGGTCGGTCGGCGCTGTTCGCGTCCTGGGCACGCTCGCTTACCCGCTACAAGCTCGACCCGCTGGCGCAACACCCGCCACGACGGCTGAGCGAGGCCGAGCTGCGCCAGGCGCGCGGCGAGGTCGAACCGCTCCTGACGCAAGCCGGCGCCACGCTGGACCGCCTGTTCGCAGCCGTAGGCGGCAGCGGCTGTTGCGTGCTGTTCACCGACCGCCACGGCGTGCCTGTTGACCGGCGCGGCACCTGGGGGGACGACGACACGTTCCGCAACTGGGGCCTATGGCCCGGCGCGGTGTGGAGCGAAGCGGCCGAGGGCACCAACGGCATCGGCACCTGCCTCGTCGAGGACCGCCCCCTTCTGATCCACCGCGACCAGCATTTCTTTGAGCGGAACACCGGCCTGTCCTGTGCCGTAGCGCCGATACACGATCATCGTGGGCGGCTCGCGGCTTCGCTCGACGTCTCCTCCTGCCGGGGCGACCTGACGGAAGAGTTCGCGCGCCTGATCGCGTCGGCCGTAAGCGACGCCGCTCGGCGGATCGAGGCGCGGCATTTCGCCCATGCCTTCCCCGCCTCGCGCATCGTGCTGCCGCCGGAGATGGAGTGGAACGCCGGCGCGCTCCTGGCGGTGAATGCCGACGACATGGTGGTGGGTGCGACCTGCGCCGCGCGCCAGGCTTGCGGCATCACCGACGCCATGCTGGACCGCGGCCTGCCGGCCCGCGCCGTGCTGGAACCGGGGCGCGCGGCCGAGGAGAATTTCTGTGTCGCCGAACGTGGCGTGCTGCAGCGCGCGCTGGCACTCGCGGGCGGCAACGTCTCGGCAGCCGCCAAATCGCTGGGCGTGAGCCGCGCCACGCTGCACCGCAAGATACGCCGCGCCGGGCTGAGCGGCCGCCTCCAGGCCGCGCCGCGAAGCTGACCCTATTTGGCGCCGGCCCGGTTGTCGTCCGTGCCTGACCCTAGAGGGCCGCCCCCGATGGACGAGCCGGCGCTGGCGCCGACATAGGGCCCCGCACCGCTCGGAGCAGGGCCAGGCTGCCCGGTCGGCTGACTGTTCGTGTTGGTGCAACCGGCGATGACGGCCAGAGTGGCCAAGATGATCCAGCGCATACACTCGTCCCCAAGATCGTGTCGGTATAATACCGGGGCCGACCGCTGGTTCCGGGAAGGGGGGGGGGGCGCGCGGCGCGCCCCCCCCCCCCCCCCCCACACACCCCGCCCGGACCGTGAC
>CAXUNK010000204.1:0-5928 GCA_964252425.1 uncultured Acetobacteraceae bacterium
GCGCCAGCCTGCTGGCGAGCTTCGCGGGGGTGGTGGAGAGCGCGTTCGCCGGCGCCGGACAGGAGGTGTTCAACGCCGCCATCCTGATCGCCGCCGTGCTGATGCTGGGCTGGCACCAGATCTGGATGGCCTCGCACGGACGGCAGATGGCCGGCGAGATGAAGGCGATGGGCCGGGAGGTCGCGTCGGGCCAGCGCTCGCTCTTCGCCATGGCGCTGGTGGTGGCTGTGGCCGTGCTGCGCGAGGGCGCCGAGGTGGTGCTGTTCCTCTACGGCATCGCCGCCTCGGGCCATGAGGGCGCGCGCGCTCTGCTGCTGGGCGGTGCGTTGGGCGTGGCCGGCGGCGCTGCGGTCTCCTGGCTGCTGTATCGCGGGCTGGTCGCCATCCCCGTGCACCGGCTGTTCGCGGTGACCGGCTGGTTGATCGCGCTGCTGGCGGCCGGCATGGCCGGCCAGGCGGCCGCCATCTTGGCCGGCGCCGACCTGATACCCGCCTGGGGCTATCAGCTATGGGACACGTCGGGCATCCTGTCCGAAGACAGTATCCCGGGGCGCGCGCTGCAGGCGATGGTCGGGTATTCCGACCGGCCGATGGGCGTGCAGCTCGCGGCCTGGCTGGCCGTGCTGGCCGCGCTTGTCCTGGGCGCACGCTTGGTGCGGGGACGCACGGCGCGCCCTGCCCCTGCACCCCGCCTGGCCGCCGCCGAGGTGCGGACATGAACCGGCTGTGCTGCGTCCTGGCCATGGGGCTGCTCGCCTCCGGGCAGGCCCGTGCCAAGGAGTTCTTCGTCGGCGGCCCCGTGCACCAGAACGACATGGAGATCGTGGCCAACTATCTGGTCGGCATCGAGATGTCGCCCATGCTGCCCGGCATGGTGAGGGGCCCGGACACCATCCACCTGGAAGCCGACGTGCACGCGACCGCCGACAACGCCTATGGCTACCCGGACGGCGCATGGGTCGCCTATCTCACGATCGGCTACACGCTGAAGAAGGCCGGCACGGACTGGCAGGCGACCGGCACGCTGCGGCCGATGCAGGCCCGCGACGGCTCGCACTACGCCGACAACGTGAAGATGGACGGTCCGGGAAAATACACCCTCACCTACCGCTTCTCGCCGCCCGATTCCGCCGGCTTCCTGCGCCATGTGGACAAGCAGACCGGGGTGCCGGCCTGGTGGCAGCCGTTCACCGAGGATTTCTCGTTCAGCTACCCGCAATCATAGCGTGGCTGCGGTCCTTGCCGGCCGGGTCTCCACGGTGATGTGCGACAGGGTGGAAAAGGCCGCGAGCTTCTCTCGGTAATAGGCTGCGTCGCGGCCGCCGGCGGTGGCGATGCAGGCGATGGCGCCCAGATGGCCGGGGCCCAGCCGCCACAGGTGAAAATCGGTCAGCCGGTCGCCCTCCGCCTCGATCGTGCCGCGTATGCGGTCGGCCATGGCATTGTCCGGCGTCATGTCCAGCAGGATCGCCCCCGTGTCGCGCGCCAGGCCCCACGACCAGTTGGCGATCACGGCCGCCCCCACCAGGGCCGCCACCGGGTCCATCCACATCCATCCCAGCCAGCGCGCGAGCAGCAGCCCCACGATCACCAGCACGGAGACCGCAGCATCGGCCGCCACGTGCACCAGCGCGGCCCTGAAATTGTTGTCGCGATGGGTGGCGTGGTGATGCCCATACTCATGCACATGATCGCCATGATCGTGACCATGGCCGTGGTTGTGGTCGTGGGAATGGCCGCCGGCCAGCAGCCAGGCGGAGAGGAGGTTGACGCAGAGGCCCAGCGCGGCGATGGGCAGCGCCTCGGCGAAGCGGATCGGCTGTGGCGCCAGAAGGCGGCCCAACGCCTCCCACCCGATCAGCAGCGAGATCAGGGCCAGCACCACCGCGCTGGTGAAGCCGGCCAGGTCGCCCATCTTGCCCGTGCCGAAGCTGAAGCGCGGATCGGCCGCATGGCGGCGCGCGTAGCGATAGGCGAGTGCGGCCAGCAGCATCGCACCGGCATGGGTGGTCATGTGCAGCCCGTCGGCCACCAGCGCCACGGAGCCGAACAGCAGCCCGCCCGCGATCTCGATGCTCATCGCGGCGGTGCAAAGCCAGATCACCGCCTGCATCCGCCGCTCCGCCTGCGCGTGGCCGGGTGCGAGGAAGAGGTGGTGCTGATCGTCGGTCATGACCGCACTGTGCGTCAGGGCGCGCCCGGGACCAAGCCGTTTGCGTGCGGAAGACGCCGCGCGCGCTCGACCGCGCCCCCGCCCTCGACTATTTGTGCGCGCGCCCCGGAGCCCTGCCGTCCCATGCCGACCCCCGTCACCATCTGCGGCCTGGACGAGCTCCCCCACCATGCGGAAGCGGGCGTGAGCCACGTGCTCTCCATCCTCGACCCCGAGTACCCAGTGCCCGACGCTTTCGGCGGCTACGGCGCGCATGCGAGGCTGGAGTTGCGCTTCCACGACGCGATCGAGCCTGCGCCGGGCATCGACCTGCCGCAACCCGACCATGTGGCACAGGTGCTGGCGTTCGGGCGCGATGTCGCGGCCGAACCGGAGGCGCGGCGTCGTCTGCTCGTGCACTGCCACGCCGGCGTGTCGCGCTCGACGGCCGCCACACTGCTGATCCACGCGGAAGCCAATCCGGAGCTGGGACCGGACGCGCTGGCCGACGCCATCCTCGGCGTGCGTGAAAAGGCCTGGCCCAATCTGCGCATGATCGAGTACGGCGACGAACAGCTCGGCCGCGGCCGGGTGCTGATCGCGGCGGCGGCGCGAATCTACGCGGCACAATTGCGGCGCCGGCCGGAGCTCGCGCAGTTCATGGAGGGTGCGGGGCGGGCGCGCGAGGTGGCGTTGGGTCGGGGTGTGGGCTGAGATAGTTTGGCGCGCCGCTCGAGAACGCGTCTTCGCCACGCGTCCCGAGCCAATCGGCTCAGAGCGGTTTCGTTGGTCTGCGCAGCACTCGATCAGAAGGGGGGATAGGAATGGACATCGCGGTTTTCGGGGCCGGCAATGTCGGCGGCGGGATCGGCAAGGGCTGGGCCAAGGCCGGGCACTCGGTCACGTTCGGGGTCCCCAACCCGCAGGACCCCAAGGTGCAAGCGCTGGTCGCGAGCATTCCGCAATCGGCCAAGGCCGCCAGCCTGCGCGAGGCGGCTGCCGCTTCGTCGGTGATCCTGCTCGCGACACCCTGGCCGGCGGCGCAGAACGCGATCGCGGAGGCGGGTGACCTGTCCGGCAAGATCCTGATCGATGCGACCAATCCCCTGCGGCCCGATTTTTCGTGGCTGGAGGACGACTACACCATGTCCGGCGCGGAGCGCGTGGCGCAATGGGCGGCCGGTGCCTCGGTGTTCAAGGCGTTCAATCAGACCGGCGCCGAAAACATGGCCGACCCGAGCGGCTACGCGAACCGCCCCGTGATGTTCACCTGCGGCGACGACGAGGCGCGCAAGCCGCAGGTGATGCGCCTGATCGAGGAGATCGGCTTCGAGGCCGTCGATGCCGGACCGTTGCGGGCGGCACGGTTGATCGAACCGTATGGCATGCTGTGGATCACGCTCGCCCATGCGCGCGGGCTCGGCCGCAATTTCGCGTTCGCGATCGAGAGGCGCGCGAAGCCGCAGCCTTGATCGTGCCGCGCGTAAGCCGACGACTCGGCGTTGCTGCAAGGCTAAGTGCGTTGACGGGCCCGGAAAAGAAACGCGGCCAGACCTGCCAGACTCATGTCTTGAAAATCATGTGTGATGTCTGATACATCATAAACCATGTTGACACCTGCTCAGCTTCGCGCCGCTCGCGCTCTTCTCGGACTCGACCAGCGCATTCTTGCGGAGCGCGCTGGCGTGTCGCTCCCGACCATCCAGCGGATGGAAGCAAGCGACGGCTACGTGCGCGGCGTCGTGGACACGCTGACCCGCGTCGTCGCCGCCCTGGAACGGGAGGGGATCGAATTGATCAGCGAGAACAGTGTCAGCACGGGCGGCGGGCGGGGCGTGCGCCTGCGTGATCCGACACCGCCAGCCCTGCGCAAGGGACTGTCATGTGAGATCGACGGAGCCACAGTGGTCTGACCATGCCGGACGGAACCGCGACAGCCCATCTGTTCCGGCCCAAGCTCGCTACCGTGCTGAGCGAGGGCTACGACGCCGCCGCCTTTCAGAAGGACGTCCTGGCAGCCTTGACCGTGGCGGTGGTTGCCCTGCCGCTCTCGATGGCCATCGCCGTCGCTTCGGGCGTCTCGCCCGAGCGCGGTCTCTACACGACGGTCATCGGCGGGTTCCTCGTTTCGGCCATGGGCGGCAGCCGTCACCAGGTCGGCGGGCCTGCGGGCGCGTTCATCGTGCTGGTCGCCGCGACCACTTCGCGCTTCGGATTGAATGGCTTGCTGCTGACAGTGCTGATGTCCGGCATCTTGACCACACTGGTTGGCCTATCGCGTCTGGGATCACTGATCCGACACATTCCGCACGCAGTGACGGTGGGATTCACCTGCGGGATCGCCATCACCATCTTCGCGAGCCAGATACGCGACTTCTTCGGCATGCGTCTGTCTGTCGCAGAACCCGGGCCGCTGATCCTGAAACTCGAAGCTTTGGCGAACGCCGCTCCGACGATCACGCCCGCGGCGCTAGCGGTCGGCGTGGGCTCGGCTGCGGTGATCTTCTTGCTGCGCAGGCGCTGGCCCAACTGGCCGGGCATGCTGATCGCGGTGGTTCTGGCCTCGGCGCTGACGGCTCTCCTCGGGTTGCCGGTTGAAACGGTCGGCAGCCGCTTCGGCGGCATTCCAAACGGTCTGCCGGTACCGCACCTGCCCAACGCCACGCCCGCGCTTTTGCTTCAGTTGCTGCCGTCCGCGCTGTCCTTCACCTTGCTCGGCGGCATCGAAAGCCTGCTCTCGGCCAAGGTCGCCGACAGCATGACCGGCCGCAAGCATCGCTCGAACATGGAACTGGTGGCGCAGGGCGTCGCCAACATCGCCTCGGCGGTATTCGGCGGCATCAGCGTCACCGGCACGATTGCCCGCACGGCGACCAACATACGGGCCGGCGCGCGCAGCCCGCTCTCCGGCATGATGCACGCCCTCTTCGTGCTGCTGTTCATGCTGCTGGCCGCGCCCTTGGCCCGCTATATACCGCTTTCGGCCTTGGCCGGGATGCTGCTCGTCGTCTGCTGGAACATGGCGGAGAAGGGAGAATTCATCCGGCTTCTACGCGATTGGCGCACCGCCGCGGTGCTCTTGGGGACGTTTGGCCTGACCCTGGTCAAGGACCTGACCTTCGGCATCGTGGCCGGCTGCCTGATCGCGGCTATACTCGCCTCCGCCCGGCAGCCTGTCCCTGAGGAGGGTGAATAGGCGGCGCTCACGCGCCACCGAACCGTCACGCCGGGATGCCCAGCTTCTTTGCCTCGTCGGCGAGGTCCTCATTCCGGCGCCCGGGCTTGCATCAAGTAGGGTGGGCTTCAGCCCACCATTTCAAATTGCCGTATTCTCCACAAGCTTCGATTGTTCGTACATCACCATCACTGGTGGGCTGAAGCCTATCCTACGTGCTACGCCTATCCCCGGCGATCAAACAGCAGCGTCGGCAACTTCGTCCAGCGCGAACCGCCGCCGGTCCACGGACGGCGACAACCCCTGGCCCCGGTCATGCGCCTCCCCTCGGAACGCATGATGCGCCCGACTAACGGTGTTCGTCCACGTCGATGCGGACGGTCGCGGTTATCGTGTTGCTGAAGGCTGTACACCGTAACAGCGGCCTCGTTCCGCCGCGCCCGTATTGTTGGGGTGCAACCGGTGTGTCGCGCGATGTATATATGCTTGATGACGAGTCAGTCGCGCGTCATATTTCGGGTGAGGCCGGATGGGGTTCGCAAAGAAATGGTGGGCTGAAGCCCACCCTTGTAATAGCCACCCCTGCTATATTCGCCATGCT
>CAXUNK010000205.1:0-5891 GCA_964252425.1 uncultured Acetobacteraceae bacterium
CTCGAGCACGTCGTGCTCCTCCCAGCTTGCCTCGTCGATCATGAAGCCGTCCGTGCCGGGAACGGGCACGCCGTGCTCGCGGCCGATCACGGTCAGCCGGCGGGCGACGAAGTCGGCCGAGAGATAGCCCTCCTGCGAGAACAGCCGCATACGGCGCTCTGTCTTGAGCGAGATGCGGCTGGCCGTGATGGTGGCGACACAGCCATTGGCGAAGCGCACCCGGGCGTTGGCGATGTCCTCGTGCGCGCTGGAGACGGCGGCACCCAGCGCATCGACACTCTCGATTTCGCTGTCCACCAGGCTCAGCACCAGGTCCAGATCGTGGATCATCAGGTCCAGGATCACCGACACGTCCGTGCCGCGCGGCTTGAACGGGGCAATCCGCGTCGCCTCAATATACAGCGGCCGGGCGATTCGGCTGGCGATGGCGCGGTGCTCGGGCGAGTAGCGCAGCAGGTGGCCCACCTGCAGCACGCGGCCGGCCGAGCGCGCCGCCTCGGCCAGGCGGTCGGCTTCCTCAAGCGTCGCGGCGATCGGCTTTTCCACCAGCACGTGCCGGCCGTGCTGCAAGGCCAGCGCGGCGATGTCGAAATGCGCCTCGGCCGGCGTGGCGATGATGACGGCCTCGGCGGTGCCCAGCAGGTCGGCCAGGCCCATCGCCGGCACGCCGCCCAGTTCGCGACCCACCAGGGCGGCGCGGGCCGGATCGACATCGGTCAGGCCGACCAGCGCCGCGCGCTGGCTTTGCGCGATCTTCTGCGCGTGGAAGCGGCCGAAATGGCCGGCGCCGATGACGCCTACTCTTAATATCGACATGCGCCCTTAGAGCAGGAAGCAAGGCTGGGGGAGAAGTGCCTTCCCCCCCGGACCCCCCGTCTCTAATGGGAGGATATGCGGGTTTCTGCGTTGCATGTCTTCCCGGTGAAGGCGATGGCCGGCTCGTCCCCGGACCTGGCCGAGGTCGAGTCCTGGGGCTTGGCCGGCGACCGGCGCTGGATGGTGGTGGACCCGTCCGGCCGTTTTCTCAGCCAACGCGCCCTCCCGGCGATGGCGACGATGCGTGCGGTGGCGACCGCGTCAGGGCTGACGCTCGAGATGGCGGGCCGGCCGGCGCTGCAGGTCGGTTTGCCCGGCCCCGACGCGCCGCGCGTCCAGGTCGTTGTCTGGCGCAGCGCCTTGACGGCGGCGCTTGCCCCATCGTCCGCGTCCGACTGGCTGAGCGACGCGTTGGGGCAGGACCTGCGTCTGGTCCACATGCACGATCCCCAGGCCCGGCCGATCAACCCGGCCTATGCGCTGCTGGGCGAGACCACCAGTTTTGCCGATGGCTACCCGGTCCTGCTGACCTCGGAAGGCTCGCTGGCCGAGCTGAACGCGCGTCTGGTCCATCCCGTGCCGATCACGCGCTTTCGCGGCAACATCGTGGTGGAGGGCGCGCCGGCCTGGGCCGAGGATACCTGGCGGCGTATCCGCATCGGGACGGCCGCCTTCCGCGTGGTCAAGCCGTGCGACCGCTGCATCGTGACCACGATCGACCAGACGACAGGCACGCGTCCGGACCGCATGGAGCCGCTGCGCACGCTGGGCAAATTCCGCCACGATGAGAACGGCATCATGTTCGGCCAGAACCTGGTGCCCACCACGCTGGGCCGCATCTCGGTCGGCGACGCGGTCGAGGTGCTGGAGAGCGGGGAGCCTAACGTGGTTCCGGTTGCTGACTACACATCCTAAGAGGAAGAAAGGCCTTCTTTTTCGAGAAAAAGAAGCAAAAAGCTTTTGCTCTGTTCGCCTGCGTCGACGCTCGTCATGAATCTACCAAGGCGGTTTTGGCAGAACCGGTGCGGAGCCGTGCTGGCGCGGGCAGCCTGCCTCTGAGGTTGCTTGGCTCGTCTGGCCGCTGCATATCGGCCACAACAGCCAAGCCAATCAAGATGCA
Organism: uncultured Acetobacteraceae bacterium; assembly: GCA_964252425.1. Lineage (GTDB taxonomy): Bacteria > Pseudomonadota > Alphaproteobacteria > Acetobacterales > Acetobacteraceae > BOG-908. The sequence continues at coordinate 1,937 of CAXUNK010000205.1, forward strand.
CCCCCACCCATGATGTATTTCAGCCGCGCCCGCACCTGGGGCATCGCCGCGATCTGCCTGCTGGGCGTGCTGCTGTGCCTGCCCAACCTGATGCCGGCGCCGGCCGCCTGGCTGCCGTGGCGCGCCGTCCATCTGGGGCTCGACCTGCGCGGCGGCTCCTACCTGCTGATGCAGGTCGATATGGAGGCGGTGCAGCATGAGCGGCTGGACGCGCTGGCCGACGGCGCGCGCACCGAGCTGCTGCGCGCCCATGTCGGCTACCAGAACCTGGCCGCCCAGGCCGGCCAGCAGCGCGTGTTCCTGCATCTGCGCGAACCGTCGCAGCACGACGCGGCGCTGGCCGCCTTGGGCCAGATACCACAGGCCGTGCGCGGCGAGTTTTCGGTCGCCGACCTGCCCGGCGGCAACCTGGCCGTCACCCTCTCGCCGGCCGCCCTGGTGCAGACCGCCAAGCATGCGGTCGAGCAGTCGATCGAGATCGTGCGGCGCCGGATCGACGAGACAGGCGTGGTCGATCCGCAGATCAGCCGTCAGGGCAGCGACCGCATCGTAGTCCAACTGCCGGGCGTGGAAGACCCCAACCGCGTCAAGGAGCTGCTGGGCAAGACGGCGAAGATGACGTTCCATCTGCTCGACGAGCAGGCGATCCCGGGCGCGCCGCCCGGCCCGGGGACGGAGCTGCTGCCGATGCAGAACAACCCCGCCGAGAAGCTCGCGATACGCAAGCGGATCGAGGTGGATGGCGCCAACCTGACGGACGCGCGCGCCGGCACCGATCCGCAGGATGGCGGCTGGGTGGTGAACTTCACTTTCGACAGCCTCGGCGCACGCCGCTTCGCCGAGACCTCGCGCGCCAATATCGGCAAGCGCTTCGCGATCGTGCTGGACAACCAGATCCTGTCGGCCCCCGTCATACGGACGGCGATCACCGGCGGGCGCGGCCAGATCAGCGGCAATTTCGACGCGGCCAGCGCCAACCAGCTATCGGTGCTGCTGCGCGCCGGCGCCCTGCCCGCGCCGCTGACGGTGGTCGAGGAGCGGACGGTGGGGCCGGAGCTGGGTGCGGACAGCATACGCGCCGGCGCCTACTCGCTGATCGCGGGCTTCCTGCTCGTGGTGGGCTTCATGGGCACGTTCTACGGCCTGTTCGGCTGGTTCGCGAACCTCGCACTGCTGGTCAACCTCGTGCTGCTGGTGGCCATCCTCTCGCTGTTCGAGGCGACGCTGACTCTGCCAGGCATGGCGGGGCTGCTGCTGACGCTCGGCATGGCGGTGGACGCCAACATTCTGATCAACGAGCGCATCCGCGAGGAGACGAAGAACGGCCGCACGCCGCTGAACGCGATGGAGACCGGCTTCAAGCGCGCCTTCTCCACCATTCTGGACAGCAACGTCACCGCATTCCTGGCGCATGTGATGCTGTTCGTGTTCGGCACCGGCCCCGTGAAGGGTTTCGCACTGACGATCACGGTGGGGATCGTGACCACCCTGTTTACCGCCACGGTGCTGGCGCGTCTGCTGATGGTGCGCTGGTACGCGTCCCGGCGCCCGCAACTTCTGCCGGTGTAGGAGAAATGCGTTGAGCGGCCTATGTGTCTCGACATCACCTTGCCCGGACTTGTTCCGGGCATCCACGCGGCCGGGCACGCACACCGCTTGCGATTGCAGCGACCATGCTGTCTGGCGAACCGTTGGCATGATCCCACCGCGTGGATGGCCGGGACAAGCCCGGCCAAAGCGTCCACATAAAATGTCTGAAAACGTCCGGCCCGCATAGACATGTTCACCAAACCGCTGTTCCGCTTCGTGCCCGACGACACGCGTTTCGCTTTCATGCGCGCGCGGTTCTTCGGGCTGGCGGGGTCCTTCATCCTGTCGGCGATCTCCGTGGGCCTGCTCTACTATCCGGGCCTGCGCCTGGGGCTGGATTTCGCGGGCGGCATCACGATCGAGGCGCGCACGCCGGGTCCGGCCGACTTCAACCACCTGCGCGCGGCCTTCGCCCAGGCACAGGTGCCGACCGCCGGGCTGCAGCGCTTCGGCGCGCCGGACGACGTGCTGATCCGGCTGGGCACGCAAGCGACGCCGGCCGCCAACCAGGCGCTGCAGCACCGCGTCGAACAGGTGCTGACCGCAGCGCAGCCAGGCACGCGGGTGATCCGAAACGACGTGGTGGGCGCCAGCATCAGCGCCGAGCTGCTGCAGAACGGCGTGCTGGCGCTGGTGATCAGCCTGGCGATGATCTTCGCCTATATCTGGTTCCGTTTCGAATGGCAGTTCGCGGTCGGCGCCGTCGTGACCCTGCTGCTCGACGTCACCAAGACGCTCGGTTTCCTGGCCCTGACACGCATCGAGTTCGACAGCGTGATGGTGGCGGCCATCCTGACCATCATCGGCTACTCCACCAACGACAAGGTCGTGGTGTACGACCGCGTGCGCGAAAACCTGCGCCGGTACAAGACGATGCCGCTGCGCCAGCTGATCGATCTGTCGATCAACGAGACGTTGAACCGCACGCTGGGCACGTCCAGCACCGTGTTTCTGGCCAGCGTGCCGCTCGCGCTTTTCGGCGGCGCCAGCCTGTCCGGTTTCGCGATGGCGATGCTGTTCGGCATCGCCATCGGCACGGTCAGCTCCATCATGATCGCAGCCCCGATCCTGCTCCTGCTCGGGGAAAACCGGCTGCGTCGGGAAGTGACCTCGCCCGCCGGCAGCGCGCAGCGCAAGACCACCGTGGCACCCCCCACCCCGTCGCGGCCGTAACCAAACCAGCCGGGTCTCTGTCATCAAACCTTCATTAGACTGAAATATTGCTGCCGCCTCCCCGTTCTAGGTTCCGCCCGCTTAAGGTTGCGGGACTCCGCCACCGGCCCGGCATGCAGGAGATACCATGAGAGTTTCCAACACCGCCCTCGCCGGCGTGACCCTGGCGCTTCTTGGCGTGCACGCCGCGCAGGCGCAGGCCATCACCGGCGCCGGCTCGACGTTCGCACAGCCGATCTACCAGGCCTGGGCGGACGCGTCGAAATCCGCCACCGGCATCACCCTGAACTATCAGGGCGTGGGATCGGGCGCGGGGCAGAAGCTGGTGACGCAGCGGACGGTGGATTTCGGCGCCTCGGACGCGCCGATGCCGGCCGACAAGCTTGCGAGCGCGAAGCTGATGCAGTTCCCGGCGGTGATGGGTGCGGTCGATATCGCGGTCAACGTGCCGGGTGTCGCCGCCGACCGCCTGAAGCTGACCGGCACGGTCCTGGCCGACATCTACATGGGCAAGGTGACCACCTGGAACGACCCGGCGATCGCCAAGCTGAACCCGGGATTGCGGCTGCCGTCCCTGGCGATCGCGCCCGTGTACCGCGCGGACGGATCCGGCACGACCTATGTCTTCACCAGCTATCTCTCCAAGGTCAGCCCCGACTTCAAGAGCAAGGTCGGCGCGGACAAGGCGGTGAGCTGGCCCGCCGGCACGGGTGCGAAGGGCACCGCGGGCGTGGCGGGCGCAGTGAAGAACACGTCCGGCAGCCTCGGTTACGTGGAAAGCGCCTACGCCACGCTGAACCATCTGACGACGACGCAACTGCAGACGCATGATGGCAAATTCATCAAGCCGACGCTGGCGAGTTTCGCGGCCGCGGCATCGGGCGCCAACTGGGCGGGTGCGCAGAACTTCGCCGTCGATCTGAACGACCAGCCGGGCGCGCAATCCTGGCCGATCGTGTCGGCCACCTTTGTGCTGGTGCCGACCAACCCCACGGACCGCGCCAAGAACGCGGCGGTGCTGAAGTTCTTCGACTGGGCCTTCACCAACGGCGACGCCACCGCGCGTCAACTGCAATACGTCGCCCTGCCCGCGTCGGTGAAGGCGCAGGTGCGCACCGCCTGGCACACGGCCGCCAAGTGACGCGCCTTGGCTGACACTGCGAGCGGCGCATCGGCGGCCAAAGCGGCCGAA
>CAXUNK010000206.1:0-5862 GCA_964252425.1 uncultured Acetobacteraceae bacterium
GGCGAGCCCGGCCCGCTCCTCGCTCTCCCCGCCATAGAGCGCGATGCCCTCGACATTCTCGCGCAGCCGCACCAGCGCGAACCGGAAATTCGCTTCGTAACGCTGCTGGCGGAACTGCAGCGCCGCCAGCGGCCGCCCGATCGCGCACCATCTGGCCCACCTCGTCGTGCACGGCGCGCTGCACCTGCGCGGCCACGACCACGCGCGTGCCGGCGATGCACGGCGCATGGAGCTGGCCGAAGCGCGCGCGCTGCACCGCATCGGCGTCCCCAACCCCTGGCGCCGCGCATGAGCGACGCGCCCGCTTCCGGTCTCCTCGACCGCATCGGAGTCCTGTTCACCGGCCGGCGCCGGCGCGCCCAGGACCACGGCGTGCGCGACGCGATACGCGAGCTGGTTGCCGAACCAGCCGGCTCCGGCGAGACCGACGGCGAGACCCCCGAGCTCGACCGGCAGGAACGCGCGCTGATCGCCAACGTGCTGCGCCTGCGCGGCACCCAGGCCGACGACATAATGATCCCCCGCGCCGACATCGTCGCCATGCCGGTCGATCTCACCCTCGCCCAGGCGCAGGAGCTGATCCGCCGCGAGGGCCATTCCCGCCTGCCCGTCTATCGCGAGCAGCTCGACGACATCGCCGGCATGGTCCACATCAAGGACGTCTTTGCCTATGCCGGCCGCCCTGAGGAATTCCGCCTCGACACCATCCTGCGAAAACCGCTGCTGGTGGCCCCGCAAATCCCCGTGCTCGACCTGCTGCTGCAGATGCGCACCGCGCGCATCCACCTCGCTCTGGTGGTGGACGAATACGGCGGCATAGACGGCCTGCTGACCATTGAAGACCTGGTCGAGACGATCACCGGCGACATCGCCGACGAGCACGACGAGCCAGACCTGCCCCGGATCATCGAACGCGCCGACGGCACCTACGACCTCGACGCGCGACTGCCGGTCGAAGACTACGAAGCCCGCTTCGGCCCGCTGCTGACCGAGGAGGAGCGCGAGGCCGACATCGACACCATAGGCGGCCTGATCTTCACCCTGGCCGGCCGCGTTCCCGCGCGCGGCGAGATCATCACCCACCCGGGCGGCCCCGTCTTCCGCGTGCTCGAAGCCGATGCCCGCCGCATACGGCGGCTGCGCGCGAAACTCCTGCCCAAGCCGGCGTAACGCGGCCCGCAATCCCTGCGCAGACGGCTAGCGCATTCGTGTGCGGCCTGCACGCTGCTTCCATCAAACTCAGGCGGCGTCGGCAGGATTGTAGCTGACGGCGTTTTGACGCGGCCGCGCGGCCACTCTAGTCCCACGCCGGACATTCATCGGGTGGAGTGACGCCGATCGTGCATGAGAGACTACCGCGCCTTCCCACCGGCATTCCCGGCCTGGACACGTTGCTGGATGGCGGGTTCATCGAGGGCGCGTCCTACATCGTTCAGGGCCGGCCGGGAGCGGGCAAGACGATCTTTTGCAACCAGGTCGCCTTCGCGCACGCCGCGCGCGGCGGCCACGTCCTGTACGTCACGCTGCTGGCCGAAACGCATCAACGGCTGTTCCAGGCGCTGTCGATCCTGTCGTTCTTCGACGAGGACAGGCTCGGACGCGAGATCACCTACATCAGCATCTTCCGTGTCCTGATCGATGAGGGGCTCGACGCGGTCGTGGACTTGCTGCGCGCCGAAACGAGCCGCACGGGTGCCACGCTCCTCGTCTTCGACGGCCTGTTGAACGCCCGCGACCGCGCGGAGACCGACCTGGACATCAAGCGGTTCGTGGCCGCCGTACAGAACCAGGCCGCCTTCCTGGGCTGCACGGTCCTGTTCCTGACAAGTACGCGCCTGGCCGACGAGTCGCCCGAACACACCATGGTCGATGGCGTGATCGACCTGAACATGGAAATCGCGGGCATCCGGTTCGTCAGATCGCTGCAAGTCCTGAAGTCGCGGGGTAGTGCGGCGCTGGGCGGCTACCACGATTTCGTCATCAACGATGCCGGCGTGGTGGTCTATCCCAGGATCGAGCTGGCGTACGCGACGCCGACACGGCACGACTCGCCCGAGCCGGCGCCGCTTGTCTCAGGCGTGGATGGGCTCGACGAGCTCATCGGCGGCGGCCTGCCGACGGGGTCGGTGACCTTGCTGCTCGGGCCGTCGGGCGCGGGCAAAACGTCGTTCGGCCTGAGCTTTCTCAGCGCAGCCAGCGTGGAGGCGCCCGCCCTGTTTTTCGGATTCTACGAGACGCCCGAACGGCTTTTGCTCAAGGCGCGCTCGCTCGGCTGCCCGCTCGATGCGCTGGTCGAGACCGGCGTTCTCGAAATCATCTGGCGCCCGCTCAACGAGAATATCCTCGACAGGCTCGGGCATGAGCTTCTGGACGCGGTCCGCCGCCGCGGCGTGCGGCGATTGATGATCGATGCGCTGGGCGGTTTTGAACGCGCAACATTCCACAAGGAGCGCCTGGTCGAATTCTTCGCCACCCTCACCAACGAATTGCGAGCCCTGGACGTGACCGCCATCGCGACCTGGGAAATGCGCGATCTGTTCGGCCACGATCCCCACGCGCCCAGCCCGGAGATCTCCAGCATCCTCGACAACCTCATGGTGCTCCGGTCGCTGCGCTTCCAGTCGCAGTACAAGCGGATCCTGTCGGTGCTCAAGATGCGCGACTGCGCCATCGAGCCGGCGATGCACGAGGTCATCTTCAGCAAACGCGGGCTGCGCATCTCCGCCGGCACGCAGGCGCAAGGCGCACATCCCGACCTGCTCCCCGAGCAATCCAGAGGAATGTGACCCGTGAGCGCCGCCGATCCGTCGAAGGCCCGTGCATGTCATTGATCGTCGTCGCCGAAGACGAGTCCGTGGTGTCGGTCATGCTGGCCGACTTCCTTCGGGATGCCGGCTACGAAGTGGTGTTGGCGCCGCATGGCAAGGCCGCCCTGGAACTCATACAGGCAAGAAAGCCCGACCTGCTCATCAGCGACTACATGATGCCCCTGATGACCGGCGAGGAACTGGCCGAGGCCGTCCGCAAGCATCCCCTCCTGCGCACGCTCCCCATCCTGCTCGTCACCGGCGCCCAACGCCACTTCGCCGCCTCCCGCCCCGACCTGTTCGACGCCATCCTCGACAAACCTTACTCCCTCACCGAACTCTTACAGGCAGTCAGCGCACTTCTCGACGGACCGAACATCCCAGAGAAAACGGAAGACCGCTGAGGTCTGCGGCGTGCGGCGGCGCGGGCCAAGGATGCTGACGCGGCGCGCCGCACGCTGGCCTTGGCTTTGGTGCTCGACGGTTGTCCCCTGGTGATGCCGTATGCCGACAAGCAAGCCATGACGCTGCACTTGGCCGAGATCAGCCAGGCGGTGGCGCCAGGGGCGCATGCGTTGGTGATGGTGGACGGCGCTGGATGGCACACGCCTGGCGGACGGCTGAAGCTGCCTGCCAACATCAGCACACTCGTGCTGCCGCCATACAGCCCCGAGCTGAACCCGCAAGAAAACATCTGGCAGTATCTTCGCCAGAACTACCTCGCAAACCGGGTCTTCGAAACCTACACAGCAGTTGTCGACGCCTGCTGTGCAGCCTGGAACGCACTCGTCCAGCAGCCAGAGAAAATTACCTCGATCGCCACGCGGGAATGGGCAAAAGGGGTCACTAGCTAGTGCCGTTGGTATGATATAAGATGCGTTGGTGGGCTGAAGCCGACCCTACTGCTGTCCGGTTCTCGACGCGGCATTTCCAAAGCATTTGCAGACGTTGCCGTAACATATCAGGAGTGCGCGACCGGCCACGTCAGCCCGCCGCATCGTAAGCTTCCCGAAGCCAAGCGAGAACTTCGCTGTCCACCTCATCAGGAGAAGCCAGCTTTACCTTGTGCGTGAACATCGCGTTAAAGCTGCCGGAAGGCTCAAGGCGGCCGTGTGGTTCTCGGCTTGGCAGGATCAATCCTAGGTCCACCCGCGTCCGTGTGCTGGGCTGGATCAAGGCAAACTGCCTGCGGCGGCGCACACTTGCATTGGATTTTTTCGGCGCGATCTCCACGTCCTTGCCTAGCCGTGCGGCCTCAGCTGCTAGCCGGTCATAGATCGGCCGCACCGCGTCCTTGCCGCCCTCGAAGAGGTGAGCGACAGGATCATCCGCCGAACGCGGTGACGCTGCATCCAGGGCTCGCTTCGCGACATGGTTGGCGTGCGCGTGGGACAGGCCATGCTCGGCTTTCAGCCATGTGACGATGGCGCCGTGCTTTCCCAGGCCTCTCGCGCGCGCCAGCTCGGCCCAGGCGGCAACGGACCTGCCCGTCTGCGCCTCGATGTTGCGCTCAAAGCTCGCCGTCGCCTCGCTCACCGTTGCCATGCTTGTTCCGAAGGCATGAATCGAATGCCTGTTTTCCAAAGTTGTACTCTCGACCGAGTAATACTGCCCGCTCGATGAACGCACACTACCTTTCGCACAGGCGCAGGAAAGCGTCGGTTTTTGCGCGCCAGCCGGATTGGGCGGCCATGGCCAGGCCGCGCTGGCGCAGGGTTTCGTAGAGGGCGGGGTCGTCGCGGAGCTGGCGCATCGCCTGGGCCACGGCGTCCACCGAGGCGCCGTCCACGACGAGGCCGTTTTCGCCGTGTCGGACCGCGTCGGTGCTGCCGCCATCCCGGCCGGCGATAACGGGCAGGCCGCAGCTATTGGCCTCGAGGAAGACGAGGCCGAACCCCTCGGTGTCGCCGTTGGGCAGCTCGCGGTTGGGCATGACGAAGACGTCGCCCAACCGGTAATGATCCACCAGCTCGTCGTCTGCGACCTGGCCCGCGAAGATCGCGCGGTCCTGCAGGCCGAGCTCGGCGGCCAGCCGCTCCAGCGTGTCGCGGTAGGGGCCGGTGCCGACGATCAGGTAGCGCGTCTCGGGCGCCTGCGCGTGGATGGCGGCAAACGCGCGCAGGGCCGTGTCCACGCCCTTCTTCTCCAGCAGGCGGCAGACGGAGACGTAGGTGAAGCAGCCGCCCAGGCGGTAGAGCTCGACCAGGTCGGGCGCGCGCGGGGCCGGTGAGAAGCGCTCGCTGTCCACGCCGTTCTCGATGAGGTGCACGCGGCCGCACTGCGCCTCACCCAGCAGCGCGGCCACGGCGCGCTGGGTGAAGTGGCTGACCACCACGATGCGGTCGCTGGCCAGCAGGGCGCGGCGAGCGCGGGCATGGCCGGCATCGTAGCTGTCTTCGGTGGTGATCTCCTCGCCGTGGACGTAGATGACGGTCCGCAGGCCGGGCAGGGCGGCGCAGAGCCGGGCGATCCAGCCGCTGGCCTGCAGCTCGCCCAGGCAGATCGTGCGCACGCCGCCCGCGACCAGGCGGGCGAGGGTGGCAACCAGGCGCAGGCGTATGCCGAGGTCGGCGGCCAGGAACAGCGCGCGGTCCAGGCCGCGCCTGGGTCCGGCGGCCATGACGGTGCGCAGCAGGCGTACGCGCTCGGTCCGGTAGGTCTGGCACCGGTCGTGCTCGCGCCAGCCGATCATCGGCAGGCCGTCGGCATAGCCGACACGTGGGGCGACGACGACGAGCCGGCCGGCCGCGCAGCGCGCGAGGTTGCCGTAGACCACGGCCGAGCCGCCGCGGCCCGGCGGGAAGTTGTTGGCGACCCGCGCCACGCGGGCGCGCGGGGCGCCCCCGCCGAGGCGGCCCTGCCCAAATGGTTCGGCAGCTCGGACAGTCGCACGAAGGCGACGCCCTGGCGGGCCATCGCGTCCAGCACGCCGGACAGCCGGTCGTAGAAGGCATGAAGCTCGGGGCGGGTCTGCACGTAGGGGTTTCGGCCCACCGCCAGCGAGGAGCTGTGGAAGCTGAGCACGAAGGCGCGCTGGCCGCGCGCGCGCAGGTGG
>CAXUNK010000207.1:0-5835 GCA_964252425.1 uncultured Acetobacteraceae bacterium
GCGGATGCAGGCCCAGAGCTGCGGCTCCAGCGCCTCGGTCTTGGGCGGAAAGAACTCGACGCTGAGGGCGGGCGCGCTGTCCTGCGCGCCGGGCGCCGGCAGGCGGTTGAAGCGCGGGCCGGTCAGCCAGCGCTCGAGCGTCGCGCCGGGCCGAAGGTCGGGAGTGGCGTGGCTGTCCATGCGCGTTCATGAAGCCCTAACCGGGAGGACTGCAAGAGGCTGGGTCACGGATGGATCGGGAACGATGCAACCTGCCGCTCGCGGTCACGTTACAGCGCCCGCAGTTGATGTATGTTGAACATAGTGCGACGGCGGCGAGCGTGCCGCGGCGCGGAACCGGGGGTGGGTGTGTATGATGAGGATGAGCCTGCCTGCCTTTGCCGTGGCCGCGCTGGCCTTGAACGCGTGCGCGACACGGCCGCCGGCGAGCGATGTGGAGGCCACGCAGGAATACGAGCAGACCAACGATCCGCTGGAGCCGACAAACCGGTTCTTCTACAAGGTTAACGATCAGATCGACCGCTACACGCTCAAGCCGATCGCGCAGGGCTACGTCTATGTCGTGCCGGCGCCGGTGCGGACCGGTTTGCACAACGTTCTCGCCAACCTCTCGAGCCCGGTTCTGTTTGCCGACGACGTGAGCCAGGCCAATCCGCATCGCGCGGGCGACACCTTCATGCGCTTCCTGATCAACTCGACGGTCGGCGTGGCCGGCGTGCTCGATGTGGCCAAGGGTCTCGGCTACCCGTCGCATGACAGCAATTTCGGCATCACGCTGGCGCTGTGGGGCGTGCCGTCCGGGCCGTTCCTCTATTTGCCGGTGCTGGGGCCGAGCAGTCCGCGTGCGGCGGCCGGGTTTGCAGCCGACGTGGCGCTCGACCCGTTCACCTACGTGCCGCGCGGCTACGGGCTGCTGACGCTGAACTGGGCGCGGCAGGGGCTGGGTGCGATCGATACGCGGTCGCGCTACCTCAATGATCTCGATCGTGTGCAGGCGAGCGCGCTCGACCCGTACGCCACCTTCCGCAGCCTGTATCGGCAGAACTTGGCGGCCGAGATCGAGGCGGCGCGTCACGACCGGACAGGCCCGGCCTTGACCGCGACGCAGCCTGGGCCGTTGTCGAACGGGTCCAACCCGCCCGGCGACACGCCCGACACCACGAAACGCTGACCGGAGCACATTCATGACCCTCTCGCCGACCCGTCGCACCTTCCTGATGCTGTGCGCAGCGTCTGCGACCCTTGCCGCCTTCGGCGTGCCCGTCGCCCGCGCCCAGGGGTCGGCTGCGTCAAGCTTCGTCAACAGCTTCGCCCGGCAGTTGGTGGATATCGTCAACGGCCCGCAATCGGCCGCGCAGAAGAAGGCGGCGCTGGGCCCGGTGATCGACTCCAACGTGGACGTGGCCAAGATTGCGCGCTTCTGTCTTGGCCGGTTCTGGGCGCGCGCGACGCCGGAGCAGCAGGCCCAATACACCACCCTGTTTCATCAGGTTCTGCTGAACAACATCAGCGGGCATCTGGGCGAGTATCGGGGTGTGACGTACTCCATGCAGGGCGAGACGCCGCAGGGGGCGGACACGCTGGTCAGCACGGTGATCAACCGCCCGAACGCGCCGGCCGCCAACGTGCAGTGGGTGGTCGAGACGTCAGGCGGGGCGCCGAAGGTGGTCGATCTCGTGGCGGAGGGGACCAGCCTGCGCCTGACCCAGCGAAGCGATTACGCGAGCTATCTGGGCCAGCATGGGGGTGACGTCTCCGCGTTGCTCACGGCGCTGCAGCGGCAATTATCCAACGCCGGATAGCAGCTTCGGGCGCGTTAGCCCGGCGTTAACCAAAGGCGCCCATCCTGTCTCGGGACAGGAGGGTGCCATGGAAATCATCTGCATTCAGGGAAGCGCACCGGGACCGATCGTCGTCACGTTGGCGCACCAGGCACGTATCCGGCAGATCCCGATGGTGGTGGCACGCCACCCGGCCGGCGGGTGGCATGCCGCTGGCTTAAGTGGCAGCTTCGGCCCACGCTGCCACGCTGTCGCAACCGCGATCTTGCTGGAGGGGAGCGAGGCGTTCGTGTCGCCTGAGGCGGAGTTGGTGGCGGCTTGAAAAGGCCTGGGGCTCTGCCCCTGGACCCCGCTGGGGTTTGGAACCCCAGACCCCCACTTACCCGCTAATCTTTCGTGGCGGGGTCGTGGCCCCAGTTCATCAGGGAGTGGCGCCATCTGGTATCGGTGATGTCGCCGTGGGGGCGTTGCGCCGTGTGGCGGTGGATGTAGCCAACCACCTTGCGCATGTCGGCGACATCCTCGTCAGTCAGATCGGCGGCCTTGGTTGCCCGTATCTCAAGGATGCGCTCGCCCATGTGATGCCCCACCGCCTCGCCCTGTCCGGCACTGGTGACGCGCTCACCATCGGGCGTCATGCCGACGCTGCGGCTCTCCTCGCTGTCCAGCCAGTGGCGCAGCCTTGCAGGCGGGATGTTGACCAGCCGTCGGAACTCGGACGCGATGGACGCCCTCTCCTCCGCCGTCAGTCCGGGATGGCTCATGTGCCAAGGGCCTTGATGAGCTGATCCTTGCGCATCTTGGACCGCCCGGTGATGCCGGCATGCGCGGCACGCTGCATCAGCGCATCGCGCGTGAGGGCATGAAGGTCGTCCTTCCCCGTCTCGCGGTCATGCGCCGTCTTGGCGGCGATCTCCGGCGGTTGCGCAGAATGCTGTTTGCCCCGCCTGGTGTCCGCACGCTTCTTGGCGGTCGTCCGGGCGTATTCCTTGTCGGTCAAATGATCGCGCGCCGCTTGCGGAAGATAGCGTTCCCCCGTCTCGCCCGACGGTTTGCCGGATTTCGTGCCCCAGTGTTCCTCCGTCCATTGATGGAGGTGGTTGTCTTCCGTCTTCGGACCTTTGTAGCCGCCGCCGGCTTCCTTGTAGTCGTGTACCGCAAGCTGCGCCTTGCGCGCCGACCATTGGCCGGGCTTGCCGCCCTTATCGCCCTTGGTAACCTTGTGCTTGACCTTGTCCCACAGAGCGGGATCGGTTTTCTCCGCTGTCTCTGCCATGCGCGCCTCCTCCCAGCCGCAACACGTAAACGCGCCTCCTGTTCCCAGCGGCCTGCGAGCGAGAGTCGACAGCGAGAGGCAGGCAGCCCAGCCCCGGGGAGATTCCAGCACATCCGGGCCGTGAAGCCCTGGTCTCTGGTTCCGCGCTTCGGTTACGCCGCGCCGCTTTCTAACTGCCTCATGCGCGACCGGGTTGAAATCGTCGAGCGTAAAACAACCATCACGTGTACTTGACTAGCTATTTCGCTCTTCAAGGAGGCAATGTTCCGACGTCGTTTTAGTAAGGGCGGTGACGCCGGCGGGAACAGGAACCAATCCATGTCCATATCTTATCAAAACATGAGAACCGGGATGGTCCGGTCACGGTGTCCACACGCGCTTGCTGCGGCGGCTCTGAGCTTTTCACTCGCACCATGGGTCGCAGCACAAGCCGCACCCTTGTTGGGCGAGTTCAAGGGAGGCGCCGCGTCCCTCTCCGTGTCCGCTGGAGGCGCCGAGGTCGAGTTGCAGGTCAACAACTCCGCCCGTGTCGGCTGTCCTTGCAACGGCACGCATGGCAACACACGCACGCGCACGACCTCCGCGATCAGCGTGGGTCCGCAAGGCAGCGTCGTCTCGGCCGCACTCACCAGCGCCACGGCCACGGCTGGCAAGACAGCTAGTACGTCCGAAACCACGCAGACATCAACGATCACCAAACTGAACCTGTTCGGCGGGCTGGTCACCGCAGATGCGTTGAAAGCGGTCGCTAGTGTGTCGGCCACGCCAGACGGGCTGACCGCGTCGGAAGCCGGCACCACCCTGTCGAATCTGACGATTGCCGGTCAGGTCATCGACCCTGGCGTCCCCGACAACACCGTCGTCGCACTGCCCGGCATCGGTTCGATCACCGTCAAGGCGGCCGAGACGCATACAGGCAAGAATGCTGCGAAAGCAGGCATGGACGTGCTGCTGGTCGATGTCACGCAGGCGAACGGCTTTCTGCCGATCGGCGCCAAGCTGGTCGTCGCGCGTGCTGATGCCGGCTTCAAGCGCACTCAACCGCCTGCCTCGCTGGGCGGTTATGCAGCCAGTGTGCGCATTCGCGGAGATGCGGGCAATCCGCTCGACGAGATGGCGGGCGCAGGCTCAGGCGTGGGTTTGGCCAGTTGCGACGGCACGGGGGGCAAGACAGAAACGAAATCGGTCACCGACGTCAGCGTGCCTGGCTTCCTCTCGGTCGGCACGGAGACCGAGACGGCTTTCGGTGGTCCGGCGGGTCAGGCCGACGTCGCCAAGACGACATCGACGCTTTCGAACGTTTCTCTTCTGAACGGATTGATCGAGGCTGATGGGCTGACAGCGGTCGCGCAGGCTAGCCGCGTGGCTGGTGCAACCACCACCTCTGCCGCCGGATCGGGCATCAACAACCTCAAGATTGCTGGCTTGGCCATCAAGATCGGCACGCAACCAAATACGAAGGTCGCCATACCCGATCTTGGTTACGCCGTCCTCAACGAGCAGATTGCGCATGGAGCCGATTCGATCGTGGTCAACGCGTTGCATGTGGTCGTGACAACGACCAACCTGCTGGGCCTACCTGTCGGGGCCGAGATCCTTCTTGGCCACGCCGACGCCGTTGCCAAGAAGTTCTGATACCGGCCGGCGCTAAAACATCTTAAGCAAGCAGTCCTTTTTGAAAAAAGGACCAAAAACTTCTGTCTTCTGCGCCTGCATTGGTGCTCGCGCAGGTTCTGCCAAAAACAGTTTGGCAAAATCTTGCAAGCCATGATGCAGGCGAACAAAGCAAAAGCTTTTTGCTTCTTTTTCTCGAAAAAGAAGGCCTTTCTTCTCTTACGTCGTGTCCGCCTAGACGTCGATTATACCAGCTCGGCCACACGGCCGTTGATGGTCAGCCCCTCCATCCCGGCGCCGACCCGCACGGTGTCGCCCTCGTGCACGCCGCCTTCCAACAGCAGGCTTGCCAGCGGGTTTTGCAAGCTGCGCTGGATGACACGCTTGAGCGGACGCGCCCCGTAGATCGGGTCGTAGCCCTCGTTGGCCAGCCAATCGAGCGCCGTCTGGTCGAGCTCCAGCCCGATCTTGCGATCGGCCAGCAGCGCACGCAGCCGGGTCAGCTGGATATCGACGATCACCTCCATGTCGGTGCGCGCGAGGCGGCGGAAGGTGATGATCTCGTCGAGACGGTTCAGGAACTCCGGCCGGAAGTGCTCGCGAACCACGCGCATCACCTGCGCGTGCGCCATGGCCATCGGCTCGTTCTCCGGCGCATTGGCCAGGATGTCGCTGCCGAGGTTTGAGGTCAGCACGATGATGGTGTTGCGGAAATCCGCCGTGCGGCCCTGGCCGTCCGTCAGCCGCCCGTCGTCGAGCACCTGCAGCAGCACGTTGAAGACGTCCTCGTGCGCCTTTTCGACCTCGTCGAACAGGATCACCTGGTAGGGGCGGCGCCGCACGGCTTCCGTCAGCACGCCGCCTTCCTCGTAGCCCACGTAGCCGGGCGGTGCGCCGATCAGGCGCGCCACCGCGTGCTTCTCCATGAACTCGCTCATGTCGATGCGGAGCATGGCGCGCTCGTCATCGAACAGGAACGCGGCCAGCGCCTTGGTCAGCTCCGTCTTGCCGACGCCGGTGGGGCCCAGGAACAGGAAGCTGCCGATCGGGCGGTTGGGGTCGCCCAGGCCCGCGCGGGCGCGGCGCACGGCGTTGGCGACGGCCCGCAGCGCGTCCTCCTGCCCCACCACGCGGCGGCGCAGCTCGTCCTCCATGCGGATCAGC
>CAXUNK010000208.1:0-5830 GCA_964252425.1 uncultured Acetobacteraceae bacterium
ACCCGACCGTCGCCCTCTCCGGCGATGGCGGCGACGAGGTTTTCGGCGGCTACCGGCGATATCGCTGGCACCGCCTGGTCTCGGGCGTGCGCGCGCATCTGCCGGCGGGCCTGCGTCGCCAGGCGATCGGGCGGCTGGCCGCGATCTACCCCAAGCTGGACCGGGCGCCGCGCTTCCTGCGCGCACGCCACACGCTGACCGAGCTCAGCCTGGACGACGCGCAGGCCTATGCCGCGACCCTCGCACGCAGCACCGCGGCACAGCGCCGCGCCTTGTTCAGCCCGGCCCTGCGGCGGGAGATCGAGGGGCACGACGCGTTTGCGACGCTCGCCTCGGTGATGGGTGAAGCGCACGAGGCCGACCCGCTGCTGCAGGCGCAACTGGCCGACCTGGCCACCTGGCTGCCGGGCGACATACTGGTCAAGGTGGATCGCGCGAGCATGGCGGCGTCGCTTGAGGTGCGGGCGCCCTTCCTGGATCACGAGCTGGTGGGATGGGGTTTGTCGCTGCCGGCCGGGCTGAAGATCGGACCGGGCGGCGGCAAGCACATCCTCAAGCGCGCGATGGAGCCGCTGCTGCCGTGCGAGCTGCTGTACCGGCCCAAGCAGGGTTTCACCGGCGACATGTCGGCGCTGTTCCGTCGCGAGATGGGGCGGGTGCGCGCGCTGCTGCTGGGGCCGGTGATGCTGGACAGCGGCTTCTTCGATGCGGGCGGCATCGCGCGGCTGCTGGACGAACATGCGGGCGGCCGCTCGAACCACGCGCAGCTGATCTGGCTGCTGCTCGCCTTCGAGGGTTTTCTGCACATGCTGGCCTTGATATCCGCACCGGCGCGCAAGGTGGCCGAGCACGCCGCGTGAGCCGGCCGCATCTGGCCTGGGTGTTCCCTGGGTTCGGCGTCGGCGGGGCACAGGTGCGGTTCGCTTCGCTGGCCAACCGTTTCGGCCCGGCGTGCCGCCATACCGTGCTGGCGCTAAATGGCGAGCTGGCCTGCCGGGCCAAGCTCTCGCCCGATCTCGACATTGAGTTCCCCCGCGCGGCGCATCCGGCCGGCCAGATGGTGCACGCCGTTCGGCACGCGGCAAGCTGCCTGCGCCGTCTGGCGCCCGACCTGGTGGTCACCAGCAATTGGGGTGCCATCGAATGGGCGGCCGGCGCGCGCCTGGCGGGTTTGCGTCATCTGCACACGGAAGACGGGTTCGGGCCTGAGGAGCGCGATGCGCAGATCCGGCGCCGTGTGCTGACGAGGCGCCTGGTTCTGCACGGCAGCAATGTGGTGCTGCCGTCGCACAGGCTGGTCGGGATCGCCACGCGCGTATGGAAGCTTCCACCCGTGCGGCTGCACTACATCGCCAACGGCATCGATCTCGGCCGGTTCTCCGGCGCGGCGCCCGCATGCGTGCCGCCGGGCGAAGGGCCGGTGATCGGCACGGTCGCGGCGTTGCGGCCCGAGAAGAACCTGGCACGGCTGCTGCGCGCCTTCGCCCTGGTTCGGCGGACCCGGCCGGCCAGGCTGGTGATCGTGGGCGACGGGCCGGAACAGGCCGGGCTGCAGGCGCTCGCCACGCAATTGGGCATCGCCGCGGACACGATGTTCGCCGGCTACTCGGACGCATCCGAGCGATGGTACGCGGTGATGGACGCCTTCGCACTCTCGTCGGACACCGAGCAGATGCCCCTTTCCCTGCTGGAGGCGATGGCCTCGGGTCTGCCCGCCGTCAGCACCGATGTGGGCGATGTGCGTCAGATGCTGGCGCCGGAGAACGCGCCGTTCGTGGTCGGGCTCGCGGACGAGGCGCTGGCTGACGGCCTGGCGCGCCTGCTCGACGCCGACAGGCGCGCGATCGGCACGGCCAACCGGGCGCGTGCCGTGGCCGCTTACGATCAGGAAGCGATGTTCGCCGCCTATGCTCGGCTGCTTGGCATTGAGATGGGCGCAGTTTAGAGTGGTATTGAAGAAAGCAGTCCTTTTTTGAAAAAAAGGACCAAAAAACTTCTGTCTTCTGCGCCTGCATTGGTGCTCGCGCAGGTTCTGCCAGAACCGCTCTGGCAGAACTGTCGCGGGCAGCAGTGCAGGCGAACAGAGCAAAAGCTTTTTGCTTCTTTTTCTCGAAAAAGAAGACCTTTCTTCTTAAGCTTGCACCGGCAAACCCTCGAACGGGTCGAGCGCCGCAACCCCGATCGGGGCGAAATGACGCAAGTTGCGGGTCAGCACCGTGCAGCCGCGGTCCTGCGCCGTGGCAGCGATCGCCAGATCGGCAAATCCCGGCGCGTGGCCCTCGGCGCGGGCCTGGTCGGACAGGCGGCCCAGCACGCGGCTGGCGGAGATGTCGAGCGGGAGAATGCGGGCGGCATAGAGGTGCAACACCGTCTCCAGCCACCCGGCCAGCCGTTGCGCCCTGTCCACCGCCTTCTGCCGGCGGAGTTTTTCTATGCCGGATTCGACCTCGGCAATCGTGACGACGGACAGAAACAGCAGATGGCTGTTGCGATCCATCCAAGTCGCGAGCTGCGGATGCGAGACGGTTTTTTGCGGAGCCCCGGCGGACAGGACGTTGGTGTCAACCAGGTACACCCATCAGAACTCGACCTCACGCCAGTCATCATTCCGCGCGGGCAAATCTTCAGCGTTGAACGGAGCTTCGGCCAGCAGACGGCCGAAAGACGGGACGTTGGACAGGCGCGTCCACTCCTCGAAACTGAGGATGACAGCTTCGGGACGACCATGCCGTGTCACGATCGAGGGCTCACCCCGACGAGCCGTATCGATGACGGCGGACAGGGTGGCTTTGGCTTCACGCAATTGCAGTTCAAGCATCCCAGCCTCCGTGACCAATGTAGTCATACTAGTATGGTGAGCGGGCGCCGGCAAGGAGAAAACTAAAGCTTGGCTCCCAGGTGCTCGGCTACGGTGAAGATATCTTTGTCGCCGCGGCCGGACAGGTTCATCAGGATGATCTGGTCCGAGGCCATGGTAGGCGCCAGTTTTTCGATATGCGCCAAGGCGTGGGCGCACTCCAGCGCCGGGATGATCCCCTCGGTGCGGCTGCAGAGCTGGAAGGCGGCCAACGCCTCCTCGTCGGTGATGCCGACATACTCGGCCCGGCCGATATCGTGCAGCCAGGCATGCTCCGGCCCGATGCCCGGATAGTCTAGCCCGGCGCTGATGCTGTGCGCCTCGGTGATCTGGCCGTCATCGTCCTGCAGCAGATAGGTGCGATTGCCGTGCAGCACGCCGGGGCGGCCGCGCTCGATGCTGGCCGCCTGGGCGCCGCTGTCCAGCCCACGCCCGGCCGCCTCCACCCCGATCAGCCGCACCGACGGCTCGTCGAGGAAGGGGTGGAAGATGCCCATTGCGTTGCTGCCACCGCCCACGCTGGCCACCACCACGTCCGGCAGCCTGCCTTCCGCCGCCATCATCTGCGCCCGCGCCTCGGTGCCGATCACGCTCTGGAAGTCGCGGACCATGGCGGGATAGGGGTGCGGACCGGCGACCGTGCCGATCAGGAAATACGTGTCGGTGACGTTGGCGACCCAGTCGCGCATCGCCTCGTTCATCGCATCCTTCAGCGTGCCGGCGCCGGTGGTTACCGGCACCACCTCGGCACCTAGCAGCTTCATGCGGAACACGTTCGGCCGCTGCCGCTCCACGTCGACGGCGCCCATGTAGATCACGCAGGGCATGCCCATCAGCGCGCACACCGTAGCGGTGGCTACCCCGTGCTGGCCCGCGCCCGTCTCGGCGATGATGCGTGTCTTGCCCATGCGGCGCGCCAGCAGGATCTGCCCCATGCAGGAGTTCACCTTATGGGCGCCGGTGTGGTTCAGCTCCTCGCGTTTGAGATAGATCCTGGCGCCGCCCAGGGCCTTCGTCAGGCGCTCGGCGAACCAGAGCGGGCTTGGCCGGCCCACATAATCTTTGAGGTAGTAATCCAGTTCCGTCTGGAAGGACGGGTCGCGCTTGGTGGCCTCGTAGGCCGCCTCCAGCTCCAGCACGAGCGGCATCAGGGTTTCGGCCACGAACCGTCCCCCATACTCGCCGAAGCGGCCATGCCCGTCCGGACCCTGACGCAATGTGTTCGGGCGTGCGATGGCGGCGCTGTGGTTCACGGCGGCTTCCGGTCTGGCGAGCAAGTGCCCTAGATAGGCGGGTGGCCCGGATTTGTCAGGCCGCATCTTGGGTGGCGCGCCGGTGCGCCGAGCGCGGGGAGGCGAGCCTGCTGAGAGCGATGTCGGGCCACGCGCCGCCCGCGATCCTGGGCACGGACCGCGCGGCGCGCGCGCTGTGCGCCCAGGCGGTCTGGATCGACCTGGAAAACCCGAGCGACGACGAGCGGGACGAAGTCTCGCGCGCGATCGGCCAGCCGGTCCCGGGACGGCACGAGGTGGCGGAGATCGAAAGCTCCAGCCGGCTTGCGGAAGCAGGCGGCGTGCTGACGCTGAGCACGCCGATGCTGAGCCGGGCCGCCGACGGCACGCTGACCATCGCACCCATCGGCTTCGTGCTCACCTCGGCGCGGCTGCTCACCATCAGGTTTGCCGGCTCCACCGTGTTCGACCGCTTCGCCGAGACCTGGCGCCTGATGGAGTCGGATGCCGTCAAGGGTGCGGCGCCGTTCCTGGGCCTGCTGGAGGCGGTGGTGGACAGGCTGGCCGACGTGCTGGAACAGATCGGCGGCGAGATGGACGGGCTCTCGGCCGAGGTGTTCGCCCGCGGCGCGCAGACCGGCGGGTCGTCGCGAAGGCGGGACCAGTTCCTGCAGGCGACGTTGGCCGCCACCGGCCGCGCCGGCGCGCGTGTGTCGCAACTGCGCGATGCGTTGCTGGGTGTGAGCCGGATCGTGCGCTTCGTGCCGGAGGTTGCCAAGGACTGGCTGGACGAGCCGGCACGCCGCCGCCTGACGACGCTGGAGCGGGACCTGGCCTCGCTGGCGGAGTACGACGCGCAGCTCACCGGCAAGGTGCAGTTCCTGCTCGATGCCACGCTCGGTTTCATCAGCATCGAGCAGAACAACACCATCAAGGTGCTGACCGTGGTCAGCATCGTGGGCATCCCGCCCACCTTCATCGCCAGCCTGTACGGGATGAATTTCCACGATATGCCGGAGCTGGGCTGGAAGTTCGGCTACCCATACGCCTTGTCGCTGATCGCGCTCAGCATCGTCGTGCCGCTCGCACTTTTCTGGCGGCGTGGCTGGTTATAGCCGAGCGGGCCTCACGGCGGATCGGCACGGGCGGCGGCGACAAAGGCCGCAATCAGGCGAGGGTCCTTGACCCCCGGCGCGCTCTCCACGCCCGAGGAGACGTCCACCGCACGCGCGCCGCTGCGCCGTATCGCTTCGCCCACGTTGCCCGGCGTCAGCCCGCCCGCCAGCAGCCAGGGCGCGCCAGGGTTCCAGCCTGCCAGCAGCGACCAGTCCATCGTCATGCCGAGACCGCCAGGCCGGCCCGCGCCTTGCGGCGCCTTGGCTTCAACGACAAGGGCCGCCGCACCCAAGGCGGTCGCGGGAAGGTCGGCCCTGTCCGCCACCCCGACCGATCGCCAGACAGGCACATCGAACCTTGCGCGGATGGCACCCAGCCGCTCCGCACCCGCATAGAGCTGCAGCGCATGCAGGCGCAGCACGCCCAGCACGCGGGCCAGATCGTCGTCGGTGGGATCGACGAACAGCCCGACCGGGGCTGGCCCGTGCGGCAGGCGCGCGGCGAACCGCGCCGCTTGGTCCGGCGAGACGCAGCGCGGCGACGCGCGATGGAATACGAACCCGACCCAGTCCGCCCCCGCCTCTGCCGCCGCATCGAAGGCCTCGGGGCTGTTCACCCCGCAAAT
>CAXUNK010000209.1:0-5701 GCA_964252425.1 uncultured Acetobacteraceae bacterium
CGACCTCGCGCGCCTGGCCGGCATCTACGGGCCGGGCCGCTCGCCGTTCGACGATCTCCGCCGCGGCCAGGCGCGGCGCGTGGTCCAGCCGGGCCACGCCTTCGGGCGCATCCATGTGGACGACATCGCGGCCGGCATCCTGGCCGCGATCGCCCGTCCGCCCGAGGGGACGCGCGTGCTGAACTTCTCCGACGACGAGCCGGCCGAGAGCGCGGTCGTGACGGAGTACGCGGCCGGGCTGGCCGGGCTGCCCGTGCCGCCGGCGGTGCCCTTCGCCGAGGCCTGGCCGGCGATGAGCGACATGGCCCGCAGCTTCTGGGCCGAAAACCGCCGCGTCGCGAGTGCCGCCACGCAACGCGCACTGGGCCGGCCCTGGCGCTACCCCAGTTTCCGCGAGGGGCTAGAGGCGATCCTGGCGCAGGAACGGCTCGATCAGCGCGCGTAGCAGGTACAGGTCCTGCGGCCGCGAGAGGCGGTGCTCGGCGTCCTTGACCAGCGTGGTCTGCACGTCCGGTGACTCCAGCCGCTCGGCCAGATGCAGCGCGGTCTGCCACGGCACGGCCTCGTCACGCTGGCCATGCAGCAATCTCACCGGGCAGGCGATCGGGATCGGCGTGCCCATCAGCAAGTGGCGCCGCCCGTCCTCGATGAGGTCGCGCGTGAACACCTGTTCGCCGCCATAGGCGCTCGGCACGCGCAGCATCCCGTCCCGCATGATGGTGTCGCGCCCCTCCTGCGAGAGGCTCGGCCAGAGCAGCGTCTCGGTGAAATCGGGGGCGGCGGCGATGCCGACAAGGGCGGCCAGGCGTTCCGGACGGGCGACGGCCGCCAGCAGCGCGATCCAGCCGCCCATCGACGAGCCGACGAGCAGCAATGGTCCCTCGGTCAGGCGATCGATCAGGAACAGCGCGTCCTCGGTCCACCGTCCGATCGTGCCGGCGATGAACTGGCCGGCGCTGGCACCATGGCCGGAATAATCCAGCCGCAAGGTCGCGCAGCCCAGGGCGGAGGCGTGCCCGGCCAGCATGGTCGCCTTCTCGCCGGTCATGTCGCTCATGAAGCCGGGCAGGAACACCAGTGTCGGCGACCGGCCGGGCGTCGCGGCATAGGCCAGCTCCACCCCGTCGCCGCGGTCGATGCGCGTCACCATGGCGCCCTCAATGCGTGGGATAGGCCTTGGGATAGGTGATCCGGTCCGGCGGCCCGGCCGGGCTCGGGTCGCCGACCTTGCCGCACGCGGCCAAGGCCAGCGCGGCCAGCAGCACCAGGCGGGTCACGCGAGCGCCGCCAGCCAGCGCGACGCCTGGGCTGCCACGCGGACGGGGGCGGTGCCGCCGAAACTGGTCCGGGACGCAACCGACGCGTCCACGCCCAGCACGGAGAAGACGTCATCCGTGATCGAAGGCTCCTCCTCGCGCATCTCGTCCAAGGTCAGCCCGTCCAGGGCCACGCCGCGCGCCTCGGCGCGGGCCACCAGCCGGCCCGTCACATGATGGGCGGTTCGGAACGGCAGGCCGGGCACGCGCACCAGCCAATCGGCCAGGTCGGTCGCGGTCGAGTACCCCGCCCCGGCCAGCACGCGCATTCTTGCCGTGTCGGGCTGCATGTCGCGCACCATGCCGGTGGTCGCCGCCAGCGACAAGCCGAGTGCCGCGGCCGCGTCGAACACCGGCTCCTTGTCCTCCTGCATGTCCTTGGCATAGGCGAGCGGCAGGCCCTTCATCACCGTCAGCAGGGCCACGAGCGCGCCGGTCACCCGGCCGGTCTTGGCGCGTGTGAGTTCGGCTGCGTCCGGGTTGCGTTTCTGCGGCATGATGGAGCTGCCCGTGGTGAACGCGTCCGACAGGCGGATGAACCCGTAGGGGGCGCTGCACCAGATGACGATTTCCTCGGCCAGGCGCGACAGATGCATGGCACAGATCGCCGCCGCTGCCAGGAACTCGAGCGCGAAATCCCGGTCAGAGACCGCGTCCAGCGAGTTGGGCGATGGCGCGTCGAATCCCAGGGCGGCCGCCGTCATGTCGCGGTCGATCTGGAAACTCGTGCCGGCCAGCGCCGCCGATCCGAGCGGGCACATATTCAGCCTGGCGCGGCAGTCGCGCAGCCGCCCACGGTCCCGGTCCAGCATCTCGACATAGGCAAGCAGGTGGTGGCCGAAGGTGACCGGCTGCGCGGTCTGCAAATGGGTGAAGCCGGGCATGATCGTGGCGGCGTGCTCGGCGGCGCGTGTGGCCAGCGCGCGCATCAGGTCGGTGGCCTGGGCGTGCAGGGCGTCGATCGCGTCCCGCACCCACAGGCGGAAATCGGTCGCGACCTGGTCGTTACGGCTTCGTGCCGTGTGCAGCCGGCGGCCCGCATCGCCGATGCGCTCGGCCAGCCGCGCCTCGATGTTCATGTGGATGTCCTCGAGCGCGTCGTCGAAGCGGAAGCCGCCGCCCTCGATCTCGGACGCGATCTCCGCCAGGCCCGCGTCGATGGCCGCCCGGTCGGCGTCCGAGATGATGCCCACATGCGCCAGCATGGCGGCATGGGCGCGCGATCCGGCGATGTCCTGACGCCACAGCGCGCGATCGAAGCCGATCGAGGCGTTGATCCGTGCCATGATGTCGGCCGGGGCCGCCGAGAAACGCCCGCCCCATGGGGCACGGGCGGCCTGGTTGTTGGAAGGGGACATGTCTTGGGTCGATTCACGCGGCGTGAAGGATTGGTGGCGGTGGCGGGTGCCGCCGGGCTGGGTGTAACGCTGGCGCTGATCGCGCACAAACCGCGCGTCCCCGTGTCCGGCACGCCGCCGGCGGCGCCCGAGGTCGATCTGCAGCCCGCCGGTGCGATCACCCCGGTCCGGCCGCCGGCCAGCCTGCCCGAGCTGGTGTTTCGACGTCTCGACGGGTCGGCCGCGCCGCTCTCGGCCTATGCGGGGCGCCCCGTCGTGCTGAATTTCTGGGCCACCTGGTGCGCGCCCTGCGTGGCAGAACTGCCGGAGCTCGACCGGCTGTCCGCCAGCGGCGCGTTCGCGGTGCTGGCGGTCAGCGCCGACCGGGGGGGTGCGGCCATCGTGCGGCCGTTCATCGCGGCGCATGGGGTGGCCCACGCCACCGTGCTGCTCGATCCCGGCAGCGAGGCGGTGCATGCGCTGCAGGTGGCGGGGTTTCCCACGACCTTCATCATCGGCGCCGACCAGCGCATGCGCGGCGTGCTGCAGGGTCCGGCCAAATGGGGCGAGGCAGAAGAGGCGCTCAGGAATGTCCTCTCCTGACGGAAACGGCGCAAAAAACGTTCCTCGGTCGTTGCGGGCTGTCCTGTTAAGGGTTTCGGGGTAAGACTCGCCCGCGATGTCCATCGGTCCCCGCCTCGAGTTCCGGCAGTCCCAGTCGCTGGTCATGACGCCGCAGCTGCGTCAGGCGATCAAGCTGCTGCAATTCTCCAACCTCGAAGTGGCGGCTTTCGTCGAGGAGGAGCTGGAGCGCAACCCGCTGCTCGACCGGGACGAACGGCCGGAGACGGCGCCCGAACGCGCGTCCGACGACATGCCCCCGCGCCCGGCCGAGGGAGCCGACAGCGCCGAGCGGGTCGCCGCACCCACCATGCCCGACGCGGCGGAGGGCCCGCTGGACCACGAGTTCGACGGCTACGAGGCGTCCGGGCCGGCCGACGGCATGGCCACGCCGCAGATCTCCGGTTCGGGCGGCAGCCAATCCTTCGACAGCGACGATCGCGGGCTGGAGGAGACGCTGCCCGGCCGCCCCTCGCTGCGCGACCACCTGGGCGAGCAGTTGCGCCTGGGCTTCGACGACCGCACGGACCGGCTGATCGGCGCGCATCTGATCGCGCTGCTGGAGCCGTCAGGCCGGCTGGCTGCCGACCCGGCCGAGATCGCCCGGGCGCTGGGCACCGATGTGGCGCGGGTCGAAGCGGTGCGGGCGCGCATGATGCAGTTCGACCCGGTCGGCATGTTCGCCCGAAGCCTGGCCGAGTGCCTGGCGGCGCAGCTGCGCGACCGGCGGCGGCTGGACCCCTGCATGGTGGCGCTGCTGGACCACCTCGAACATCTCGGCCGGCGCGACATGCGTCACCTGATGACGGTATGCGGCGTGGACGCCGAGGATTTGCAGGAGATGGTGGCCGAACTCCGCGCGCTCGACCCCAAGCCGGGCGCCAACTGGGATGCCGGCGCCCTGCCCCCGGTGATCCCCGACGTGCTGATGCGTGCCGCGCCGAACGGCGACTGGCTGCTGGAGCTGAACCCAGACACCATGCCGCGCGTGCTGGTCAACGAGGCGTTCTACGCCCGCGTCAGCCGGCAGGCGGAACGCGATGCCAAGCTGTTCCTCAGCGAGCGGCTGGCGACCGCAAACTGGCTGGTCAAGTCGCTGCAGCAGCGCGCCCAGACGATCCTGAAGGTGGCCAGCGAGATCGTGCGCCGCCAGGACGGCTTCTTCCGGCACGGCGTCAGCCATCTGCGCCCGCTGATCCTGCGCCACATCGCCGAGGAGGTGGCGCTGCACGAGAGCACCGTCAGCCGGGTGACGGCCAACAAGTTCATCGCCACGCCGCGCGGCATCTTCGAACTGAAATATTTTTTCACCACGGCGATCGCCGGCGCCGGCGGCGAAACCCACAGTGCCGAGGCGGTGCGGCACCGTATCCGCGCCATGGTGGGGGCCGAGACGGCCGACGGCGTGCTGTCCGACGACGCGATCGTCGCGACGCTGCGTGAGGAGGGCGTGGACATCGCGCGCAGAACGGTGGCCAAATACCGCGATGCGCTGCGCATCCCCAGCTCTGTCCAGCGCAAGCGGGAGAAGGCCGCCGTTATGTAGCTGGAACAGCGTGGAGGGTCGGCGGCATGCAGATCAACGTCTCGGGCAAACAGGTGGACCTGTCGGACTCGCTTCGCACCCGCGTCGCCTCCAGCCTCGACGTGATCGCGCAGAAATATTTCGACCACGCGATGGAAGCCCACGTCACCTTCGGCCGGGCGCGAAGTTTCTTCACCTGCGACATCAACGTGCATGCCGGCCGCGGCCTGACGCTGCGCGGCGAGGGCGAGGCGGGCGATGCCAACGCCGCCTTCGATGACGCCGCCGAGCACATCGCCACCCGCCTGCGCCGTTACCGCAGGCGGTTCAGCGACCATAACCGCGCCATCGCCAGCAAGGAGCGCACCCAGACGGCGCGCGCCTACATCCTGCGCGCCGAACCGGAGGAGCCGGCCGCCTCGCCCGACACGGCCGACACGGTGGACGGCGTGGTGCACGCGACCTTCGCGACCGTGATTGCCGAGACGCAGACCGAGATCGCCCGACTCAGCGTGGGCGACGCGGTGATGCGCATGGATCTGGCCGACCAGACGGTGCTGATGTTCCGCAACAGCAGCACCGGCGAGCTGAACGTCGTCTATCGCCGGAGCGACGGGAATATCGGCTGGATCGACCCGCGCGCGCCGGCCTAGGGCATCAGCCCTCTAGGCGGTCGGCTTCGATACCGAAGCACCGGCGGGCCTCATGCCATGTCGGCCGCAAGCCGGCCGGTATGGGGCCGGTCCGACAGGGCGGCCAGCAGGACGACGGGGGTGAACAGCAGCGCCACCACCGCGCTGAAGACGATCTTGACGCCGTAGACGCCGGCGGGCGGCATCGGGCAGAGATGCGCCTGATACAGCACCAGCACGGTAGGCGGAACGAACAGTATTACGCTGAGC
>CAXUNK010000210.1:0-5695 GCA_964252425.1 uncultured Acetobacteraceae bacterium
CCAATTGGCGTGCCGCCGCCTCCGGCGCCAGATAGCTGCGCAGCGCGTCGGCCGCCTGCGTCTGGCGCCCCAGTGCGCGCAGCACGTCGAGCGCGATCACGTTGCCCGAGCCTTCCCAGATCGCGTTCAGCGGGGAGGCGCGGTACAGCTGGGGCAGCGGCCCCTCCTCGATATAGCCTGCGCCCCCATGGGCCTCCATCGCTTCGGCCACCAGGACGGGGCAGCGCTTCGTCACCCAGTATTTGGCGACCGGCGTCAGGACGCGGGCCAGCGCGGCCTGGCCCGTGTCGCCGGCCGCGGCACGGTCGAAGGCGTGGGCGATCCGGAAGGCGAGCGCCATATGGCTCGCCACCTCGATCGCCATCTCGGCCAGCACGGACCGCATCAACGGCTGGTCGATCAGCCGGCGCTGGAATGCGGTCCGGCCCTGGGCATGGTGGATGGCGAGCGACAGGGCCTGCCGGGACAGGCTGGCCGCGCCCACGATGCAATCGAGCCTTGTATGGTGCACCATCTCCACGATCGTGCGCACGCCGCGGCCCGGCTCGCCCACGCGCCAGGCCAGGGCGCCCGCATACTCGATCTCGGCGGACGCATTGGCGCGGTCGCCCAATTTGTCCTTCAGCCGCTGGATCTCGATCGCGTTGCGCTCGCCGTCCGGGCGCCAGCGCGGGACCAGGAAGCAGCCCAGCCCGTCATCCTCGTAGGCCAGCGTCAGGAACGCGTCCGACATGGGCGCCGAGCAGAACCATTTATGGCCGGTCAGCAGATGCGCACCATCGCCCGCCGGGATGGCGCGCGTGGTGTTCGCACGCACGTCCGAGCCGCCCTGTTTTTCGGTCATCGCCATGCCGATCGTCGCCGCTCGCTTGTGCGCGGCCGGCTGCACGGAGCCGTCATAGGCGGTGGCCAGCACGCGCGGCTCCCACTCCCGGGCCAGCGCCGGCGCCTGGCGCAGCGCTGGCACGCGGGCCTAGGGGATGGACAAAGGGCAGGTGGCGCCGCTTTCGGCCTGCGACATCAGGAACAGCAGCGCCGCGTGGGCCACGTGACCGCCCTGCGCGTGGGTCCAGGCGCGGGCCGAGACGCCGGCCTCCAGGCCCAGCGCCATCAGCGCGTGATAGGCGGGGTGGAACTCGACCTCGTCGATGCGCCGCCCCCAGCGGTCGAACGGCTTGAAGACGGGCGGGTGGCGGTTCGCCTGCACGCCCCACTCGATCGCCTCGGCACTGCCGACGCGCGCGCCGAAGGCGGACAGATGCGCCAGATGCGCGCCGCCGCCTGCTTGCCGGACCATGTCGGAGAGCCACGAATCCGCCTCGAACAGGTTGACGTCCTCCAGCGGCGGCGGCTGGTTCGTCACCTCATGGGTGCGCAATTGCGCGCGGGGATGCAGGCTGGTCATGGCCGCATCTCACACCCTGGCGAGGCGCGCGCAAGCGCCGAAACCTTGGCGGGGCGGCGTGCTTTTAGCGATCGACATTCGGGAAGAAGAAAGGGCTTCTTTTTCGAGAAAAAGAAGCAAAAAGCTTTTGCTCTGTTCGCTTGCATCGAGGTTCGCAACAGTTCTGCCGGAGCGGTTCTGGCAGAACCTGCGCGAGTATCACTGCAGGCGCAGGAGACAGAAGTTTTTTGGTCCTTTTTTTCAAAAAAGGACTGCTTAACCCAAGGAGAAAAGCATGCCCCCGATCACGCGACGCGGACTTGTAGGGACAGCGTCGGCGGGGCTGGGACTGCTGGCCAGCGCGCAGGCGGCCGAAGCCGGGCGTGAGCCGCAGGCGCTGCGCGGCACGGTTCACGGCGACCAGGTGACCCTGCCGCCGCTCGACACGTCGAGCGACCAGAACGCCAAGGTCCCCGCACCCGACCCGCAAGCCCGGCGCCTGGGCGTGGCTGTCGTGGGTCTCGGCCGGCTCTCGCTGACCCAGATCCTGCCGGGCTTCGCGCAGGCCAGGCACGTGCGGGTGACCGCGCTGGTCAGCGGCGAGCGCGACAAGGCGCGGGTGATCGCTGCCCAATACGGCGTGCCGGAGCGCAGCCTCTACGACTATGCGAGCTTCGACCAGTTGAAGAACAACCCGGATGTGGACGTGGTCTACATCGTGCTGCCGAACGCGATGCACATGGAATACACCGTGCGCGCCGCACAGGCCGGCAAGCATGTGCTGTGCGAGAAACCGATGGCCAGCACGGCCGCCGATGCACAGCGCATGGTGGATGCCTGCCGCCAAGCCGGCCGGCTGCTGATGATCGCCTATCGCTGCCAGTATCTGCCCGAATATCGCGAACTGATCCGGTTCGCGCGCGACAAGACGTTCGGCGAGGTCAGGCTGATCGAGGCCAGCAACGGCCAGGACAATGCGGATAACGGCCAATGGCGCCTGAACCGCGCGATGGCGGGGGGCGGTTCGCTGCCCGATGTCGGCCTCTACTGCCTGAACGCCGCGCGGTTCATCACCGGAGAGGAGCCGGTCGAGATCAGCGCGCGCATTACGCAGCCGAAGGACGACCCGCGCTTCCGCGAGGTGGAGGATGTGTGCGCCTTTACCCTGCGCTTCCCGTCCGGCGTACTGGCAAGCTGCACCTCCGGCTATTCCTATCACGAGAACCGCTTCCTGCGCCTGATGGCGACGGAGGCGTCGGTCGGCCTCGACCCCGCCTTCAGCTACGACAACCTCACGATGCAGATCGGCCGCCGGCAGGGGCAGAGCCAGGGGCTGGAGCAGCGGCGCTGGTCCGGCAGAAACCAGTTCGCGCTGGAGATGGACGCGTTTGCCGAGGCGATACGCGGCGGCCGCATGCCGCTCACGCCTGGCGAGGAGGGGCTGGCCGACATGCGGCTGATCGAGGCGATCTATCAGGCCGCGGCCGGCGGCAGCATCGTCCGGTTGCAGGCCCCGGCCAAGCTGGATGCGACCAGGGGACCGCCGCCAACACAGGAGAGCTGACCGCTGGCGCAACTGTCGCGAACCGCAGTACAAGCGAACAGAGCAAAAGCTTTTTGCTTCTTTCTCGAAAAAGAAGTTCCTGCTCTCTTCTTGAATGTATTCAATCAGGCGGCCAGCGCCACAGCAGACTCAACGCCAAGCCGCCTGGCGATCTCGTCGGCCGGCGATGGGCGCGCGTAATGAAAGCCCTGGGCCATCGTGCAGCCGAGTTCCACCAGGCGCTGCGCGGTCTCCGCGTCTTCGACGCCGGCGGCCACCATGTCGATCCCCAGCCCGTGACCCAGCCACAGCATCGCCAGCACGCAGGCCTCCGCGCGCTTGTCGGCGAGCATCGTCTGGATGAACACCTGGCTGATCTTGATGCTGTCGAACGGCATGTCGCGCAGGAACGAGAAGTTCGAGAAGCCGTTGCCGAAATTGTCCAGCCCGGCGCGGGCGCCGTGCTCGTGCAGCGTATCGATCAGCTCGCGCGCCAGACCGCGGTCGTTCAGCAGGGCAGCCTCGGTGATCTCCACGTCCAGCCGGCTCAGATCCATGCGTCGCTGCCACTCGCCGGGTTGCGTGTTGAAGAAGCCGATCAGCTCGCGCACCTGGCCGGCCGAGACGTTGATGGCGAAGCGGCACGTCGCGGGCCAGGCCGCGCAGTCGAGCGCGAGCTGACGCAGCAGCGCGGTGCTGATCTGACCCGACAGGCCCATCTCTTCGGCGATCGGCACGAAACGGTCCGCGGTCAGCACGCCAAGCTCGGGGTGCAGCCAGCGCGCCAGTACTTCGAACGTCTCGGGTTTGCCGTCGGGCAGGCGCACGATCGGCTGATACCAGGGCACGATCTGCCCCTCGGCGATGGCGCGCTGCAACTGGGCGCGTATCTGGGACTGGGTGTGCAGCGCGCGGGTCAGCTCGGCGTCGCAGCCGAGCCAGGTGCCGCCGCCACGCGCCTTGACATGCGACAGCGGCAGGCAGGCCGCCTGCAACAGGCTCTCGGCCGTGCCGCCGTGCTCGCCGGAGCGCGCCAGGCCGATGCTGGGCGAAAGGTCGATCAACTGACCCGCGGCGGGGTAGGGCGTCTTCAGCTCCGCCAGGATCCTGGCGGCCAGGCCCGGCACGTCCTCGAGCTGGTCGGGCCTGTCGAGCAGCATCGCGAACGCGTCGCCATCCATGCGCGCCAGGTGGCCATGCGGGCCGGCCAGGAGCTGCAAGCGGCCTGCGAGCGCCCGCAGCAGCTCGTCGCCGACCATCTCGCCATGTTTGGCGTTGGTGGCCGCGAATCGGTCGAGGTCGATCACCAGCAGGGCGGCGGGCGCCTCGCGCGCCAGGCAGGCGGCCACGGCTTCCATGAACGCCTGGCGCGTCGGCAGGCCGGTGAGCGGATCGCGCCGCATGCTGCGGAACAAGTTGACGCCGAGCTGCGCCTGCAGAGCGCTCACCGCCTCGTCCTGTGCATGGAGGCGGCTTCTGGCGCGCAGCAGCAGACAAAGGCTGGCGGGCAGCCAGAGCAGGCCGGCCAGGGCTATGATGAGCAGGACTATGTCGAACGTCATCGGGCACCGTTGCTGGTTGTCCAGTGCCAACCTGCAAGACAGCGATTAACAACTCCTTTCCGGACCATGCCGTGAGACGAAGATGAACGCCTGCCTCACGCGTATGTGCGAGAAGCGAGGCGTCCGGAGCTGCGCGGCTGCGGCTCGGCCGGTGCGGTCAGCCCGACTTGACGCGCACGTAGCTGCCGGGCGCGTCCTCGATCGCCGACAGCACCCCCTCTCCCGGCAGGCGCGCCGGCACCTGGGCGGGGGCGTGCGCCGTGACCCAGCGGTTCCAATCGCCCCACCACGAGCCGGACAGCTCCGAGGCGCCGTCCAGCCAATCCTGCGGCGAGGCGGGCAGCGTCTCGTTGACCCAATGGTTGTACTTGCCCCCGTCCGGCGGGTTGACCACGCCGGCGATGTGGCCGGAGGCGGCCAGCACGAACCGCGTCCTGCCGCCCAGAAGCTGCGTGCCGCGATAGGTGCTGCGCCAGGGTGCGATGTGGTCCTCGCGCGTGGACAGGAAATAGGCGGGAACAGTCACCCGCCTCAGGTCGAGCGTCTCGCCCTCGAGCGTGATGCCGTCAGGATGCGACAGCAGGTTCTGCTGATACATGTGGCGCAGGTAGAAGCTGTGCATGCGCGCCGGCATGCGCGTCGCGTCCGAGTTCCAGTAGAGCAGGTCGAACGGGAACGGGTCGTTGCCCATCAGGTAGTTGTTGACCACGAACGACCAGATCAGGTCGTTGGCGCGCAGCATGTTGAAGGTGGCGGCCATGTCGCTGCCGTCCAGGTAGCCTTGCTCCTCCATGCGGTCTTCGAGAGCGCGCAACTGCTCCTCGTCGATGAACACGCCGAGCTCGCCCGCCTCCTCGAAATCGAGCAGCGAGACGAAGAAGGTGGCCGATGCGATGCCGGTCCGGCCGCGCTTGGCCATCCAGGCGAGCGTGCTGCCCAGCAGCGTGCCGCCCAGGCAGTAGCCGATGGCGTTGACCTCGGTCTCGCCAGTCGCCGCCTCGATCGCCTCGAGTGCGGCGAACACGCCTTTCTTCATGTAATCCTCGAACCCCGCATCCCACAGGGTCTCGTCCGGATTGACCCAGCTGACCATGAAGACGGTGTGGCCCTGGCTGACGGCATAGCGGACGAAACTGTTCTTCGGCCGCAGGTCGAGGATGTAGAACTTGTTGATCCAGGGCGGCAGGATCAGCAGCGGCCGCTTCA
>CAXUNK010000211.1:0-5681 GCA_964252425.1 uncultured Acetobacteraceae bacterium
CTTCCGCGCCGCCGCTAAACGCTAGTTGGTTATGCACTGGCTAGTTGAATCCACCAACGAAAGCGAAGCTTGGTTTGAAGGTACGCCGGGCGCGCTAATCGCTGCGCTGCGTCGTGCACAAGAGTCTTTGACAAAAGATGATATAGTTGAAACTACGGCAAAGTCTCTCTCAATGCAGCTTGAGACTGTTGCTCGACTGTGGACGGGGCAGACTGGTGCAACGGACCGGCTGTCGAGAATATTAGGAATAATCGCATCGGCTGGGGAGGACCAGCAAGCCTCGCGGGATCGACGACAGACTACCGCTCGGGTCTCCGCCCTGGTACTTGCAAACGCTTTCATATTTCAGGAGCAGCTTGCAGGCACAGACCCGCGAGTCGAGACGCTCCAAACCATAGAACGACAGAAGGATGTTTTGAAATCGACATCTAAACACTGGCATTGGATTTGGGAGAATATCAATTATGTCCCGATATTCCAGCTGGGAGAGAGAGTTTTAGAGCAGTTGCCCGCCAGTGTGAATTCCACGCTAGCTGTGAGGGCGCTTCTTATGGAAGCTCGCAGTATATGCAGGCAGCAGGCCGCGCTACGTCATGACTTGATGGGCCGGATATATCATTGGTTACTACACGACGCCAAATTCCTAGGTACCTACTACACGTCTGTTTCAGCTGCTACGCTACTTCTCAATCTTGTAATTTCTCTCGACTGGCCGAACACCGACTTCTCATCGCCGCGCGACTTGGCAAACTTCAAGGTGGCCGATCTGGCTTGCGGCACGGGCACTCTTTTGATGGCTGGAGCGCAGGCGCTAACAGACCGTTACATTAACGATAGAGCGACAAAAGACCTTTCGCTAAATGAAAAAGACATCTCCTTCCTGCATCAAACGCTAATGCAGAATGTATTACATGGCTATGACATACTGCCGACCGCTGTGCATTTGACGGCTTCCACCCTTGCCTTGTTAGCGCCTGAAGTTGCTTTCCGAAACATGAATCTGTACGTGATGCCGATTGGCTTAGACCATGGCATTCCTCGGCTTGGTAGTCTGGACTTCCTTAGCCACCGCGAAATCACGACTCAGTTCGCGTTGGATCAAACACAATTAGATACGATAAGAATGGGTGCGTCCGCCACTTTTTATAGCAATGCCAAAGTTCCGGCACTCGACTTGTGCGTAATGAATCCTCCATTTGTGAGTAGCCGATATGGCAACCGCTTATTTGGCTCTCTACCAGAGAAGGAACGAGGCAGTCTTCAAAAAGAGCTT
This sequence comes from uncultured Acetobacteraceae bacterium, assembly GCA_964252425.1. Taxonomy (GTDB): domain Bacteria; phylum Pseudomonadota; class Alphaproteobacteria; order Acetobacterales; family Acetobacteraceae; genus BOG-908. The sequence continues at coordinate 1,274 of CAXUNK010000211.1, forward strand.
TCAAAGCAGGCGAAATCGTTTTCGGTTAGCGCTACCGCCGGACTGGGGGCATTGTTCGTACCACTTGCTGAGAAACATGTAAAATCTGGCGGTAGAATAGCTTTCGTGTTACCCATTGCTGTAGCGACCGGGGAGGCTTGGGGAGCGATTCGAAGCCTTATTGCAGACAAATTCTCACTTGAGATTGTCATCACGAGTCATGACTCTGACCGGCCAAACTTTTCAGAAAACACAGATTTGTCAGAATTGCTTTTTATTGCCCGCCGCCGACTTCGTAAGCAAAAAAGAGGAGTCACCGTTTACGTTAATCTCTGGCGCAATCCTCGCACAATTTATGAAGCTGTTGATCATGCAACGCGCATTTCTACCGAAGTGAAATCCATTGGAGGAACGAGCGGCGAAGTTCGCATAATGAGATCCTCTGTCGGGGTGCTGGGAGAAATCACGAGTTTACCGTCGCCGCTTGGCAATGACAATTGGACGGGAGCTATTTTTGCCCAAAGCCATCTAATGCAGTTTCACTGGGAACTGGACAAGAAACATCGCGTGAAACTTCCTGGTTCTGTGAGGGCTCATAAACTACACCTTTGTTGTCTCAGCCAATTGGGCGTCCTCGGCTACGATGCACGAGATATCTTTGATGCGTTTGAGGTAGACAAAACTGCGGCGACGTGGAGCCCGTATGCAGGCTTCTGGAACCATGACGCTAAACGAGTGCTGACAATAGATCAGAACTACAATGCGTCATTGATTGCGCGCACAATCGCCCTTCCGGGGCGGCATCTAAGAAGCGCGAGCGCGGTGTGGTCGAAGGCGGGCAGGATTTTGCTAGTGTCCCGTCTTAGAAGCAACACGCATCGACTAATAGCTACGGGCTTCCCAAAGCCCGTGCTGGGTAATACGTGGTGGGCGTTCGACGACTCGAAGCTTTCTAGCGGTGAACGGAAAGCGCTTTTGCTCTGGTTGAACTCAACACTTGGCGTGGTCTCGTATTATGGACGTCGCGCGATTACCGAAGGTGCGTGGATGCAGATGAAGAAGCCAGCATGGGCTTCCATGCCAGTTCTCGATGTCCGGACGCTTTCTTCCGAGGCGAGTAAGCTTCTGGCAAACGAGTATGACGCTGTGTCCGGCCAGGAACTGGCACCGATCTCTCAGCTAAACTCCGACCTTGTCAGGCAACGTATTGATACGGCGTTGGCAAATGCTCTTGATCTACCCGACGTCGCGCCAATTCGGGATTTGCTCGCTCGCGAGCCAGGACTTGCAGCTACCGACATTGAGCCCAAAGCGAAAATCGTGGATCGCAATCAAAGTGATGAGACAAACGACCAAGTCGAGCTGCCTATGTTTGAGGCCAAGCGCAATATGACGAAGAGCAGCCAAAAATGAAACTGAAAATCTCTCAATGAGCATGTCTCGCCAAGAACATGGAAGGCTCGAATGGTCCATCTCCAGCAGCTCCTTTAGACGAAACCCTGCCACTCACCATCCGTTGCCGATAGTTGGAGGAGGCCAAACCATGCCAGACCAGAACGCGCCCAACATGATCGTCGCTATCGAACACCACAAGGCGCGGCTGTTCTCAATCGACATCCACTCCCACGACACCAGCGAACACACCGTCAAACCGCACGACCCGCACCATTTCCGCCATCACCTGACGCACAAGAACGAGGATCAGGAGCGGGGGCAGCGCGCCTCCGAAGACCCGGCCTTCTATGAGCAGATCGCGCACGAGCTGGCAGGGGCGCGGGCGTTCGTCATCGTCGGGCACGGCACGGGGCACAGCAATGCCGGCCACCATCTGGCCGAGCACCTGCGCGCCAAGCACACCGAGACGGCGCAACGCATGCACGAGGTCAGCGCCGACCTGTCGGCCGTCACCGACAAGCAGCTTCTCGAACTCGGCCGAAAAGCGCTCGCCTGATCGGTGGCTACTATCCGGGCGCCAACAGCCAGTTTTCCAGCGCGAGCTCGGGGATATCGCGGAAATCCTCGTCGTTGGTCACCAGGGTCGCGTGCATGGATATCGCGTGAGCGGCGATCATGCGATCGAAGTCGCGGCCGCGCACCCAGCCGCATTGAGCGATGATCTGGCCGTATGCTTCGGCCGCTGCCGCATCGAATGGCAGAACGGGCAGATGCCTGATCAACACGTCATAGCGCGCTCGTCGCAACGCGGCATGCGGGGACGGCTTGTACAAGCCGCGTTGCAGTTCGGCCAAGCTGAGTGCCGAGAGCATGACGGCGCCGTCATGCGCCTCCAGCTTCTCGAGCACCGCCTCGGTGCCATCCCGCGCGTGTATGGCGATGTCGGTGTCGATCAGAAACGCCACGCGGTCACAAACCGGCGCGGTCCGGCACCGTGATCGGGTCGCGCATCTCGACATCCGGCGGCTTCGGCATGTTCCGAAGCCTGGTGACCGCGCTTCGAAGATTGAGACGGGCCGGCATGATGGTCAGGACGTCTCCGTTCCGCTGAATGCTCAGATCCTGTGCGGTATCGGTGTAGGCCAGCTCGGCCGGGATACGCACCGCCTGGCTGTTGCCGGATTTGAAAACCCGCGTCTTGGCCACAAAAACCTCCTTTGCGAATGAGCCTAAGTCGTAAGCAGCACGCGGTCAATCGTTGTATATACGGGAGGCGCGCCGACCACCAGGTTCGGCGTGCGCGGTGTTCATGTGATATAAGCCGCCGATGAGCGATCCCGCCCAAGCCCCCATGGCCGCCCATGCCTTCCTCGCCTGGTCCGAGGCGCAGCCCAAGGATGCGCGCTGCGAGCTGGTGGCGGGCCAGCTCGTGCGCATGTCGGCCGAGCGCGCCGCCCATGCGCGGGCGAAACTGCGCATCGCCGAACTGATGTCGGCGGCGGTCCGCGCGCGGCAATTGGCGTGCGAGGTGTTCGGCGACGGCATGGCGGTGTTGGTCGATGAGGCGACGGTGTACGAACCGGACGCGCAACTGCGCGGCGGTCCGCCGCTGCCGGACGTGGCCACGCATGTCGCCGACCCGCTCGTAGTCGTCGAAGTGGTCTCGCCCAGCTCTGCGGGCATCGATTCCGGCACGAAACTCGCCGATTACTTCCGGCTGTCGAGCCTGCGTCACTACCTCATCGTGCGCACGACCGATCGCGTGGTCATCCAGCACAGCCGCGCCGCCGATGGCACGATCCTGACGCGGATCATCCGCGACGAGCCGATCGTGCTCGATCCGCCGGGTATCAGCCTCCCGCCGCTCTTCGGCTGAGCCGCGATGACCGTGCAGACCCGCCCCGTCACCGACGACGAAGCCGACATCCGGCTTGATCGCTGGTTCCGCCGGCACTTCCCCGCCCTGACCCAGGGCATGATCCAGAAGCTCTGCCGCACTGGCCAAATACGCGTGGACGGCCGCCGCACCGATGCCGCCACCCGCCTGGCGCCAGGCCAATCCGTGCGCGTGCCGCCGCTGCCGACGGCGCCCGCCCCACCGCCGGACCACACGAAGCCGCTCGACCCGGCCACGCTGCGCGAGCTGGAAGGCATGGTCGTCTTCCAGGACGACTGGCTGATCGTGGTCAACAAGCCGTACGGCCTGCCGGTGCAGGGCGGCCCGGGAATCGTCCGCCACCTCGACGGCATGATGGAGGGGTTTCGGCTGGGCGCCGGCGACAAGCCGCGGCTGGTCCACAGGATCGACCGCGACACCTCCGGCCTGCTGCTGCTGGCCCGCACCCCGGGGGTTGCGGCAAAACTGGCGGCCGCCTTCCGCAGCCGCGAGGTGGAGAAAACCTACTGGGCCGTCGTCGCCGGCCGGCCCAGCCCGCAGGAGGGTCAGATCGACGCGCCGCTCATCAAGTTCGGCGGGCTGCGCGGCGGGGAGCGCGTCGCGTTGGCCGAACCGGGGGAGGACGAGGCGTCCCACGCGCTCACCGACTACTGGACGATGGACGCGGCCGGCAAGAAACTGACCTGGCTGAAGATGTCGCCGCTGACCGGCCGCACCCACCAGCTGCGCGTGCACAGCGCCGCCCTCGGCACGCCCATCGTGGGAGACGGCATGTATGGCGGCGAGCGCGCCAGGATCGAGGGCTTTGCCGACAGGCTGCATCTGCACGCGCGCGGCCTGACCGTGCCGCACCCGCGCGGCGGCCGGCTCCATCTGGAAGCCGAGCTGCCGCCCCACATGCGGGAGACGTTCCGGAAACTCGGCTTCGAGGCGCCGCGTCCGGCTGCTCCGCGGCTAGAGGAATATGTAAGTTGAAGCGAAGCAAACAGTCCTTTTTTGAAAAAAAGGACCAAAAAACTTCTGTTTCCCACGCCTGCACTGGTGCTTGCGTAAGTTCTGCCAGTGACGCTTTGGCAGAACTCTTGCGAGCCGTAACGCAGGCGAACAGAGCAAAAGCTTTTTGCTTCTTTTTCTCGA
>CAXUNK010000212.1:0-5672 GCA_964252425.1 uncultured Acetobacteraceae bacterium
AAGCTGATCCCGGCACGTCATCCCCAAACGCTAACCGACCCCACCGCCCCGGTCGAGACACCCACCCGCGGCCACGCGCAACCGTGGACCGTTGGTGGTGCGCTGCCAACTACTTCTCGGTGGGCTCGCCGACACGCCCGTGTCGATCCATGAGGGCGGTGAACTGGGCTACTCGTTGTCGCGGGGGCGCGAAGACAAGGGCTGTGCCGCCCGCGGCTACTCGGCCCGAGAGCCATCTCCGGAGGTTTGGGCGGCCACGGCTCCGGGGCTGCTCACGTGGCCGATCCGTTACTGCCGCACCATCTGGCCGCGTATCGAGCCTTTTGGGTTCTTGGTGGTGTGCACGTTCACGTACCACTGGCCCGATTCGAGCTGTTGCTGCTGTGCCGGGGTCAGCACCGCTGTGCCGTGGATCGGGCTGCGCGGCGCGTCGCCCAACGCGATTTGCACGTCGGCATTGGCGCCGACCGGCGCGGGGCCGTGGAAATGCGCCGCGGTGACCGCGCTGGCGAACCCCTGGAACGTCACGTCGTAGGTCAGCGTGTGGCTTGCGGTGTCCAGCACCGCACTGGCCTCGCCGCTGGCCTTCGACGTCGTGGGCGGAACCTCGGCCGAGCCCGCGAGCAAAGCGTGGAAGTGCAGGGTCTCGGCCTGAGCGGCCGACGCAAACCAGGCGGCGAGCGCCGCGCCAAGCAGAAAACGAGTTACCATGTAAGTCCTCCCCAAGTGCAGCAGTCAACACTGCTGGCCAGGCTGCCGCGCAACACTGCCTGCACTGGCGGGCGTCGCGCAACTGGTACCGCTCGGCCTCTGTGGGCTGACACATCGTAGGAGGAAGGAAGGGCTTCTTTTTCGAGAAAAAGAAGCAAAAAGCTTTTGCTCTGTTCGCCTGCATTACGGCTCGCACCAGTTCTGCCAAAGCGGTTCTGGCAGAACCTGCGCGAGTGCCGGCGCAGGCATGTGAAACAGAAGTTTTTTGGTCCTTTTTTTCAAAAAAGGACTGCTTGCTTCGCCCGCTATGGACAATCAACCTCTGTCCTTACCTAGCGTGCAGCGCAGCAAATTTCGTGACTTACCCAAAAACAAACGGTTTGACGTTTCCGACTTGACAGGCTCGCAGATTGCGCCTGACAGTTTCGCTGACAATTCAAGTTGACGCGTGACGGGATCGGCAATCTTCGGGGTTTGCACTGCAAACCGCTTTCCGGGAGCACGGGCATGAACGACCCAGTCAAGACGGGCATCTTCTACGGAGTCCTGCTCGTCGTCGGGACTGCTGGGTGCCTGTTCGCCGTCAAACAAGTGAGCAGCATGGGCCATCCCCCCGTGATTGGCGTGCAACGAGGGTTTCGCGGCACCGGTCTGGTCCAGCTCTACAACCCACGCACGGTGGCCGGTTTGGCCGAGCAGTCCAAGATTCCCTATATCCTACCACCGGCCGATGCCGATGGCGATAAGGCGGGCGATGCCTACCAGAACGTCCGCGTGCTGAAAAATCTCAGCGTCGGACAGTTCACCCGGCTGATGGTGAGCATGGCGACCTGGGTGGCGCCCGAACAGGGCTGCGCCTACTGCCACAATCTCGAAAACATGGCGCTGGACACGAACTACACCAAGATCGTGGCACGCCGGATGTTGCAGATGACGCAAAACATCAATGCCAACTGGAAGAACCACGTCCAGAACACGGGTGTGACCTGCTACACCTGTCACGGTGGCAATCCGGTGCCCAAAAATATCTGGTACAACGATGCCGGTCCCGCGGCCGAGGGCATTGCCGAGACGCAGACTGGGATGGCTCATCCGACCAGGCAGATCGGCTACTCGAGCCTGCCCTACGATCCCTTCACGCCATATCTGGAAAAGGCGGACAACATCCGCGTGCAAGGCCCGACGGCGCTGGCGACGACCAACCGGTCATCGATCAAGCAGACCGAGTGGACCTATGCGCTGATGATCATGATGAGCCAGTCGCTTGGGGTCAATTGCGACTACTGCCACAACACCCGCGCGTTCTACAACTGGCAGCAGAGCACCCCGGCGCGCGTGACGGCCTGGTATGGCATACGGATGGTGCGTGACCTCAACACCAACTACCTTGACCCGCTGAACGGCGTTTTTCCTGCCAACCGCAAGGGTGTCACCGGCGATAGCCCGAAGGTGTTCTGTGCGACCTGCCATCAGGGGATCTACAAGCCGCTCTACGGCGTCAGCATGTTGGGTACGTTCAAGACCGAGCTCGGCGGACCGCCAGTGACCACGGCCGCGCTCATGGCGCCCTACACACCGCCGCCGGACGCCACCACCGATACGCCGGCGTCATCGCCGAAATAGGGCGCAACCGACGCCCATGATCGGGTAGCCTCAGCCGATCGGCTGTTACGTCGGAAAGGCCTAAGCGCCGTGATCGCGGGTCAGAAAACCGCCCACAGGAACAGGAACAAGGTGTTGTTGTCGGAGGCCGAGCGGCCGAACCCGTCATAGTTCCTGCCCGATCCGTTGAACTGCGTGTAGAGCGTATATTGCAGGCCGAGCTTCCAGTTGATGAACGGCCAGGCGAAACTGTCGGGCTTGCCGAACGGAACCCAATCCACCTCGAACTGGAAGGCGGTGCTGTTGGGCGATCCCTTGATGCTGCCGGTGCTGTCATCGGCACCGGTGTTGTAGAGCTGTTCGTTGCGGTTGCCCCATATCTTGTCCACGCCGACGGTCGCGCCGTACGTCTCCTCGAAATAATACGTCGCCCACTCCCTGAACTCGGTCAGGCGATTGGCGGCATGGCTGCTGGCGTAGTTGGGGTTGAGGATGTTGCTCGATCCGCCCAGGTGCTGATCTTCGAAATCGTAGAAGCCGTCGATGGTGAACACGTGCACGAGGTCGTCGCCGATATATTGGTAGCCGTTGCTCAGCATGAAATCGCTGTAGGTGTCGTGGCCGAACTCCCCGTCGCTGCTGCGCGCCTTGGCACCGGTGGTCGGGTTGTAGCGCCCGAAGAAGAAATGCCCGCCGACATGGGCGTTGTTGTTGCCCCAGAACCAGGCGTAGGTCAGGCTCGACCACGGCTCGATCCCGGTGGAACTGCCGGGACCGTAGGACTCGCCGAAGATCTTCTGATAGCCGGGCGGCTGCGACTCGTAGCCGCCAAGGTCCACGTAGATGTGCTGATCGACCCAGGCGTAGCCGACGATGCCCAGGCTGTTGTCCTGTACCGCACCGCCGAGAATCGGCGAGGCGTTCGGCGCAGGCGCGATGCCGTTAGAGATATAGGGATAGCCCCACAGGTAATTGGAGTTGTAGGGGTCCGACCAGCCAGGTGCGTTGTTGAAGGTGAAGCCGTAATCGACATCATGACCGAAGGCGCGCGCGTTGCCGACGACCCTGATGTCGGAATTATCCTGCGCAAAGACCTTGGCCACGTTGTCGTACGTGCCCTGCAGGAAGACGCCGACATGGTCGGTGATACGTCCGGCGTAGAACAGGCTGACCGCGTTCAGGAACACATTGTCGTTTTTCGCGAAATGCGGGGTGATGCCGTCGGGCGGCAGGTCCTTCTGAATGTCGCTGAACTCGGTCTGGATCCACAATGCAAGGTGAACGTCTGCCGCAATGCCCTTGCCGCCAGTGATCGTGTAGCCCTTGATCTTGAAGTTTCGCCCGAAGGGCGTGAGCTGCGGTCCGAGAGCGCCGATATGGCAGGTCTGGCACGGCTGTCCGGTCTGCGCTGCAAAGGAAGGGACAGCGCGAGCCGGCTGCACAGACAACCCCGCAAGCGCCGTCATGGTCAATGCCAGTGCCCATCGACCTGCGTGGCCCTCGAGACAAAGCATGGACATTCTCCCGTTACCTTCTCGCATGTTTGCCATGCGTTTTTCGAGAAGACTCAGCGACTGGTGACACGGTAACTTCTGAAAGCTCTGGTCGTATGGCTGAAACTCACTTAACTCCCGATGGAAGGCTGCCCAACCAGATAGCCACGTGAGATGCACAGCCACGTCGATCAGCAAAGCGCATAGAGCTGCAGGCGCGCGGCTACCGAAGCGAACGACGCGCCGCGATGGAGCGGCAAGAGCGGAGATTACCCGAAACGCCGGCGGCCCTTTCACTGAGGCGCCGCACCGGGACCGGGCTACGTCTTCTTCTTGGCGAACGCCGTGCAGTAGCCGTTCGGGTCGATCACGCCGGCCACGAGTTTGCACCGTGCATCCGTGCCGGGATTTCCCGGCGACCCTGCCGGCAGGAAATTCGCACATATGGCGCAGTGCGACCCGTTCGCAGCTGGATGGTAACGATAAGCGACAACGCTTTTCGCCATCTTGCCTGCATCGATGTCCTGGGCGGAGGTCGCAGTGGCCACCAAACTCCCGGCGATAACCGTCAGCCCGGTTTTCAACGCTGCACGGCGCGATACAAGTTTGTTGTCGCCCACCCGCTTGCTCCTTTTCTTGGTTCGGACGTGACCTGCCTCGGGCTGCCTCGATGAAACACGTAGCAAATCTGTAAGCCACAGCCAAATACAAAATCGACCGATAGCAATGTCCCTTTGCTCCACTTGATGATCCCTGATCATATTTTGTGCGTTGCAACAATCTATAATGCGGCGCAACAATCTTCCGAGTATCGGATGTATTGTTTCGTTTCAACCACAGGTTATTGCGGACCGTGACGCCGGCCGCAGGCATGGCGGTCGAGCCACCCAGCCGATCAATGGGCAGCAATTGCCAATGCGCGGGAGGAGGTAGGACCGAGCATGCGGCGCCATCCGGCCCTGCCGCGCGGCCCACGCCCGAGCGTCCCGGAAACATTGCCGGGGCGCCGACAATCCAATACGTTTGCGGAACGCATTAGGCGACCAAACCCAGATGACGTTTGCGCAGCACCAACAACCCGATCTTCAGCCTGCCTTGCGGCACGTCGGTCCTGACCCGGCCATCGTGTCCTGCTTCGTGCTCGCCATGCTGTGCGAGGCGCTGAAGGGTTATGTCGGCAACCCCGCGCACACCCTGCTCGACCCGGACAGTTTCATGCGCATCGTGCGCATACGCGACGGGCTGCGCACAGGGTGGTTCACCCATGTGGTCGCCCACGACAATGGCGGGCATGGGACCGTCGTCTACTGGTCGCATCTGCTGGACGTGGTCATCCTTGTCCTGCGCGCGCCCTTGCTGCTGGTGACGGACGGCCAGACTGCGCTGTTCTGGGCCGCTGCGGCTACGGGTCCGCTGTTTGCCGGCGCTTTCGCGGCAGCACTGGCCTGGGCGCCGCGGCCGCTCGTGCCACGGCTCCCGATTTGGCGCTGGGTCTGGCCGGCCTTCGCAATCCTGCTGCTGCCTGCCCTGCGCACCTACGGGCTGCTGGGCTACGTGCATTACCACCTGCCGCTGGTCGTGCTGGCGCTGCTGGCCGCGGGATGCGCCGGAAGGGCTGCCGTCAGCGGCGCGCGAGGGGCCGCCGCCTGGTGCGGCGTCTGCGCGGCGCTGGCGGTCTGGCTCAGCCCCGAAGCCCTGCCCTACGTGCTGATGTCGATCGGCGCCGTGGCCCTCGGCTGGTGCCTCGACCCGGTGCGGGTGGGCGTGGCCTGGCCGCTGGCCGCAGGCACGTTCGCGGCCGGCACGCTGGCCGCGGCGCTGATCGACCCGCCCGCCGGCGGCCGGTTCGCGCCGGAGATCGATTGG
>CAXUNK010000213.1:0-5619 GCA_964252425.1 uncultured Acetobacteraceae bacterium
GCGAGCACGCCGCGCAGCCCGTCGGTTCTCTGAGGCGCGAGTCCGGGGGCGGCCGCCAGGCGCGGGTGGGCGAGTGCCGCCATGACCTCCTCATGGATGCGCAGGTACACCGCCTCCAGCACCGCCTGCTTGTCGGGGAACAGCCCGCCGACATAGCGGAACGGCACGTCGGCGCGCGCGGTGATCTCGGTCATCGAGGTCGGTCCGTAGCCGCGCGTGCCGAACAGCTCGAGCCCGGCGTCCAGGATGCGGGCGCGCCGCTCCGCATCCCGCTCGGCCGGGGACTGGCCGGCATAGATGCGTCCCTCCGCGGCCCGGTCGAGCACCGGCGCTGCGGGTGGAGGGGGTGGACACGTCAGCATCTGTCAGACGCTATTGACAGATGGCGGGCGGCGGCGCAAGGTGCGATGGCGCCCATCCGCCGGCGCGCGCTTGGGAGAGCCAATGGACGCCGCAACCGGTTTCGATTTCGCTAACCCCGCCTTCCGGGCCGATCCGTACCCCGCGTATCGTTTCCTGCGGGAGGCGGCGCCGATGTGGCGGGCGCCCACCGGCCAGTGGGTCGTCTCCACCCATGCCGGCTGCACCGCCCTGCTCCGCGATCCGAAGATGGGCCGTTGCGACACGCGGCTGCTGGAGCCGGAGCCGCTGGCCGAGCCGGCGGTGGCCAGCCTGACCCGCATGATGCTGTTCCTCGACCCGCCCACCCACACGCGCATACGCGGCCTAGTGTCGCGCGCCTTCAACGCACGCCGGATCGAGGCGCTACGTCCGCGGATCGAGGCGGTGGTGGACGCGCTGATCGACCGCGTACACGGCCAGGGCGGCATGGACGTGATCGGCGACTTCGCCCACCGCCTGCCCGTCACCGTCATCTGCGACATGCTCGGCGTGCCGGAGGAGGATCGCGCGCCCTTTCTGGACGATTCCGTCGTGCGCGGCCGCATCCTGGACCCGGTGCCGCTCTCACGCGAGGAGATGGACGAGACCAACGGCGCCTTCCAGGGATTGGAGGACTATTTCCGCAAGCTGCTTGCCTATCGCCGGGCCAATCCGGGCGAGGACCTGGTCACCGGCCTGCTGGCCGCGCGCGAGGCCGACGAATCGCTGACCGAGGACGAGATCGTCTCCAACATCAACCTGCTGTTCGGCGCCGGGCACGAGACGACGACCAACCTGATCGGCAACGGGCTGCTGGCGCTGCACCGCAATCCGGGCGAGCTGGCCAGGTTGCGGCAGGACCCATCGCTGCTGCCCAACGCGGTCGAAGAATTGCTGCGCTACGACAGCCCGGTGCAGCTCACCAGCCGTCACCCGCTCGAGACCGCCGAGTTCATGGGCGAGACGGTTCAACCCGGCGAGGAGGTGATCGCGCTTCTGGGCGCGGCCAATCATGACCCGGCGGCCTATGCCGGCGACCCCGATACGCTCGATGTGGGCCGGCCCGGCGTGCGCGCCATCAGTTTCGGCGGCGGGCTGCATTTCTGCCTGGGCGCGCAACTGGCACGTATCGAAGGCGAGATCGCGTTCCGCCGCCTGATCGAGCGTTTGCCGACGATGAAGCTCGTCGATCCCGATCGCGTTAGCTGGAAGCAGACCGTCACCCTGCGCGGGCTCGAAACCCTGCCCGCCACCTGGTGACCAAGGATTCACGCCCATGAGCGAGCATTTCGACGTTTTGATCATCGGCGCCGGCCTGTCCGGAGTGGGCGCCGGCTGCCACCTGAAAATGAGCGCGCCGCGCAAATCCTACGTCGTGCTGGAAGGCCGCGACACGATGGGCGGCACGTGGGATCTGTTCCGCTACCCCGGCATCCGGTCCGATTCCGACATGTACACGCTGGGCTACGCGTTCCGCCCCTGGCGCGAGGCCAAGGCGATCGCGGACGGCCCGTCGATCCTGAACTACATACGCGAGACCGCCGCGGAATACGGCGTGGACAAGCACATACGCTACCAGCACCGTGTGCGCAGCGCCGCCTGGTCGTCCGACGACGCGGTCTGGACGGTGACGGCCGAACGCGGGCCGGACAAGGAGATCGTCCAGTTCACCTGCGGCTTCCTGTTCACCTGCAGCGGGTACTACAGCTACGAATCGGGCTACACGCCGGATTTCGCTGGCGTGGAGAGGTTTGCCGGCCGCGTCGTGCATCCGCAGCACTGGCCTGAGGATCTGGAGACGGCGGGCAAGCGCGTGGTGGTGATCGGCAGCGGGGCCACGGCCGTCACTCTGGTGCCGGCGCTGGCGCGGGCGGGTGCGGATGTCACCATGCTGCAGCGTTCTCCCAGCTATGTCGTCTCGCGCCCCGCCGAAGACGATTTCGCCAACATGCTGCGCCGCCGTCTGCCGGCCAAGCTCGCGTACACGATCACGCGCTGGCGCAACGTGGCGCTGCAACTGTTCATGTTCCGCATGGCGCGGCGCCGCCCGGCGCAGTTCAAGCAACGCCTGCTTGAGATGGTGCAGACGGAGCTCGGCGCCGAGTACGATGTCGCCACACATTTCACGCCCAGCTACAACCCGTGGGACCAGCGCCTGTGCCTGGTGCCCGATTCCGATCTGTTCGAGTCGATCCGCTCGGGCAAGGCGCATGTCGTCACCGACAAGATCGACAGTTTCACCGAGCACGGCATCAAGCTCGCTTCCGGCCGAGAGCTGGAAGCCGACATCGTCGTGACCGCCACGGGTTTGCGCATGCAGGTGATGAGCGGGATGACGCTCTCGGTCGATGGCCAGACGGTCAAGCCTGGCGAGACGATGAGCTACAAGGGCATGATGTACAGCGGCATCCCGAACCTCGCCACCGTGTTCGGCTACACCAACGCGTCCTGGACGCTGAAGGCCGATCTGACCTGCGAATATGTCTGCCGCCTGCTCGGCTACATGGATCAGCGGGGCTATGTGGAGGCGCGTCCGGTCAAGGATGCGAGCGTGGCCGAGGCGCCGTTCCTGGATTTCTCCTCCGGCTACGTGCAGCGCGCGCTGGCCGAGCTGCCACGCCAGGGCACCAAGGCGCCCTGGAAGCTGCACCAGAACTACGCGCTCGACCTCATCATGCTGCGCTACGGCAAGATGGACGACGGCACGCTCTTGTTCCGCCGCCGCAATCAGGCGGCCAAGGCGGCGTAGAGGAGAGAGGGTTCATACACCTCGTCACTGCGCGTAGAACGAAGCAATCCAGGGCCGCACACCGCAAATCTGCCGTGTCGCCATGGATTGCTTCGGCCAAGCGGCCTCGCAATGACGGTCTTAATGCAGCGCTTCCACAATCGTCACGTTCGCGAGCCCACCCCCCTCGCACATCGTCTGCAGCCCATAGCGCTTCCCGCGCGCCCGGAGCGCGTGCACCAGCGTGGCCATCAGCTTCGTGCCGCTCGCACCCAGCGGATGGCCGAGTGCGATGGCGCCGCCGTTCACGTTCAGCCGCTCGGGGTCGGCGCCGGTCGTCTGCAGCCAGGCCAGCGGCACCGGCGCGAACGCCTCGTTGACCTCGTAGAGGTCGATGTCGTCGATGCGCATCCCCGCCTTGGCCAGCGCGCGCTCGGTGGCGAAAATCGGCTCCTCCAGCATGATCACCGGGTCGCCTCCGGTCACCAGCAGCGTATGGATGCGCGCCATCGGCGTCAGCCCGTGCGCCTTCAGCGCGCGTTCTGAGACGACAAGCACGGCCGAGGCGCCGTCGCAGATCTGGCTGGCATTGGCCGCGCTGATCACCCCGCCCTCCTGGATCAGCCGCACCGAGGCGATCGACTCCGGCGAGGCATCGTAGCGTATGCCCTCGTCGCGCGTGTGCACGTCCGGGGCGCCATCGGCCCCGTGCACCGCGAGCGGCACGATCTCCTCGGCGAACGCCCCGCTTTCGGTGGCGCGCGCGGCCCGCCTGTGGCTCTCGAGCGCAAAGGCGTCCAGCGCCGGGCGGTCCAGCCCGTATTTCCTGGCCATCATCTCGGCGCCGGCGAACTGGGTGAAGCCGGTGACACCGAACCGCTCCAATATCTCGCGGCTCCACGGCCCGGTGCCGATGCCGTGCTGCATGGGCAGCGTGGTGGGCAGGCCCATCGGCACGCGCGTCATGCTTTCGGTGCCGGCGGCGATGACCACGTCCTGCGTGCCGCTCATCACCGCCTGTGCCGCGAACTGCACCGCCTGCTGCGAGGAGCCGCATTGCCGGTCGATCGAGACGGCGGGCACGCTTTGCGGCAGCCGGCGGGAGGCGAGCACCGCGCTGCGGCCGATATGGGCGGATTGCTCGCCCGCCTGGCCCACGCAGCCCATGATTACGTCCTCGACCGAGGCGGGGTCGATGCCGGTGCGCTCGACCAGCGCGTCCAGCACGGCGGCGCCGAGATTGGCGGGGTGCCAGTCGCGCAGGCGGCCGTTGCGCTTGCCGCCGGCGGTGCGCAGGGCGTCGACGATGTAGGCTTCGGGCATGGACTACTCCTGAAGAAAGCAGTCCTTTTTTGAAAAAAAGGACCAAAAAACTTTTGGAAATTAGGTCCGCGACAGCACTGATAAAAGTTCTTTGCTTCTTTCTTTCAAGAAAGAAGTTCTTACCTTAGAAACACCCTAGGCACCCCCTCGCTATCCATCCCAGCAAAGCACAACGCCGCCGTCCAGCACAGCAGCGACACCGCGCCCGCCACCCGCGCGCTCGCCGGCAGCGTGCCGCTTGCGGCCAGCGCGCGCACGTAACTGCCGCGATGAAACACCGCCGCGTTGGCCAGACCAAGGGAGATGGCGATCAACTTGGGTGCCCAGTAGGCGTGTGCGCCCACATGCACGGGGTCGTACAAGAACAGCGCCGTGCCGGTCAGCACCGCCACCCCGAACGTCACCCACAGCCAGGGCAGCACGTTGTCGCCGAAATTGCGCAGCGGCACGGCGGCCTGCCAGCCCATCAGGCGGAAATCCAGCAGCCCGATGCCGCCGAAAAATGCGGAGATGGACACCAGGTGCACCAGCCGGATCAGCCAGTGCACCGGCTGGATGGCGAAATGATACGGGCGCCAGTCCAGCTCGGCCAGCGTGCCCACCGGGATGCGGACGGCATCGAAGATGCTTGGGTCGGCCATGCTGTCGGTGATCGTTCCCGGCTTGATCGTTCAGCGTGTGCGACCACTTGGTCGCTACCGCCTGCGGGGTTGTTATTGCGAACGCTTCGCATTAACAACCCCGGACCGGCAACGAGGAGTTTGTCCCATGTCACCCGCGCCCAAGCCGATGCTTCGCCCATGGCTGGCCGTGCTGGCCGGCCTGGCCCTGGTCCCGAGCCTGGCGCGTGCGGCGGACGCGATCCAGGTGACGCTCAAGGACCACCATTTCTCGCCGCCGGACATCACCGTGCCGTCCGACGCCCGCTTCCGGCTGGTGGTGACCAACCTCGACCCCACTCCGGCCGAGTTCGAAAGCACCGACTTGCGCGCCGAGAAGATCGTGGTGCCAGGGGGCCGTGCCATCGTGATGGCCGGGCCGCTCAAGGCCGGCACCTACAGCTTCTTCGACGATTACCACCCGGACGTGGCGCGCGGCACCGCAATCGCCAAGCCGGGCCAGGAGTAGCCGCATGCTCGCCAGCCTTGTCATCGTCTTTCGCGAGGTCTTCGAGGCCGGCCTGATCG
>CAXUNK010000214.1:0-5610 GCA_964252425.1 uncultured Acetobacteraceae bacterium
CCCGGGTCGGCGCCGGGGGCGCCCCCCGGGGCGGGCCGCCCCGGGGGGGCTCGGCGAGGTCGGCGGCGCTGACCGTGCCTGTCCGGCCGGCATGGAATGCCACGTCCAGCAGGACCAGAACGGCCAGCATGAAGCGGTCGCGCCTCAGCAGCACGGTGCCGCCCCATCCCGCCCGATCTTGCTGCACTCCATTGCCGTGTTGCCCCACCGATGGAATCCGACAAGACTCGCCGGCATTGATGTGCGCCGGGAGCTTTCATGTCCAACGGAAACACGTGGCACGCCGGTGCGGCCGCACAGCTCGCCGCACCGCGCGGCCGCATCTACGACACGGTGCTGCAGACGGTGGGCGGCACGCCGCTGGTGCGCGTGCCGCGCCTGTCGGCGGAATTCGGGCTGGCGGCCCAACTCGTGCTCAAGCTGGAGTTCTTCAACCCGCTGGGCTCGGTGAAGGACCGCATCGGGCTGGGCATGGTGGAGGCGGCCGAGCGCACCGGCGAGATCGAGCCGGGCCGCTCCGTCCTGGTCGAGCCCACCAGCGGCAACACCGGCATCGCGCTGGCCTTCGTGGCGGCCTCGCGCGGCTACAAGCTGATCGTGACCATGCCGGAAAGCGCGTCCATCGAGCGGCGGCGCATGTTGCGGCTGATGGACGTGCAGCTTGAACTGACGCCGCAGAAGCTCGGCATGGCCGGCGCCATCGCGCGCGCAAACCAGATCCTGGCCGAGACGCCGAACGCGTGGATGCCGCGGCAATTCGACAACACCGCCAACCCCGACATCCACCAGGCGACGACCGCCGAGGAGATCTGGGTGGATACGGACGGGCAGGTCGACATCATCGTGGCGGGCCTGGGAACCGGCGGCACGCTGACCGGCATCGCGCGCGCGTTGCGGCCGCGCCGGCCCGGTCTGCGGATGGTGGGGGTGGAGCCGTCGGAAAGTGCGGTGCTGTCGGGCGACGAGCCGGGGCCGCATGGCATCCAGGGCATCGGGCCGGGTTTCCAGCCCTCGGTGCTGGACATGGCGGAGCTCGACCAGATCGTCACCGTGTCGGAGCGCGAATCGATCGCCGCGGCCCGGCGCTGCGCGCGGGCCGAGGGGCTGCCCATCGGCATCTCGTCGGGCGGCATGCTGCATGTGGCCATCGCGCTGGCGCGCGCGCCGGAGAACGCGGGCAAGCTCATCGTCGGCATCGTGCCGTCTTTCGCCGAACGCTATCTGTCCACGGCGCTGTTCACCGGGCTGGGCTGATGCGCGCCGGTTTTGCGTACGTGCTCGATATACCGACGCGCTGGATGGACAACGACGTCTATGGCCACGTCAACAACGTCGTGTACTACAGCTATTTCGACACCGTCATAAACACCTACCTGATCGAGCGCGGCGGGCTGGATATTCATGCCGCCGCCGGACAGATCGGGCTGTGCGTCGAATCGCACTGCCGCTACGCCGCCCCGCTGAGTTTTCCCGCCACTGTGCAGGCCGGGCTGCGTGTGGAGACGCTGGGCCGGTCGAGCGTGCGCTACGGCATCGGGCTTTTCGATGCGGATCGCGAGGAGGCAGCGGCCGAAGGCTGGTTCGTGCACGTCTTCGTCGATCGGGCGACGCGCAGGCCTGAGCCGATCGGCGCCGCGCTGCGCACGGCACTCGACGCGCTGATGCTGGCGCCGACATGAGGACGCGGGCAGCCGTGCTGGCGCGGATGGGGCTGCCGCGCCCGTACGCGGCGTCCCGCCCGTTGCAGCTTCGCGACATCGAGCTGTCGCCGCCCGGCATGGGCGAGATCCTTGTCCGGGTCGACGCCGCCGGGCTGTGCCACTCCGACCTGTCGGTCATCGACGGCACGCGCCCGCGCCCGATGCCGATGGTGCTGGGCCACGAGGCAGCGGGCACGGTCGAGCAGGCCGGCCCTGAGACGGGGTTTTCGCCGGGCGACCACGTTGTGTTCTCCTTCGTGCCGAGCTGCGGCGCCTGCCTGCCCTGTGCCGAGGGGCGGCCGGCGCTGTGCGAACCGGGGGCCGCGTCCAACACCGCCGGCGTGCTGCTGGGCGGCGGGCGGCACTGGGGCGATGCGGATGGCCAGGCCACGCACCACCATCTGGGCGTCTCCGGCTTTGCCGAACGCATCGTGACCAGCGCCCGCTCCGCCGTGCGCATCGACCCGGGCGTGCCGATGGAGATCGCCGCCCTGTTCGGCTGCGCGGTGATGACCGGCGTGGGCGCGGTGGTGAACACGGCGCGGGTGAGCCCCGGCGCCAGTGTGGGCGTGTTCGGCCTGGGGGGTGTGGGCCTGGCCTGCGTGCTGGGCGCGGTCGCCTCCGGCGCCCACCCTATCGTGGCCGTCGATCCGGTGGCCGAAAAGCGGGCGCTGGCGATCTCGCTCGGGGCCACGCATGCGGTCGATGCCGGCGAGGGGGCGGTGGCCGAGCTGCGCGCGGCGACGCAGGGGGGTGCGGCGTTCGTCTTCGAATCCGTCGGCCACGAGGCGGTGCTGGCCCAGGCCTATGCCGCCACGCGCCGCGGCGGAATGACGGTCGCGACCGGCCTGCCGCACCCGAGCCGGATGTTCTCGGTGCCGGCGGTCAGCCTGGTGGCCGAGGAGCGCACGGTGCGCGGCAGCTACATGGGTTCCGCGGTGCCGCGGCGCGACCTGCCGCGCTTCGTGGCGCTCTATCAGGCGGGCCGCCTGCCGGTGGACCGGCTGCTGACCCACCGGCTGACTCTGGACGGGATCAACGAGGGTTTCGACAGGCTGGCCGACGGGCACGCGGTACGGCAGGTGATCGTGTTCTGAGCGAGTTTTTGACAATCTGCCGGATATCGTTCCCATTAGGGAATGGCTGAAAGCATCCTGCGCGTCTCGGACCGGATCGCAATCCTGACGGTGGCCGTGTGCCTTTCTCTCGTCAATATCGACGCGCGCGCCCAATGCACCATGGCGCGCGTGGCCGTGCTGCCGGTGACGATCGCGCATGAACATCCGCTCGTGACAGCCACGTTGAACGGTGGTGAGGCAAAGCTGATCTTCGACACCGGGGCGTTCAACAGTCTGCTGTCGGAAGCGGCGGTCAATCGGCTGCAACTCCCCCACATGCAGGGCGAGGAGATACGCAACACGCTGGCCGTGGTGGGCGGCATCGGCGGGGCGCGCACCGCGCATCTGGTGACGGCCCGCACCGTCGAACTCGGCGGTCTGCGCGGCCGGAACTATAATTTCGTGGCGAGCGACTTCGGCATGAACTGGTCCGACGGGCTGCTCAGCATCGATCTCGTCTCGCAGTTCGATATCGACCTGGACTTCCCGGAGTCGCAAATCGTGCTGTATCGGCCGACCGGCGACTGTCATGCGCCCGCGGCCTTCCTGGGCGGCCCGTTGTTCAGCGCCAGGCTCGAACCGAATGGGGAGGACCGCCGCCCGCGCGTGCGCGTCGATGTCGCGGGCACGAGCCTGGTCGCGCTGATCGATACGGGGTCGCCCAGCTCGCTGATTACCCGCAGCGCGGCGGACCGGTTCGGCCTACGTCCTGCGCCGCCGGGCGCGCGGCAGGATTTTGTGGGCGGCGTCGGACCGCGACGCCTGGTCGCGACGCATGCCGTCCTGTCGGACGTGGCGGTCGGCGATCTTGCCTTCGAGCGGCTTCCCGTCAGCGTGGCCGATGGCCCGTTCGACGGGTCGGTGCAGATGATCCTGGGTGCCGACTTCCAGTCGCTGGTCCATGTGTGGGTGTCCTACTCGTCCCACACGCTCATCATGCAGTACCCGGCCCGCGCATCGAAGTCGCTGTCATTGCCGTAGGTGCGCGGAGGGCAGCGCGCTCGTTCAAGATGCGGTTCCGTCCTCGGCGTCGCGCTCCGGCAGGTCGGCCGTGCCGCCCAGCAGGATCAGAACGGGGCCTCCCGCCGTCCAGCCAGCGGCCTCGGCGGCCAGGCGCACGAGCGTGCCACGCAACACCCTCGCCTGTGCCGTCCCGCCGCTCTCCACCAGCACCGCCTGCATTTCGGTCGAAAACCCAACCTCCGCCAGCTCGCGGCACAGGCGGGGCAGGGTGGCCAGGCCCATGTAGATGGCCAGGGTGACGCCGGGCCGCAGCAGGCCGGCGTAGTCGATGCCCAGATCCTCCCGCCGGCGGTGCGCGGTCACGAACGTCACCGCATGGGCCGCCGCGCGATGGGTGAGCGGGATGCGGGCCGAGGCCGCGCAGGCAAGCGCCGCGGTGATGCCCGGCACCACCTCATGCGCCACCCCGGCCTGCGCCAGCGCGTCCACCTCTTCCCCGCCGCGCCCGAAGATGAACGGGTCGCCGCCCTTCAGCCGCACCACACGCCGTCCCTCGCGCGCCAGCCGCACCAGCAGCGCGTCGATGTCGCGCTGCGGCATCGTGTGGTCGCCCTGACTCTTGCCGACATCGATGCGCTCGGCGTCGCGCCGTGCGAGGTCGAGCACCTCGGCCGTGCCCAGCCGGTCATGGACGATCACGTCCGCCTCGCCAAGCAGTCGAAGGCCGCGCAGGCTGACTAGGTCGGCCGCCCCCGGACCCGCCCCCACAAGATGCACGATGCCGGGCTGGGCGCGCTCGGCGCCGGCTTCGGCGGCCTCGAGCTCCGCACGGTACTCGGCCGCTGCTTCTGCTTCATCCCCTGCGAATACGAGGTCCGCGACACGGCCAGAAAACACACGCTCGAGCAGGCGTCTGCGCCGCACCACATCGGGCAGGCGGCGACGTGTTTCGGTCTTGAAACTGTCGGCCAGCGACGCGAGACGGCCCCAGCCGGGCGGAAGCAAGGTTTCGATCCGGGCGCGCAGCAGCCGGGCCAGCACGGGTGCGGCGCCTCCGCTGGATATCGCGATCGTGAGCGGAGCGCGATCGACGATGGCCGGCGTGATGTAGCTGCACAGCTCCGGTCGATCGACGACGTTGACCGGTACGCCGGCCGATTGCGCTGCCGCCGAGAACGCCGCCAGCTCGTCTTCCGGCGCGCCGGACGCGACCGCCAGGGCGCAGCCCGGTATGCGCGCTTCGGCGGCCGTCATGACCCGTTCGACGATCGCACCCTCGGCGGCCAGCGAGGCCGCCCTGCGGTCGGCCGCTTCGCCCTCCCCCAGCACCGTCACACGCCGCCCGGCCAACTGGAGGAAGATCGGATACGCCATGCAGCTTTCGGTCGTTCGGACTTAAACCAGTGGCTTTGCGAATGACAGTCGAAGAAAGCAGTCCTTTTTTGGAAAAAAGGACCACGCCTGCATAGGCCCGGAACAGTTCTGCCAGAACCATTTTGGCAGAACTGTTCCAAGCCTCAGTGCAAGCGAACAGACAAAAGCTTTTTGCTTCTTTTTCTCGAAAAAGAAGACCTTCCTTCCTCTTATGATACTACCTCAGCTCAATGCCGCCAGGCAACGGCGCAACGCCCAGGGTTTGGGCCACCCGCCGGTCGAGCGCCGCGCCCGCCTCACCGCGCGCCGGGACGACGACCAGCTGCACGGCCGGCTGGCCGTTTTGATATAGGCGCGCCACCGGCGCGGGCAGCGGCGTGCGGGCCACGAACGCCACATCGCCCAGGCGCAGCACCTGGCGGCCGGCATGGACCGGACTGTCGGCAATCGCGGCC
>CAXUNK010000215.1:0-4549 GCA_964252425.1 uncultured Acetobacteraceae bacterium
GCTGCAACCACGCCGCCAGCAGGCCGCCCGCGACGGCCAGCCAGTGCGCGCGTCCGGAACTCCCAGGCGGCCTGCCCTGCTGCGTCATCTCATGGCCGGCGGGGCGGTGGCGGGGCGTTGGGCTTGGCGTAGTAGTCGCCGGTGTAGCTGTAGGCGCCGAAGGAGGAGCGGTTGTGGCCGGACTGCTTGTTGAGCAGCAATACGATCTTGGGGCACGCCTTGATCATCTCCAGCGCCGCATCCAGCTCGCTGCGCTGGGTGCGGGCGGCTTCGACCACCATCACGATCTGCGAGGCGACCGGCGCCAGCACGCTCGGGTCGCTGGTGGCCAGGAGCGGGCCGGTGTCGATCACCAGGGTCGAGCCGCTGAAATGGCGCGAGAGGCGTTCGGCCACCGCCGGCAGCGGCTGGCTGCGCTCGCCGATGTCGCGCGGCAGGTTGGGGTCGCCCAGCGGCAGAACGGTCAGGCCGGGCAGCGGGGTGGAGACGATCATGCGCTCCGGCTGGCAGGCGCCGTCGGCGGCGAGGTCGAGCAGCCCGGGGGTGTGGGCCAGGCCGAGCAGCTCGCTGAGGCAGCGTATCTTCGCGTCGGCATCGATCAGCAGCACCGGGCGCGTTCCGGTGCGCGACAGGGCGGCGGCCAGGTTGAGGGCTGAAAAGCTCTTGCCCTCGGCGGGCCGCGTGCTGGTGACCAGCACCAAATTGCCGCAGGGCTCGCCGGCGGCGATGGATTTGCGGATGACGACATCGAGCCGGCTGGCCGCGATGCGGAACTCGTCGCCGAGCCGGGTACGGCCGTCCGT
The DNA here is from genome assembly GCA_964252425.1 of uncultured Acetobacteraceae bacterium. Taxonomy (GTDB): domain Bacteria; phylum Pseudomonadota; class Alphaproteobacteria; order Acetobacterales; family Acetobacteraceae; genus BOG-908. The sequence continues at coordinate 804 of CAXUNK010000215.1, forward strand.
CTCGACCACCAGCCCGGCCTGGACCATGTTGGCCAGGCTGCGCGGCAGGGTGGGCGCCGGGCCGTCCAGCTCGATGGGGGCGTGCGTGTCCATCAGCCGCGCTGCGTGTAGTGCAGCAGGACGCCGCCGAGTGCGGCCAGCAGCAGCCCGGCCGCCGAACCGAAGGCCGTCGCCTGACGCAGGCGGGTTCGCCAGGTGACGGGAAAGGCGGCCAGTGAGATGGCGCCGATCACCGGCAGCCCGGTCGCCCGCAGGTCGAGGATGCTGTGGAACGACTGATCCAGCATCAGCCAGGCCACGATCACGCCGGCCCCGGCGGCCAGACCGGCGATCAGCACGCCCACCGAGAGCAGCACGCGCGCCGGGGCCACCGGCGTGTGCGAGACCAGCGGCGGGTCGATGATGACCATCTTGACGTTGCTCGCGCGCACCTGGGCGGCGGTGGCGATGCGCATGCCTTCCCGCCTGGCCAGCAGCTCGTCGTAGTTCTTCCGCAGCACTTCGTAGTCGCGGTTGAGGTTCACGTAGCGCGCCTCGAGGTTCGGGGCGGCGTGGGCGATGCCCTCCAGCCGGTTGCGCTCCTGCGTCGCGTCCTGGATCTGGCGCTGCAGGCTGTCGATCAGCGCGTCGGTCTCGACGAGGCGGAGCTTGAGCTGCTCATAGACGGGGTTCGGCGCCGACCGGCCGCCGGAAGCGGCCGGCGCATGGTCGTTGCGGCGCAGCTCTTCGACCGCGCGCTCCTGCGAGATCACCTCGGGGTAGTTGTCCGTGTACACCTTGCGCAGTTCGCGCAGCCGGTCCTCGGCACCGCGCAGCGCGCTGTGCGAGTCCGAGCCGCCGCCGGCCGCTTCGGTCACCACCAGCGCGGGGGTGCCCGCGAGTTCGTTGGCCAGAAGCTCGCGGCGGGATTTCGCATCGGCCAGTTGGCCCGACAGGGTGGTCACCTGCATGCGCGCCTGTTCGAGCCGGTTGATCCCGCCATCGCCGGGCAGCAGATCGACGTAGCGGGCGCGGAACTCCGCCCGCCTGCCCTCGGCCTCGCGCAGCTGGCGTTCATAGCTGGCGATCTGCTCGTCGAGGAATTGCGACGCCTTCTCCATGTCGTCGCGATTGTCGCCGGCCCGGTTCTCGATGAAGCTGGCCAGCACCGCCTGCACCACGTCGAAGGCCAGTTGCCGGTCGGGGCTGCGGAAGGTGATGGAGAAGATGTTGCGTGCCTGCGGCACCACCTTGATCGTCTGGGACAGGCGGGAGACCGTGGCCTCCATGTCCGCGGCCGACCTGGTGTCCAGCGCCAGATCGGTCTTGGCCACGATCTTCTCGAGGTTCGGACGCGAGAGCAGCATGTGCTGCAGCAAATCGATCTGATCGGTCATCGAGCTGTCGGCCGCGATGCCGCGCAGCAGCGGGGTCAGCACGGCGTCCGCGTCGATATAGACGCGCGCGCCGGCCTCGAACTGGTTGGGCATGAGCCCCACGCCGAGCCAGCCGGCCAGGCAGACAAGCCAGGCAGCCGCCAGCCCCCACCAGCGTCGCCGCCAGGCGAGCCCGGCATAGCGGCCCGCGAGATCGCGCATCGATTCCATGCTCAGACCCGCTCAGGCCGGGCCGGGAAGCGGCCATCGGCGCGAACCGGCGCTGCGGCCGGCCGATCGAACGCGTGCGCGCGCATGTCCATCCTGCTCAAAAATAGCTTTGTGGGATGATCAGCGTGTCGCCAGGCTGCATCGCCACGTTCTGGGTTATATCACCATCCTTGATCAGGTCCGAGAGGTGCACGTGGATGCGCTGCTCCCCGCCCGCGGCATGGCGGACGATGACGGCGCGGTTGCCGGCGGCGAACTTGGTCAGCCCCTTGGTCGCGATCATCACGTCCAGCAGCGTCATGTTCTCGGTATACGGGATGGCTTCGGGGTCCGTGGCCTCTCCGATCACGCGCACCCGCCGGTCGGACGGTCCCTGGAATGACCGGACCATGACGGTGACGTTCGGGTCCTTGACGAATTTCTTGAGACTGGCGGAGATGACCGCGCCGAGTTCGGAGGGCGTCTTGCCGGCCGCCATCACGTCGGGCACCAGCGGCACCGAGATGCGGCCATCCGGCCGGACCGGCAGTTCGTTGACCGAGAGCGGCGGTGCTTCGTACACGAAGATCGACAGCATGTCGCCCGGTCCGATGACGTACTGGCCGCCCTCACCCGGCTGCGCCGTGGACGCGCCGACGGTTTGCGCACCGGACGGGGCGTTGCCGCATCCGCCCAGGCACAATGTGCCGGAGACTGCGGCCACGAAAAGCCAGCCTCCGATCCGGCCTGGTGCCGCTGCCATCAACTCCGTCCCGCCCTGGATATGTGCGTGTACATAAAAGAGCGATTTTACGACTGCAATCGTTTTATTTTACTTAAACTTGCAGCCTGAGGGTATTGTCCCGGCGAGCTATACGGTCTGGGCGGGACCGGGCGGACCGCCCCCGGCCGTTCACCTTGGCGCCGCGATGGGTTACGAGCCACTACGTCCTCCCTCCTGATCTGGATGCATCATGCGCAAGGCGTTAGCGATCGGTCTGGTCATCCTGCTCGCGGCAGGCGCCGGCGGTTGGCTGGTGCTGCATCGACGCGACCCGATCGACAGCGGGCGGGCGCTGATGGCGCGCAACGACATGCGCGGCGCCGAGCTCTATCTGCGTCAGGCGACGCGCGCGCATCCGCAGAACAAGGTCGCGGCCTTCCTGCTGGGCGAGGTCGACTTGGTTTTGGGCAACCCGGCGGCGGCCGAGCTGCAGCTTCGACGCGCGGCCGATCGCGGCTACGACCGGGCGGCCATCATCATGCCGCTGGGCCAGGCCTATCTGCAGCAGCGCCATTTCGACGCCGCGCTGAAGGATTTCGACCCGTCGTCCGGGCCGCCGGCCGAGCGGGTCGACCGGCTGACGATCACGGCGGCGGCGCAACTCGCGCTCGGCCGGACACAGGCGGCGCAGGCCACGATCGCGCAGGCGCGCCAGGCCGCGCCGGACGCGCCGGAAGTGCTGCTGACCGCCTCACGCGTGTCGCTGGTGAGCGGCGACCTGGACGGTGCCGCCGCCTCCGCGCACCGTGTTCTGGCGCACTCGCCAGGCAATACGGACGCGCAGCTTCTGCTGGCCGAGATCGCGCTGCGACGCCAGGACCCCAAGACGGCGATGGCTATCGCACAGCCGATACTGGCCGCGACGCCCGGCCGGCTGGACGCGCTGCTGGTCAAGGCGCGGGCGCTGGCTGCACTCGGCCAGATCCACGAGGCGCGGGCCGTGCTGGGGCAGGTGCTGCAGGCGACGCCCAACAACATCGGCGCCAACGTGCTGGCCGCCATCCTGGCCGTCTCCGAGCATGACTACGCCGCGGCCGACACGAACTTGACGCGTATCGGCCCGTCGGTGGAGCGGATACCGCGGGGCGACTACCTGGTAGCGCAGGTCAAGCTGGCGCTGGGCCAGCCCGCTTTGGCCGAGGAGGAGGCGGCGAAGTTCCTGGCCCAGCAGCCGGACGATCCGGACGGGCTGAAGCTGGCCGCGATGGTGGCGCTCGCCCGGCGCAAGCCGGCCCAGGCGCTCGATTTCCTGCACCGCCCGCCGCTCTCGGCCAAGCCCGACGCCGACACGCTCGACCTGCAGGGGCAGGCGCAGGCGATGAGCGGGCAGACGCAGGCGGCGCGCACGAGCTTCGCCGACGCGGCGCGGCTGACCCCGCGCGACACCGCCATCCTGA
>CAXUNK010000215.1:4559-5601 GCA_964252425.1 uncultured Acetobacteraceae bacterium
GCTGGCTGCCTCGGCCCTCTTTCTGGGCGACGGGCGCTCGGCGGAGGCGGCGTTGCAGCAATCGCTGAAGGTGCAGCCGGACCAGCGCCTGGCCGCCGAGGCGCTGGTGCAGGCGGCGCTGAACCGGGGTGACCTGGCGGCGGCCGATGACGGGGTGGCGCGCGTGCGGGCGATCACCGGCGACAGCGAGGTGGCCGGCGTGCTGGCCGCGCAGGTGAAGCTGGCCGCACTCGATCTGGACGGCGCGCAGAAGGCGCTGCTCGACGTGCAGCGGCGGTTTCCGGACAGCGAGGCGGCCGCGGTCAACCTGGTGCGCGTGTACGGGATGCGCGGCGACCGGCAGGCCGCCGAAATGCTACTGCGCGCCATGCTGCGCAAGCGGCCCGCCGACCAGACGGCGCTCAACCTGCTGCTGCCCGACCTCCTGTCCTCCAAGCAGGAGGACGAGGCGGTCAGGCTGGCCGAGGCGGCCCATGCCGCGGCACCCGATTCGCCCGGCATCACCGCCAGCCTGGCCGGCGCCTATGTGCGCGACCACAAGGCGGACCGGGCGGTGGCGCTGCTGGACCGGACCAGCGCGGAGAACCCGCAACTCGATGCGCTGCGCGCCCGCGTCCTGGCGACCACCGGCCACGAGGACCAGGCCGAGCGCGTCTATCGCGACCTGCTGGCACGCAGCCCGGACACGCGCACGCGGATCGATCTGGCGGACCTGCTCGCCTCCCGCTCGCGGTTCGAGGACGCGCGCGCGGTGTTGCGCGAGGGTGTGGAGGCTGCACCCGGAAACGCCCCCCTGATGGCCGCGGTGGTGAACGTGGCCTTCCGCGCGGGAGGTGTTCAGAAGGCGCTGCAGGAGGCCGCCGCGCTGCGCGCCGATCCGGCCAACATGCCGGCCGCACGCGCGCTGGACGGCCTGGCGGGGCGCGCGGCCGGCGACCACGCCCGTGCGGCCGGCGCGTTCCTGGCCGCCTATCAGAGCGCGCCCAGCAGCGACCTCGCGATCAGGGCCGCCGCCGCCCTGAACGCCAGCGGCGCGCCGGAC
>CAXUNK010000216.1:0-5569 GCA_964252425.1 uncultured Acetobacteraceae bacterium
TGCCGGCCGGCCCCGGCATGGAGCGCACGATCGCCACCGACCAGCCGGACAGCGTGCCGCACACCCTGGCCGAGGCGCTGGGGCTGGCCTACGAGAACAACCCGCAACTGACCGGCGAGCGCGCGCATCTGCGCGCCACCGACGAGAACGTGCCGAGCGCGCTGGCGGGCTGGCGGCCGACGGTTGCGGTGACGGGCAGCGATGGTGCGGCTGTAGGTCGTTTCGACACTTTCACCGGGGGTGTAGGAGGGGTCAATCCCCTTACAGGACTGGTGGAGCCAAGTAACGGGAAACCGTTCGCTTCCACCAAGAACAACCGTAATCTGGACTCGGTTCAGGCCACTGTCACACAGTATCTCTATCGCGGCGGTCGAACCACGGCGACCACCCACGAATCCGTCAACATGGTGTATGCGGAGCGGGCACGCCTCATCGCCGAGGAAGAGAGCGTTTTTGGCGATACGATCAACGCCTATGTCGGCGTGATCGAAGACCGTCAGTTGCTCAAACTGGACCAGGCCAACGAGCAGGTGCTGGGCGACGAGTTGCGTGCCATCAACGACCGTTTTCGCGTGGGCGAGCTGACCCGTACCGACGTGGCGCAAGCCGAGGCGGCCTTGGCGCAAGCAATCGCGACGCGTCAAACTGCGGAAGGCACGCTGGAGACCGCCAACGCCACCTTCGTGCGCGAGGTGGGCGTGCAGCCGCCGGCTGACCTGGCGGACCCGCAACCGCTGCAACTGCCAGTCAAAACCGAGGCGGCCGCGTCTCAGCTCGCGCTGGCCAACAATCCCAACGTGATCGCCGCGAAGTTCAACCAATCGCAGTTCCGTGACGCGGTGGATGTCGCCTTCTCTGCGCTGGCGCCGAATATCAGCTTCCAAGGAAGCGCGTTCTACAACAAGAATCAGTCTGAACTCGGAATAAAGACATACGGCGAGCAGGCGCTGTTCAACCTGTCCTGGCCGCTCTACCAGGGCGGCGCGGAATACGCGGCCATCCGTCAGGCGCGGCAAAACTATCTGCAGGCGGTGCGCCAGACCGAGGATGCGCAGCGCGCGGCACGGCAGCAGGCGGTGCAGGCCTACGAGACGCTGGTGGCCGCCCGCGCCTCCATCCAGAGCAGCCATGTCGCCGTCCGGTCCAGCGAGATCGCGCTCGAAGGTCTCGAGCGTGAGGCGCTGGTCGGCTCGGCCACCACGCAGGAAGTGCTGATCGGCCAGCAGAACCTGCTCGCCGCCGAGATCACGCTGGTGCAGAACGTGACCAGCCTGGTCACCGCCAGCTACGGCGTGGCGTCGGCCATCGGACGGCTCACCGCCAGCGACCTGGGCTTGAGCGTGCCGCTCTACGACGAGACCGCCTACTACCGCGCGGTCAAGGATCTGCTGTGGGGCTCGGGCGACCGTGCCGTCAACCAGCCGGGCCGCTGACGCCGATGAGCCAGGCGGAGGGCGCGCCGGACCCCTCGATGGAGGACATCCTGGCCTCCATCCGGCGCATCCTGCACGAGGAGCCGGCCGCGGAGACCGGTGCGGAGCCTGGCCTGGCCGACCCAGCCGCGCATGACGCCGCCGGGCAGACCGTGCAGGACGTATCGCCCAGCCCGGACGTCTTCGTGCTGGACCAGAGCATGTTGATCGAGGAGCCGCCGCACGTGGCAGACGATTTCCCCGAGGACCCCGGCCCGCCGCAAGCCGCCCGGCGTGATCCGTACGACGCACCCTCCACCTCGGCGCCCGCAGGCGAGCCGCTGCTGGCACCGTCATCAGCGGCGGCCGCCAGCGCCTCGATGGGGGCGCTGGTGCGCGTGCTGGGCCAGCAACAGACGCCGGTCTATCGCGGCGGCCCGACGCTGGAAGACATGGTGCGCGAGGAGATACGCCCGCTGGTCAAGACCTGGCTGGACGAGCACCTGCCGGCGATGGTGGAGCGCATGGTGCGCGCGGAGATCGCGCGAGTTACCGGCGGCTCTTGAGCCTGGTAATATGAGTTTCTCTGACCGTGTGCGAGACAGTATTCTGGTATCTTGCGCACGCCATTGTGCGATATGTCACAGATTTGTTGGTCTAAAAATCGAACTTCACCATATTAGACTTCGATCGGAAGGCGGCGACGATACGGAGGACAACTGTATTCCGTTATGCTTTGATTGCCATGCCGATATGCGCTCATACGACCATAAACATCCGAGAGGAACAAAGTATTCAGCGTCTGAGCTCATTCGGCACCGAACTGAGTGGTTTAAAAAAGTTATGTATTAACCGATCTATCAATCCGACGAGACCGCCTTTCAGAACGATAAACACGTAGCTGCGCAGGTTCATAAAATCCTGCCCTGGGACGGAGTGATTTCCTTCATCAAGCAGGGCTTGTTCGTAGGATCGGCTTTTAGAAGAAGCAAATTTGACCCGCTTTGTGAATTTCTCCAAGCTTGCGAAAATCCGCTGTTTGAGTTCTGGGATGCTGAGTTGGAGACATATCGAGCGAATGTTAAAGACGTCGTAGAGACTTTACTCCGCAAGATAAGCCTGCAAACGTGGGTTGTTGACGGAAGCCAAGATTTTTCATCTGTCCCAGCAGAGTGGGAATGGGAGCAACCCGAGCGCTATGCCCGAGTGTTAGATGAACTTGAGAGTGCGGGATTAAACGTTATCAAACACTACGAAATTCTTGTTAAAGCCATGCGACGAAAGATTGGCGTACTCGAATAAGCGTGTGCTTCGCCTTGTCACTCCTCCGCCGCCAGCAGCGCCGCGTTGCCGCCGGCCGCTGCCGTGTTGACCGACACCGTCTGCTCCAGCCCGAACCGGCGCAGGTAATCCGGTCCGCCCGCCTTGGGGCCGGTGCCGGACAGGCCTGACCCGCCGAACGGCTGCACGCCGACGACGGCGCCGATCATGTTGCGGTTGACGTAGATGTTGCCGGTGGACAGGCGCGCGGCGATGCGTTCGGCGGCCGCGTCGATGCGGGTGTGTATTCCCAGCGTCAGGCCGTAGCCGGTGGCGTCCAGCGCATCCAGCAGCGCGTCCTGCTCGGCGGCCCGGTAGCGCACGACGTGCAGCACCGGCCCGAAAATCTCGGAAGCGAGGTCGCGCGGATGGTCCAGCTCGAAGATGTGGGGTGCGACGAAGTAGCCGCGCGCCGGCGCTTCGCCCGCATAGTGCGTGCGCGCCGTCGCTTTCATGTGCGCGATATGCTCCAGCAGACGCGCCTGCGCGTCGGCATCCACCACGGGACCGATATGCACGCTCGGGTCGCGCGGGTCGCCCAGCTTCAGCTCGCGCGCGGCACCCGCCAGCATGGCGATCACGCGGTCGGCCACATCCTCCTGCACGCAGAGCAGGCGCAGTGCGGAACAGCGCTGGCCGGCACTGCGGAACGCGCTCATCACCGCGTCATCGACCACCTGTTCGGGCAGAGCGGTGGCATCCACGATCATGGCGTTGATGCCGCCCGTCTCGGCGATCAGCGGCACGATCGGGCCGTCTTTCGCCGCCAGCGCGCGGTTGATCGCCCAGGCAACCGGCGTCGATCCGGTGAAGGCGACGCCGGCCACGGCGGGATGGGCGACGAGGCGCGCGCCCACCGACCCGTCGCCCGTCACCAGATGCAGCGCGCTCTCGGGCACGCCTGCCTCGTGCAGCAGCCGCACCGCCTCGGCTGCGATCAGCGGCGTCTGCTCGGCCGGTTTGGCGACCACGCTGTTGCCGGCGGCAAGTGCGGCGGCGACCTGGCCCATGAAGATCGCGAGCGGGAAATTCCAAGGCGAGATGCACAGGAACGCGCCGCGCCCACGGTGGCGCAGGACGTTGCGCTCGCCGGTCGGTCCGGGCAGGGTTTGGCCGGCGCCGAACAGGGTGCGCGCCTGTGCCGCGTAGTAGCGCAGGAAATCGACCGCCTCGCGTATCTCGGCCACGCCGTCATCCAGCGTCTTGCCGCCCTCCTCAGCGAGCAGATACAGCAGGTGTCCGCGCTGCGCCTGCAGAGCATCGGCGGCGCGTTCCAGCGCGGCCGCACGAGCCTCGGCCGGTGTCCGCTGCCAGGCGTGAAAGCCGGCGGAAGCCGCTCGCATGGCCTCGTCAGCCATCTCCGGCGTGGCGTCGATCACCTGGCCGACGTCGCGCAGGCCGTCCACGGGCGAGAGCGCAGGGCGCGATACGCCTTGCTGGACCAGACCGGCGATCACGGGTGCGGCACTCCCCGGCCCCGCATGGGCCGCGACATCGTCGAGCAGCGCCTGCAACGTCTCGGCATGGCCGAACTCCACGCCCGCCGAGTTTTGCCGCCCGTCTCCGAACAAGGCCGATGGCAGCGGCAGGGATGCATTGCGCGCCCGCGCCGGGGTGCCGACGATCGAGGACGGCCGTCTCAGCAGGGTTTCGACCGGCACATCGGCGTCGGCCGCCACCGAAACGAAAGAAGAATTTGCGCCGTTTTCCAGCAATCGCCGCACAAGGTAGGCCAGCAGGTCGCGATGCACGCCAACCGGCGCGTAGGTGCGCACGCCGATGCCCGGATGGTCGGCCAGCAGCGCGGCATAGAGCGCGTCGCCCATGCCGTGCAGGCGCTGGAACTCGTAGCCCTCGGTGTCGCCTGCACGCTCGATGACGCTGGCCACGGTCAGCGCGTTGTGGGTCGCGAATTGCGGGTAGATGCGCGGCCGCTGCGCCAGCAGGCGTTCGGCGCAGGCCATGTAGCTGAGGTCGGTCATCGGCTTGCGCGTGAAGACCGGGTAGTCGTCGAGCCCGCGCTCCTGCGCGCGCTTGATTTCCGTGTCCCAGTACGCGCCTTTCACCAGCCGCACCATGAACCGGCGGTCCAGCGAGCTGGCGAGCGCGCCCACCCAGTCGATCACCTCGCGCGCCCGTTTGCCATAGGATTGCACGGCCAGCCCGAACCCGTCCCAACCGGCGAGCTGACGGTCGCCTGCCACGGCCGCGATCACGTCCAGCGACAGTTCGAGCCGATCGGCCTCCTCCGCATCCACGGTGAAATTCAAGCCGCGTATGGCGGCTGCCCGCGCCAGCTCGCGCACGCGCGGCACCAGCTCGTCCATCACGCGGGCGCGGGAGACGGCCTCGTAGCGCGGGTGCAGCGCCGAGAGCTTGACGCTGATCCCCGGCCGTTCCGGCAGCGGCCTGTTGCCGGCGGCCCGCCCGATCGCCTCGATGCTGGCGGCGTAGCTCGCCTGGTAGTGCGCGGCATCCTCGGCGGTGCGCGCGCCCTCGCCCAGCATGTCGAAGCTGTAGCGGAACACGCGTCCGGCGCGTGACGTGGCGCGGCCGAGCGCCTCCTCGATCGTCTGGCCCAGCACGAAGTGGTTGCCCATCACCCGCATCGCCTGGCGCAGCGCGCCGCGCACGGTGGGCAGGCCCAGCCGCCGCACCACGCCGCGCAATATGCCCTCCGGCGTGTCCTGCGGGCCGATCAGCCGCGCGGACAGGCCTAGCGCCCAGGCCGATGCGCCGACCAGCAGCGAATCCGGCCGCTCGCCGGCCGGGTGCGCGAACCCGCCCTGGCCCAGCTTGTCCTCGATCAGCCGGTCGGCGGTGGCGTCGTCCGGCAC
>CAXUNK010000217.1:0-318 GCA_964252425.1 uncultured Acetobacteraceae bacterium
CCCCCGGCGCGGGGGGGGCCCGGCCGGGGGGCGGGGGGCGGGGGCGGCGCCCCGGCCGCGGTGTTGTTCGCGGCGGGCGCGGGTGCGATCGGCATGGATCTGTTCGCCGCCTTCTGGCGCGACGACGCGCCCAGCCTGGACTGGCGCCGTGATTTTCTGTGCGACGAGGTGGCGGAGGCGTTTTTCGCCCGGCTCGAAAACCCGCCCGAGGAGGAAGAGGAGGCGGAGATTTTTTACTCGCGCTCGCAGCTGACGACGCTCGGCAGCGCGGTCAATGGCGGGGCAATACCTCGCGGGGCATTAGGGGGCAGTGGGGGG
>CAXUNK010000217.1:328-5553 GCA_964252425.1 uncultured Acetobacteraceae bacterium
GTCATGGACGGACCATGACCTCGCTGCCATTTCGGCTACTGTGTGCAGGGCGCCTGGTTCGCCGGGCATATGCCGATGAACAGGAAAGGTGCGCCGTTGCCGACGCTGCTCCCGCCGACAATGGTGCCGTTCGATGCCATCGAAATAATCGTTGTGCTGCCCGTGGCGGCGCCGGGGTACTCATAGGGTCGCGCGGTGCCGTTCACGGCTATGAAGGCCTGCAACGCCCCGTTCTCAGTATGGCAGTCTTCGCCTGCGACTTCGTCGCCCGGCCCGATGCCAGCAACCGAGCCATACGTGCATGTCGCCGGCCCGTAGAGGGTATAGGTGCTATTCTTGAAGGTAAACGGCCGCACTCCGGTCCCGCCGATTGTCCCATCATCGGCCAACACGGACACAACCACGTAATTATCGGCTAACTGAGGCGGCTTCGATATCGTGTAGGTGCCATTGGCATAGGTAAAGAGCCAATTCCCGGACACGCCCTTGTAGCTCCCATAGCCGACCCCGGCGATCAGGCCTGAGTCGTTAATTAATAGACCGAGATTGTTATAGTGAGCACTGTTTCCGCCGCCGTCAAAAGGCGGGGACAGCAATGTCGCTTCTTTCTTCGTCGCAGAAAACGGCTGTGTAACGCTGCTGCTTTTTGCTCTTGCGTTATATGCAAATCCTGCAACCGTACCCGACATGTTGATGCCAGTTATGACCGGCCGATAACCCTGGGGAAGACCCAACACCCTATATTTCGAAAATATCGCCGAGTTTATGTTGTAAGTATCGACAACGGCGTCGCTTCCGGAGCACTTAAAGCATGCTGCCGCACCTTTGACGTTGATCGGGCCGTTGAAATAGCCCTTGAGGAGACTCGAAAATTGTCCATTCGACCACGAAAAGCCGTCAACACTCTGCGCTCCATGGTAAAACCCGACGATTTGGTTGTTGCTGTCGACGCCGGTCACTACTGGGTTGGGGTATGGTGGTGACAGCACCGTGTAGGTGAACGAACCCGCAACAGCCGGGGCCGCGCCACCAATGAGCAACATGGTGGTGGCAACCGCAAGATAGTGTGAAGCGCGCATGATTGTCTGCCCTCCGGAGTTTTGCCAATGATCTAACAGATCGCGCTTGAGATCAGCGAGACAATTTAAAGACGCTTCAAGTAGGCATTCACGTCGTGGCCGATAACAGAGCGAATAGAGTAGCCTCCCGCCCGAGACGCCGCAACAAGGAGGTCATGGATGGGCCATGACCTCGCGCTAGACGGCTACTGTGTGCAGGGCTCCTGATCCGCCGGGCATATGCCAATGAACAGGAACGGTGCGCCGTTGCCGATTTTGCTCTGACCAACGATGGTGCCGTTCGACGCCATCGAGTAGATGATTGTGTTGCCCGTGGCAGCGCCGGGATATTCATAGGGTTGCGCGGTGCCGTTCATGGCTATGAAGGCTTGCAACGCTCCGCCGGCAGATTGGCAAGCTTCGCCGGCGACCTCGTCATCTGGCCCGATACCGACGATTTCGCTGCTCTGGCATGCTGCCGATCCATACAGGGTGAACGTTCCGTTCCGGAAGGTAAACGGCTGGGATCCCGCGCCGCCGATCGTCCCATCGCTGGCGACCACGGTGACATAAGGAAAATCACCGGATGCGGCAGGCGTTTTCGACATCGTGTAGCTGCCGCCGGAATAGGTAAACAGCCAATTTCCGTCAACTCCCTTGTAATAACCGTAACCGATCGCGGCGACTGTCCCGGACTCGTTGATTTGCAAGTCAAGGTTATTATAACCGGCATTATTGCCGCCTCCGTCGAAGGGCGGAGACAACAAAACCGCCCCTTTCTTCGTGGCGAAGAAGGGCTGAGTGATGGCTCGGCCAAACCCCAGCCCTGCCACTGTACCCGCGTCGTTGATCCCGGTAATGAAAGGCCGAATGTGCTTTGGAAGACCAGTAACCCGGTATCCGACCAACTTTGCCGAGTTAATGTTGTATGTGTCAGCGACGTCGCGCTTGCTGGAGCAGCCGACACAGGCGGCCGCACCGCTCGCGTTCAGCGGGCCGTTGAACCATCCGTTTGTCACACTGGCGTATTGCCCGTTTGACCAGGAAAATCCCAAATCCACGGCCGGTGCCGCATCGTTATAATAAAAACCAACAACCTGATTTCTACTATTAACACCTGTGACTGTCATATTTGGATATGGCGACCCCAGCACGGTATAGGTAAAGGTGCCCGCAAGGCATTGTGACGAGCCGCACAAGGCAGTTATAGCGGCTGCTAGTGCAATTTTCCTGCCTTCGTCACGCATGACTACTTGCTCCTCTGAGATTGGGAGTCCGTATCACGACGGTCAAATGACGTAAACAAACATTGTGAACGTAGTTTACGGCAGCATCGGCCCCAGCTTGCGCCCGCCAAAGATGTGCACATGGAAATGCGGCACTTCCTGGTGCGCGTCATGCCCCATATTGGCCAGGATGCGATATCCGGGCGCCTCGAGCCCCAGCTCGCGCGCCACGTGGGTCACGGCGGCGAAGAACCCCGCAACGGTGGCTGGCGGCGCACCCGTCGCGAAATCGGCCAGCGAGACATGCGGCGTTCTGGGGATGACCAGCACGTGCACCGGCGCCTGCGGGTTGATGTCGTGGAACGCCAGCGCGTATTCGTCTTCATACACTTTGCGGCAGGGCAGTTCGCCGCGCAGGATACGCGCGAAGACGTTGCCGGGATCGTACTCACCCAATCCGTGGACAGGCATGCTCTTCCCTCATGGAATCTTGCGCGTGGGCGGGCCAGGCGGCAGCACGCGGCGCGCCGCTTTCTCGTCGATGCCGGAGACGCCTTCGCGCCGCTCGAGCTCCGCCCATACCTCGGAGGGGTGCAGCCCGGCCGAGACCCACAACACGATCAGATGGTAGACCACGTCGGCACTTTCGGCCGCGAGTGCCGTGCGGTTGCCGGCCACCGCCTCGATCAGGCATTCGACCGCCTCCTCGCCGAATTTCTGCGCGACCTTCGCCGTCCCGCGGGAGAGCAGGCGCGCGGAGTGGCTGAGCGCGGGGTCCGCGTTGCGCCGCGCCTGCACCACGTCCCACAGCCGGTCCAGCACCTTGGGCGAGACGCCGGTCGAGACGGGCAGCTTCGGTGCCGCGCCGCTCTTGCGTGGTTTGTCGGCCTTTTTCGCCACAAGCCTCTCTTTTCAGCCGATTCGTTCGGGAGTGTAGGCCGATCGCGCCGGCAGTCGAACCGGAAGTCCGGCCTCGGCCAGCGCTTGTTTGACCTGCGGCACCGAAAGCACGCCGAAATGGAACACGCTGGCGGCCAGCAGGCCCGTGGCCCCCGCCCGCGCGCCCTCGACGAAATGCTCGGGCGTGCCCACGCCGCCGGAGGCGATGACGGGCAGCCGCACCGCCGCGCAGACCGCACGCAGCAGGTCGGTGTCGAAGCCGGAGCGTGTGCCATCGCGGTCCATGCTGGTCAGCAGGATCTCGCCGGCGCCGAGCGCGCCCAGCCTTTGGCACCAGGCAACCGCGTCCAGGCCGGTCGGCCTGCGTCCGCCATGCGAAAACACCTCCCAGCGTGCCGGTCCGGTCGCACGGGCATCGACGGCGGCGACCACGCACTGGCTGCCGAAACGTTCGGCCGCTTCGGCTACCAGTTCGGGCCGGGCGATGGCCGCGGAGTTGATTCCGCATTTGTCCGCCCCGGCCAGCAGCAGGCGGCGCATATCCTCGGTGCTGCGTATGCCGCCGCCGACGGTGAAGGGCAGGAAGATGCTGGACGCGGTGCGGCTGACAACGTCGAGGATCGTGTCGCGCCGCTCGTGACTGGCGGTGATGTCGAGGAAGGTCAGCTCGTCCGCACCGGCCGCATCGTAGATCGCCGCCTGCTCCACCGGATCGCCGGCATCGCGCAGGTCGACGAAGTTCACGCCCTTGACGACCCGTCCGTCCGCCACGTCCAGGCACGGAATGATGCGCAGTTTCAGCATGGGAGCAGTTTGCGGCGTGCGCGCCAGGGTGGAAAGCGATGTTTGTCAGTTGGCCTGAGGGCTGACACATTGTAGGAGGGAGAAAGGCCTTCTTTTTCGAGAAAAAGAAGCAAAAAGCTTTTGCTCTGTTCGCCTGCACTACGGCTCGCAACAGTTCTGCCACCGCGGTTCTTGCAGAACGTGGGCGAACCGTGGTGCAGGCGTAGGAGACAGAAGTTTTTTGGTCCTTTTTTTCAAAAAAGGACTGCTTCCTTCAAGTGTCACTCTGAAACCCGGCCGATATCACTCGCCGATACTGCGGCTGAGCGTCGTGGCCTCCAGAGATCGATGGGGCGTGCCGATCGCCGGCGCCGAAGCCAGCATGTAGTCGCGCGTCAGCGGCACCGCCGCCTGATGCCGGGCCAACTGCATCTGCCAGACCATGTGGTTGAGATGCCGGAACGAGTACTCGCTGCCGGCCAGGTATAGGCCGAACAGGCGCGTGAACCGCTCGTCGTAGAGTGCGGCGATCGCGTCGCGGTTGGCGTCGAACCGCCGGCGCCAGTGGCGGATGGTCTCCGCGTAGTGCAGGCGCAGGATCTCCACATCGGTGGCGATCAGCCTGGCCCCTTCGGCTGCACGGAACACTTCCGACAGCGCCGGCGAGTAGCCGCCCGGAAAGATGTGCCGCGTGATCCACGGGTTGGTCACCGATGGCCCGTCGCTGCGCCCGATCGCGTGGATCAGCGCCACGCCGTCCGCCGTCAGCAGGGCGCGGACCGCGGCGAAGAACTCGCCGTAATGCGTGACACCGACATGCTCGAACATGCCGACGGAGACGACCCGGTCGAACGTGCCGCGAACGGTCCTGAAGTCCTGCAGCTCGAAGGCCACGCGGTCGCCCAGGCCGGCCGCCGCCGCCCGCGCCCGAGACGCGTGTAACTGCTCGTCGGACAGCGTGATCCCGGTCACGCGCGCGCCGAAATCCTGGGCGAGCGTGATCGCCATGCCACCCCAGCCCGAGCCGATATCGAGCACGTGGAGGTCGGGCCGGTCCAGCAGCAGCTTCTGCGCGATGTGCCGCTTCTTGGCCGCCTGCGCTTCCTCCAGCGTCTCGGCGCCGGTGGCGAAGTAGGCGCAGGAATATTGCAGGTCGCGGTCCAGGAAGAGCGAGTAGAGGCGCCCGTTCAAATCGTAATGGTGCGCCACGTTGCGGCGTGCGCGCGGGATGGGGTTGTATTGCGCGACGCGCCGCAAC
>CAXUNK010000218.1:0-5546 GCA_964252425.1 uncultured Acetobacteraceae bacterium
GCGGCACGCCGTCGTTCAGCCAGTCCTCCAGCGCCACGAAGCGCCGTGCCCTGGCGCCCGTCTGGTTCCGTGCCCCGAAAGCGCGGTATCGCGCGGCGACGCCGCCCGGATCGGCGAGGTTGAACAGCATCTGCAGCGCGTCGACCGGCAGGGCGCCGCCGAATGACAGGGCCGGCTCCAGCCAGGGCAGGCAGGCGGCGACCCGGCGCGGCCCCTCCGGACTGGGCGCCCAGAAATCCCACGGGGTGGCGAGCAGCACAAGCCGGTCGAACAGTTCCGGGCGGCGCTGGGCCGCGGCCATGGCCAGCAGCCCGCCCATGCAGTAGCCGGCCAGGGTGACCGGGCGCCCGGCAAGCTGGACGGCCGCCAGCAAGGCCCGCTCCAGACGGCCGGCCACCAGGTCGGTCAGCGTGAACGCACGCTCGGCCTCGTCAGGGTACCCCCAATCCAGCAGAAGCGGCTGCACGCCGCGCGCCGCCAGGAAGCGCAGCATGGAATGACCGTTCATCAGGTCGAGCACGTAGGCGCGGTTGACCAGGCTCGGCACAACGACCAGCGGCCGCCCGCCAGGCGCGCCGTAATCCAGCAGGCGCGCGCTGCCTTCCGACCAGATCGCGGGTGGATCGCCGAGCGTGCGGACGTAGGGGTGGCGGCGATAGGCGGCGATCCCGGCCAGGAGCGCGCGGTCAGGTCCGCCGGCCAGCAGCTCAGCCGCGCTCGGCCAGCCGCCGTTCCAGCTCGGCCACACGTGCGGCGAGGCGTTCGAGCTCTGCGCGGCCAGGGCCAGATGCATCATCAGCGGGCGAGGCCCCAGCCGGTGCAGCGGGCCGGGCAGATCCGGCCGCGTCATCGGCGCCACCGGGGGGCGATGCGGCCAGCCAGGCGAGCCGGGCCAGATCGGCCGAGGCGCCCACCAGAGCCGACCAGGCGCGCGCACGATCGCGGTCCGTGGCGGCCGCGCTCAGCTCGCTCTGGCAGATGGTGATCCAGTCTTCCATGATGGCGCGCGCCGGCGCTTCGACCATTATCCCAACCCCGATCGTGTCCGCGCCTGGTCACATCGGTATGCGGGATGACCATATGTCGCAAAACCTTGGACAGCGCCGCATCCATGCTAAAGAATTCACCGTTCCGTGAGGAGAGCCAGCCGTGACGCAGATCGAGGGTCCGGTTCCCGCCCCGGACGACATGCCGGCCCAGCCGCCTGTGGTGGTGAAAAAATACGCGAACCGACGGCTCTATAACACCGAAAGCTCCAGCTACATCACGCTCGACACGCTGGCCGACATGGTGCGCCACGGCCGCGATTTCGTCGTGTACGATGCCCGCAGCGGCGAGGACATCACCCGCGGCGTGCTGACCCAGATCATCGTGGAGGAGGAGAGCAAGGGACGCGCGCTGCTGCCCACCACCTTCCTGCGCCAGTTGATCGGCTTCTATGGCGACAGCATCGGCGGCCTGGTGCCGCGCTACCTTGAGCACACGATGGGGGCCATCGCCCGCCAGCAGGAGCAGATGCGCGCGGCCATGCAGCAGACGATGGGGAGCCTGCTGCCGCCCGGCCTGGACGAGATGCGGCGGCAGAACGTGGCGATGATGGAGCGGGCGATGAGCCTGTTCAGCCCGTTCTACCGGCCGACCGGCACGGAGGCGCCGGGCGAGACGGCGCACAGCGCGGCGCAGGCGCCTTCCGCGCAGGCCCCCGCCGACCAGGCGCAGATCGAGGCGTTGCAGCGCGAGGTGGAGATCCTGCGCGCGAAACTCGCCGAACAGGCGCAGCCGAAGTCAGAGCCGGCTGAATGACGCGACGGGCGGAATAAAAGGCCAATCTTCCGCTTATGCTGGCATTTCGTCATCCGCACGCTATTGTCGTCGAGCGGCTGGGGTGAAACCAGCCGAAAGACACAATCTTACGACGTATTGTCGTGGCCGACGCTTCTCAATCCAGGATAGAGTGCGGCGACAGAGAACGACATGTCGACCGGCACCAGGCGTGGACCATGCGAGGCATCGCGGACATCAACGCGCCCTCGCGTAAACATGAGGTGATGACGTGGAACATACCGAGCTGATCGCTGACGAAGTGGCGGAGCCTGACGCCGAGGCCGATGCCCTGCCGGGCAAGCCGTCGCCTCGTGCGAACACGGCGGATCGGCATGTCGGGATGCGTATACGCGAGCGCCGGATCATGCTGGGCCTGTCGCAGCAGCAACTCGCGGCGATGATCGGCGTGACCTATCAGCAGGCGCATAAATACGAGCGTGGTCTGAACCGCATCTCAGCGGGACGGCTCTACGACATCGCCAGCGTGCTCAGCGTGCCCATCTCATGGTTTTTCGAGGGGATGGAGGACGATGGCCCGATCGTCGAACTCAGTCCGAGGCAGCGTATGTGCCTGGAACTGGCACGCAATTTCGCGCTGATCGACAATCTGAAGCACCAGGAAGCGCTCAGCCAGATGGCGCGCGCGCTAGCCCAGGCGGAGACGGCCGGCGCCGCTTGAGCGCCGACCGGTATAGCGTGCGGCGCTAGCCTCGCGCTCGGAACGACTGCTTAGCTGCGCGCCCAGCGATGCTCGTGGACCAGCCCTTCGTCGTGATCGTGGCTGCGCTGACCATGCGCATGGGTGCCGCGGTCCTCGCCATGCGTGCCGCCCGGCGGCGTGTTGCGGGCCCATTGATGACAGTGCACCAAGCCGTCGTCGTAGAAGTCGCAGGAGGGGGCGGCGTAGGTCATGGCGGGATGCTCCGAGGCGATGCGTCGCACCATCTACGCACGGGTCCGGCGATGTTTCATGCCCGTCGGGGGCTGGCGGCCGGAATGGTGTAAAGCTGTACACTACTGCGCCTGTAAACCCGTAGGCCTCGTGTAAATCCGGCCTACCAGGCGATCCGGCCGAGGCGTGCCATCGGGATCTCTCCCACCGAAACCGTCCGGTCGTGCAGGCGGAACGGCAGGCGCACGGCCCCTCCATCGGCTTGCGGCATCAGCCCCAGCACCGCCTTGGCGGTCAGCGCCACGCCGGGTGCGACGACACCCCCGCCGGTGGCCGCGTCCAGCGCCGGGCCGATACCGGCCACGAACACCGTGCCGGATCCCGCCGGCTGCAAGTCAGCGTCCAGGCCCAGTTCGGCCGAGCCTTCCAGCCGAAGCGGCCCCCAACGCAACTGTGCCCGGCCGATCTGTACCCGACCGCCGCCATCCCGCCAGGACGCGGCCTGCGCCGCCCCGCTTTCGGAACCCGCGGACAGGGCTCGATCGCTCAGAGTGAGCGGCACGGCCAGCAGCGTCAACTCGGCACCGGCGTCCGAGATCGTGGCGCCCAATGGCCAGCGCCCGATATCCGGCAGATCGATGTCGTGCGCGCGGGTATCGACTGTGATCGAACTCACGGCGGCGCCGTCGCGAGCGGGCACCGGCGGCGCCTGGCGTATCTCGACGCGCAACATGGCGACCAGCACGTCCTGCGGGTGTCTCGACCCGGCGATGCCGCCGGCAACCCCATCGGCCTCGAACTCGGCCCAGCCTTGCGATCCGGTCCACAACCCCAGCCGCGCTTCGGCGCGGGAGGCTGTGAAACCGATATCGGGGGCGTGGGACAGGCGCAGGAATTGCTGCCCTTCGGGAGACAGGACGAGGGTCAGCGGGTGCAGCAGCGGGATCCGCGCCACCAGCCGGTCGGCGGACCAGGCCAGCCCGCCTGGGATGCTGCGTTCGCCCCCTTCTATGGCCGGCCGTTCTATCGTCAGCGCGGCGGCCAGCGGCCAGCCGCCAATCGTGCGATCTTGCGTCGTGACGGACCAGCCATGCTGCGACGCCGTGGCAAGCAGCGAGGCAGTCTGCCGCTGCAACAGCCAGCTTCCGGCCCCCCAAACCAGGCCGTGCAGGGCCAGGAGCCCCGCAAACACGTATGCCAGGCTGAGGATCGGCCGTCTCAAAGCCGGATCCGCGTCCGACCCGGCAAACTCATCCACATACGGTGGTGGCCGGCAGACCGGGCGACTATGGCTGCGCGGCGCGTGCATGGCCGCGTCCGGCTCACGAACTCGTGCACACCTTCAAAGTTGTTTTTGGTCAATGACTTGCCTTGACTCGTCCACACAGTGTCAATGTCGCTGCCACATAGTGTGACCTGCTTGCCGGTCCAGCAAAACAGTGTCGTGAGAGAGTGTTAACCTTTTCCGACCGGCTTGACCCATTCGACCGGAGCCGCTGCCTCCACAGACTTATCCACAGCCACGCTGGCCGTGAAACCCTGTTCTTCCGTCCGCCGCCAAAACTGTTCCACGCCGGCCAGCACGCTCTGGCGATGAGTGACCGTCAGCGGTGGCCCGATCGCGATATGTATGAGGCCGGCCCGTTTGCCGAGCAGGTCGCGGGGCCAGCAGCGGCCGGAGTCGGTGGCGACCGGCAGGACCGGCAGGCCGGTGCGCATGGCAATGGCGGCCACGCCCGGATGAAGTTTGACCGCCTGGCCGGGCGCCATACGCGTCCCTTCCGGGAAAATCACGATCTGGCGCGACTGCGAGGCGGCCCGGCTGGCCGCCGTCAGCAGCCCGCGCAGGGCGGCGGCGCCGGCCGCCCGGTCCACCGGGATCATGCCGGCCGGCTCCAGAAGCGGTCCGAAGAGCGGGATGCGCCGCAGCTCCTCCTTCATCACGTAGCTCGGCCGGTCCAGCAACTGCATCCAGATCAGCGTGTCGAAGGCGGATTGATGTTGGCTGGCGAGGATGACCGGACCGTGCGCCGGGATGTTCTCCCACCCGGTCACCACCACGCGTATGCCGCAGATCGCGGGCAGGCCGCCCAGCACGGTGCGCGCCCAACGCCGCGCGAGCGGCAGAGCGAGCCGCCGGGCGATTAGCCGCACCAGCACGCCCGCGAGCCCGAACGCGGTTGTCAGGCCGTAGAACCAGACGGCAAACGCCGCCGACCGCAGCCGTGCCATCATGGGGCGGGATGCGAGGCGGCAGATTGTTCTGGCAACCGCTCGCCCTTCAGCCGAGCCAGATCGAGCGAAGCGGCCAGGAACTTGGTGTATTCGCCGGCCAGCAGCCGAAGCGTCGTCAAATGCAAAAGCGTTCCGCCCCCGCGAAGCGCCGGCGGCAGCACCGGCACGGGCAGCAGCCGCACGCCGGGCAGGCTGCGCCCGAGCTCCGTCAGCGCGCGTTGCATGTGGTAGCTCGCCGTGACCACGAGCAACGAGTGCAGGTCCTGCGCCTCGACCCAGGCGGCCGTCTCATCGGCGTTGCCGGCGGTGCTGGTGGCGTCGCGTCCCAGCGTGATGCGTCCGGCCAGCGGCGCCGGGTCGATGCCGGTGCCGTGCAGCAGTTCGCCCAGCGCCGCCCCGTGCCCGACGCCGGAAATCAGCATCACCCGCGCCTGGCCGCGCTGGAGCAGGCGCAGCCCGGTGACGATCCGGTCGGCGCCGCCGGTCAGAACGACAATCCCGTCGGCGCGCTCGGCCTCCCCTCCAGCCGGCGCGAGCTGGGCAGCACCGCGCACGAACCAGGCGAAACCGGCGGCCCACAGGCCCGCCGCGCAGC
>CAXUNK010000219.1:0-5533 GCA_964252425.1 uncultured Acetobacteraceae bacterium
CAGCATGGTGGAGGCGTCCGCCAGCGTGTCCTGCAAGGAGCGGCCGCGCGCGAGCAGGGCCTGACCGATGACCTCCCGCTCCTCGTCCCGCAACTCGCCGAATTGCAGCAGGCCGTCCACGAACAGGCGCAAACCGCGATCGGTCGGCAAGCGGCCGGCCGACGTATGGGGGGCGAACAGGAGACCGGCATCGGTCAGGTCGGCCAGGCGCGGCTCGCCGGGTAGGCCGGTCGCGGCCCAGCGTGCGCCGCTGCGCACCACCGGCGTGAGAGAACACCCGTCGGCCAGCAGCGAGCGGCAGAGCGCCGCACCTGACCGGCCGGACGCGCCGATGATGTGGTATGACGCTACCACCAGGCGAAAACCTTGACTGCTGGCCGGTTTGCGCCGAGAAGCCCCACCACTGTTCCTTCAGGACGCTTGAGACATGTTGAAATCCACCCGCTCGCTCAAACCGGCGGAGGTCCAGAAGGCCTGGACCCTGATCGACGCGGACGGCCTGGTGCTCGGCCGGCTGGCCGCAATCATCGCCACGCGGCTGCGCGGCAAGCACAAAGCCACATTCACGCCACATGTCGATTGCGGCGACAACATCGTTGTCATCAATGCCGAGCGGGTGCGCGTGACCGGCAACAAGGCCGAGCAGAGCGTGTTCTACTATCACACCGGCTTTGCCGGCGGCATCAAGGGCCGCACCATCCGCCAGCGGCTGGAGAGCAAGCGTCCGACGCAGGTCGTCGAAAAGGCGGTCGAGCGGATGATCACACGCGGCCCGCTGCAGCGCGCCCAGATGAAGCATCTCTACGTCTATGCGGGCGCCGAGCACCCGCATGCCGGACAGCAGCCGGTGGCACTCGACGTGGCCGGCATGAACGCCAAGAACAAGAGGGTCTGAGACCATGTCGGAGACGCAGCAGAGCCGGTCGCTGGCCGACCTCAAGGATATGGTCACGGCCGCCACGGGCACGGGCATCGGCACCATGCCGGACGGCGCCCCCAGGCGTGAGCCCAAGCGCGATGCGCAGGGGCGCAGCTATGCCACCGGCCGGCGCAAGAACGCGATCGCCCGCGTCTGGATTAAGCCGGGGCGCGGCGACATCGAGGTGAACGGCAAGAAGGTCGGCCAGTATTTCGCGCGCCCCGTGTTGCGGATGTTGATCACCCAGCCGTTTCTGGTGAGCGACCGCTACAACCAGTTCGACGTGTTCTGCACCGTCAACGGTGGCGGGCTGTCCGGCCAGGCGGGCGCGCTGCGCCACGGCATCAGCCGCGCGCTCACCTATTACGAGCCTGATCTGCGCCCGATCCTGAAGACCGCGGGCTTCCTCACCCGCGACAGCCGCGTGGTCGAGCGCAAGAAATACGGCAAGGCCAAGGCCCGCCGCTCGTTCCAGTTCAGCAAACGATGATCGTGGGGTGGGTTGCTCTTGGGCAACCCACCATTGGCGCCAAGCCAAGCGGTGCACATGGTCGAGCCTGCACGAGGCGGATGGTCGGCTGCCAAGCGCTAACCACACTAGCATGAGGTCCGTCTTCATCGACGGCGAGGCGGGAACGACCGGGCTGAGCATTCGCGAGCGTCTCGCAGGCCTGCCGGTCACGCTGCTGAGCATCGCGCCCGGCGACCGTAAAGACCCCGGCGCGCGACGGGCCATGCTGGCGCAGGCCGACGTGGCGATCCTGTGCCTGCCCGATGCAGCGGCGCACGAGACGGTGGCGCTGGCCGAACAATTGGGCGGGGCCGCGCCACGAATGCTTGACGCGAGCTCCGCCCATCGCACGCATCTCGGCTGGGTGTACGGGTTTGCCGAACTCGGGCCGGCACAGCCCGCACGTATCGCGTCCGCCGCACGGGTCAGCAACCCCGGCTGCTACGCGACCGGCGCCATTGCCCTGCTGCGGCCGCTGGTCGATGCCGGCCTGCTGCCGCCCGACCACCCGGTCAGCATCAATGCCGTCAGCGGCTATTCCGGCGGGGGCCGCCAGATGATCGCGGCGCATGAGGCGGCGGGCGGTCCGGCCTTTGAGCTGTACGGGCTGGGGCTGGACCACAAGCACGTGGCCGAGATCCAGCTCCATGCCGGGCTGACACGCCGCCCGATCTTCGTGCCCTCCGTCGGTCATTTCGCGCAGGGCATGCTGGTCAGCATCCCCCTGCATCTCGACATGCTGCCCGGCCACATCGCGGGCGCAGACCTGCGTGCGGCGATATCCGAGCACTACCGGCAAAGCCGCGCCATCGTCGTCCGGCAGGGCGCCGCCCGAATGCAGGCCGACAGCCTGGCCGGGAGCGACGCGATGGACCTGCACGTGTTCGCCGAAGAGACGGCCCGGCACGCCGTGCTGGTGGCGCGGTTCGACAATCTGGGCAAAGGTGCGTCAGGCGCCGCGGTGCAAAACCTGAAACTGATGCTGGGATTGGACGATGGCTGATCTCTCCGAACCCTCCGGTCACGGACCGCTCTGGTCGCTCGACGGCGTGTCGCCGCGTGTGGCACCCGACGCCTGGATCGCGCCAAACGCCACCGTCATCGGCGATGTCGAGATCGGCCCCGGCGCCAGCATCTGGTTCGGCTGCGTGCTGCGCGGCGACACCAATCTCATTCGTGTCGGTGCGCGCAGCAACATACAGGACGGGTCGATCCTGCATGTAAATCCCGGGGACGGGATGGCGTGCCTGATCGGCGATGACGTGACGGTCGGCCACATGGCCATCGTGCACGCCGCCACGCTGCATGATGGCGCCTTCGTGGCCATGGCGGCTGTCGTGCTGGACGGGGCGGTGATCGAGAGTGGCGGGGTGCTTGCCTCCGGCGCGGTGTTGACTCCGGGCAAGCGCATCGCCGCCGGCGAATTATGGGCCGGCACGCCCGCCAAGTTTGTGCGCCTGGTGGGCGAGGAGGAACGTGCGCGCTTCGCGATGACGGCGCCGGCTTATGTGCAGAATGCGTTACGGTTCAGGGGTGGACTTGGTCGGGTCGGGTAGGAAGCGGTCCTTTTTTGAAAAAAAGGACCAAAAAACTTCTGCTAATTCGGCTTTTACTGCCTGCTTCTTCTGGATCGCGCTTGTGGCGCCTGCGCTGGCGCAGACGGCTCTGGTGGCGGTCAGGCCGGGTCTGATGTGCCTCTCGGCCGATGCGTTGGGCAGGCTGACCTTGCCGGGCGGGGGCAGCCGGATCGGCACGTCCGGGGAGAGGCCGGGAGATAGGGCGCTGAAGGCGTCCGGCGGCTGCATCGACATCCCGCAGGGTATGACCGTGTTCGCGCTTTCGGTGCGCAGGCAAACCAGCATTGTCGCCTTCGACGCCGGGGACGGACGTGGCGAACGCCCATTCTATGTTCCGAATGCCGACTTCAGCCCGCCCGGTCCTCCGGATGCGCGCGACCCCAACGGGTCCTGCCAGGCGCTCGGCGGCCGGATGGCGCAGTCGCGCGCGCTTCCCGGGCCGGTGAGCGACCCGCGGGCGTTCGTATCGTGGCATGCCGTGTGCGCGGAGAGCCCGCCGACCGGCTCTGGCCTGGTCGATCTGCTGTGCGAGGGCGACGTGTCGGACCCTCAAGGCACCGCACGCCGCGTCTTCTATTGGCAAAAGCACGCCGGCGCGCAGATCTCGACAGGCTTTCTGCCATGTCCGAAATAGCCCCGTAAGCGCTTGGTGTTTGCGGCTTGACTGCTTGCCCGCCACCGGACTTGAACCGGTATGCCCGAAGGCTGCGGATTTTAAGTCCGCTGCGTTTACCATTTCGCCAGGCGGGCTGAGCGGAACCGAGTTTATCCGGCGCCGGGAAGGCAGGTCCAGTGGTGCAAGGACCCATGGACCTGCCATGCGGCCCTCCCGCCCGCACATATCGATCCGCTGTCGAGAGTCTCTACTTCATGCGGTGCAGCGCGCAGAGCTTGTTGCCGTCCGGATCGCGCAGATAAGCCAGATAGAGCTTACCGAGCGCACCCTGGCGCACGCCGGGCGGGTCCTCGCAGGCGGTGCCGCCATTGGCCAGCCCGGCTTTGTGCCAGGCATCGGCCTGTTCCGGCGAGTTGGCCGCGAAGCCGATGGTGCCGCCATTGGGCGCGGTCGCCGGCTGGCCATTGATCGGCCGGGTGACGAAGAAGCCGCCGCCGGAGCTCATGTAGAGGATGCGGTGCTCTTCGACCTTGGCAGGACCCACGCCGAGCGCGCCGAGGGTTGCGTCGTAGAACTCCTTCGCGCGCTGCAGGTCGTTCGTGCCCAACATGACATGCGAAAACATTGTGCGTTCCCCCTTTTTGGCCGGGCGTCTGCCCGGGCGCACGCTGTTAAGCGCCGGGCCAGGCCGGCGTCCAGTATGCCTCCCCATTAAAGCCCGTCGGACCTCAAGGACGACTTGGATTGCCGATGTCGGAGATACGCCTGTTCCTCTCCGGGCGGGATGCTCGCCATGTGGCGTGGCCAATGCCGGCGCTGATAGGATGCAGGCCGCATGTATCGCGCGCCCGCCATCCACACCATACCGCCTGCCTCGGGTGCGGATGTCTGGCGCGCTGTTCCGGCGGCGCCGGCTCAGGAGCCGACACCGGGCCGGCGCAGGCGCCGGCTGGCGTGGCGGCTGGCGCGCATCGCGATCATACTCGGCGTCTGGGCGGCGCTGATGGCCGCCGGCCTGCTGCTGTGGTTTGCCCGCGACCTGCCGCGGCCGGAGGATGCGCTCGACTCCGTGCGCCGCCCCAGCCTGGTGCTGCAGGACCGGGCTGGCGGCACCATCGCCACTTATGGCGACGTGGTGGGCGAGGCGTTGCGGCTGCCTGATCTGCCGCGATACTTGCCGGAGGCGGCCGTATCGGTCGAGGATCGCAGGTTCTGGACCCATGGCGGCCTGGATTTCTACGGCATGGCGCGGGCGCTGGTGGTGGACGCCCTGGCCCGACGCGTGGTGCAGGGCGGATCGACCATCACCCAGCAGGTCGCCAAGACGCTGTTCCTCAGCAACGCCCGCACACTGCGCCGCAAGGTGCAGGAAGTGCTGCTGACGCTGTGGCTGGAGCGGCATTTCACGAAAGCCGAGATTTTGGAGATCTGGCTCAACCGCGTCTATCTTGGCTCCGGCGCCTGGGGTGTGGATGCCGCGGCGAAACTGTATTTCGGCATCAGCGCGCGTCGCCTGAACCTGTGGCAGTCGGCGGTGATCGCCGGTCTTCCCCGCGCGCCCTCGCGTTTCAACCCGCGCACCGACCCCAAGGCGGCCGCCGCGCGCGGGCGCGAGGTGCTGGCGGCGATGGTGGCCAACGGTGCGATCAGCCAAGCGACGGCTGACGGGGCCGCCTTGCAGATGCGTTTTTCGATGCACAAACAGGGTGGCGGGTGGTTCGCCGATTGGGCGGCGGCAGCGGCGCAGTCGGTGGTGCCGGACGGCTCGGACGCGGTGGTGCGTGCGACGCTGGACCGGCATGTGCAGGCGGCGGCCGAGTCCCGTCTGGCAGCCATGCTGGACGGGCCAGGCGCCCGCGCCGGCGCCACGCAAGGGGCGGTGGTGGTGCTGGACGCGGCCGATGGGGCGG
>CAXUNK010000220.1:0-5489 GCA_964252425.1 uncultured Acetobacteraceae bacterium
ATCGTATGTCGTCGCCTGTTTCCCGGTATAGAGGCCGGTCAGGCGGGCATCAACCGTGTCACCATCGCGAAACATATTTTTGTGACTGTAATCAACGCCGAAGGTGGACAGCCAGTCCGGCACGCCGGTGACGGGCGCACCTTTCAACGCGATGCCATACTGATCCTGTGCTACGGTGACGAATGCGAAATCTGTCCGTAGATATTTGGCCAGCACATGGGACACATTGCCGAACAGTTGCCAGTCCGGTGTTACTTGCCAAGTTCCGGCAGCCTCAACGCCCTTGAACTCGCGTTGTCCGTCATTGTTGTAGATCGTCTCGCCGGCCGTCGGCCCGGATTGGGAGCCGTAGAAGCCGAAATCCCGATCTACTTTCTGGTAAAAGTAGTCGACTGACAAGAGCAGGCGTGAGGTATCATACTTCACGCCGCCCTCGTAGAGGTGGACAATGGAAGCACCAGGAGCGGCACCGTCGCCGTTGGGCGTAAAGTCGCTGACTGGGGCAAACAATGCGGACTGGCCTGTGCTGCCGTATGCGCTCAAACCTTTCAACGCCGGGAGGATCTTGTCGAAATCATAGCTGACGTTGAGGAACGGCAGCCAATCCCTATCCCACTTTTCCTGCTTGAATGGAACGAAACCGCCGGCAGCGAAGTCGTAGATGGCACTCTGCTTAAGATCAGAATAGGTGCCCTCAATCGTAAATCCCGGCGTGATATGCAGGGTGTTATCCAGTAGATCGATTTTATCTTGGAAATAACCTTGATAGATCGTCCGCTGCGTGCCGCCGTCATAGGCGCCGTATGGGCCAACCGGGTACACGGCAGTCAGGTTCGCTGCAGTCTGCGCCACGGTGGACGTCGCCCCGTAATAAACCTTGCTCGTCGGCGAGACCTCCTTGGCAATCAGCGCTCCCACTTGAATCGTGTTGTCGATACCGAAGATCTGCGGAGCGATGATCGTGGCGCGAGGCTGTATGCCATAGGTGTCGCTTACACCAATGGTCAATTGCGAGTTCAAGCCGCACGGAATTGTTCCTCCGGCGGCCGCAAATTTCGCCGCAAGTGCCGCGGGACAGTACTTGCTGCCGATCGGATACTGTCCGAACGGATCGTAGACGTATTTTCCCGGCAAGTAGTTCGGCGTCCCCGGCCCGAACAGCCCGCCCAGGCCGAACCCGGCAGCGTTGTTGATGAAGGGTGAGGCGCCGCCGACAGTCGCATAGCTTGCATCGCCGCTCGGTTGAAAGACGTTGATGTTCGCGTAGGTGTCGGAAGAGTTGTTGTTGTGCAGATAAAATGCCGTAAGACCGACACTAAGATAATCGTTGACGTATGTGTCGTCTTTGAGAATTATCGAGAGGAACTGGTTCTGCTCGTAATCCTGCGACGTATTGGTGTCGTAGTTGCTGTAAAGACCGTTTTTGTTCAGGAACGGCACCGGAACCGGCTCGTTCTCGTCATAGCCGGTGCCAGTGTTGTACAGCACCGTCGCTTGGAATTTCGACAGGCCATCGTTATAGGGCTTGTCGAAGGCGAACTCCATGTTGTTATAGCGGGCGGCAGTGTTATCGATGTAGCCCGCGGTTTGAAGATTTGAGTATTGCAGAAGCACCTTGGGCGCGTTGTCCCCGGTGCCGAGCGGTCCGTCGAGCGACCCGGAATTGGCGACAAATCCCTCCTTGTACGTCTGGAACGAGCCGACTTCGCCAAACACATCGACGTAGAAATCGTTGGACGGACGTTTGGAGGAGTAGGCGATCGTGCCGCCGATGGTCCCGAACGTATTCTTGTTAGGGTAGGCGACGCCAGGATAGATCGAAACGCCATCGATTTGGTCGAGGCTGAAGAAGCTTCCGATATTGTTGCTCAGGTAGGTAAAACCCGGCGTGAGCAGATCCTGGGTCGGCACGTCGTCGAGCGTAGCGGCGATCTCAAGCCCGCGTACACCGCGTATGGTAAGCTCCGGAGCGTTATCGCCGATGCCTTGCTGATATAGGTTCACCGAGGGTGCCTGACGCAAGACAGAGAAGATGCTGCCGGATACACCGCTCGCGGCGATCTGTCTCGATCCCAGTTCCGTGACCGCTGACGGCGAGTTCTTTTCTTTCAGCAGGCGCCGCTGGGCGCGGACAATGATGTTTTCAGTCGCACTTCGGCTGACATCGGGAGGGATGGCATTGCTGATGCTGCCGCTGCGTGGCTGGATCTGATTGCTGGTCGGCTTGGTTGCGGTCTGATTGTTGAGTTGAGCCAGTTGCGTCCCTGCGCCTGGCTGAGGCTGCGCGGTTTGCGCACACACGGTGGCTGACGTCGCCGCCATGACAAGACCGGTTGCACTGCAAACCGTGAGAAGCTGCCTGAAAGAGACCGGTGCCGCCATGTCATCCCCGCTTGAAGATCGCCATAGCGTTCAGACTGCGGTGCGAAGGCTGTCCGGCACAACTCTTCAGGGCAGGATAGCAAGAAAACCATGTAAGCTGTTGTGCATTTGTCACGTATTCTTTGCGCTATCAGAACATAACAACTCTTGGCGTCACGATAGCGCGCTCACATGTCTTGACTCACCACCTAGCTCTTAGCGATTTGCAACAACCACAGGCGTGCGATCTCCGCGGCACCCTCCTTGCCGCCGACCGTATGGAACATCTGTATTGCACGCGCCTTCTGGCCGGAGTTCATGTAGGCCAGGGCTAAATGCAGCCGGGTGTCGTCCGGGTGGCGCAGACCGCCTTTGCGAATGCCCGCTTCCATCAGCGCGATGCCTTTCGGATATTGGCCGTAGCTCGCATATTCCTCACCGAGCGAGGCAAGCAGGTTGCCGTCATGGCTTGCCTGCGCCTCGGCTTCACGGCCCGGCAGGGTCGCCAGTTCGCTGGCATAGGTCTTGTTGACCAGGTCGCGCAGACGCTGCTGGCGGGGTGCCGCGGGACCGGTGCCGAACACGCCCGTGCTGTACGCCTTGTCGGTGATCGCCTTGGCTTCGCCCGGCAGAGGAACCTGCAAGGCCAGCTCGATCATCTCCATCAGATCGTCGGGCTTGGTCAGCAATCCGATCGCGAGTTCAAATCGGTCGATATCCAGGGTCAGGCGGCTCGCGAAACCGGGGCGCGTCTGCGCGCTGTGCACCAGGTTCTGCCAATAGTCGGGTTTCGGATAATAAGTGACGAGCTGCACCATGGTGTTGCCGAAGCCCAGCGTGTCGCCGCCTTCGCGCTGGCAGGCGGCCAGCAACTGCAACTGCTCCTCGGTGGGGCGCTGTCCGGCGCGCACCGTTGCCGCGACCTGCGCCAGTTGCAGCCGGCCGGCATTCGCAAAATCCTTGTTCAGGTAATAGGCGGTGATGAGCTGCGTGCGCATCGCCGGGTCGTTCGGCGCGGCTTTCAGGTAGCGCTGTATCCAGCCGATCGCCGCAGGATAGTTCTTCAGGTTGAACGCAAGACTCGCCTCAGCCTTCAGCAACACCAATTGCTGCGCCGGCGAGACGCGGCCCGACGCCAGCAGGTCGGCATATACCTTGGACGCGGTGGCGCTATCGCCCATGCGGCCGGCGATCGCGCCGCGCACCTGCTCAATGGTGAAATTCTCATCCGGCGTCAGCCCGCGTGCGCTGGCCGCCACGCGCACCTGCTGCATGGCGGCGGCATAGTTGTGCGCGTTCATCAGTGCTTCCGCCCGGGCAAGCGGTTTGCCCACTTCCGGCCGAAGCGTGGCGGCCTGCGCGGCCGTGAAAACCAGAAGACAGGCAAGCCCGGCACGCCAAACAGTCGAACGCATTTTCCGTCAGGGCCCCATGAACTGTTCGTTGCCGACAAGGCCGAGCTTCTGCACGCCCAGCCGTTGCGCGTCGGCCATCACGTGGGCGACGGATTTATACAGCGCGAGCTTGTTGGGTTTCAGATGCACCTCGGGCTGCGGATCGGCCTTCGCCGCGTCGATCAAATGCGATTGCAACGAGGCCTCGTCGGGCAGCGCGTCGCCGTTCCAACTGATCGTGCCGTCGAAATCGACGTCGATCGTGACCACGGTCGGCGGCACCGGCGGCGGCGGCGGGTTGCCCGCCGGCAGATCCAGCTTGATCGCGTGTGTCTGGATGGGGATCGTCACGATCAGCATGATCAGCAGCACAAGCATCACGTCGATCAGCGGCGTCGTGTTCATATCGACCACGACGTCCATCTCGTCGCTGTCGCCGCCGGTCGGCATCGTCATCGCCATCGCAAAAGACCTCTACTGGCTCACGTTGTTGGGCGGCGGCTCGGTGATGAACGCGATCTTGTAGATGCCCGCACGCTGCAGATCGACCACCACCCTGCCCACGAACTCGTAACGCCCGTCCTGATCGGCGCGTATGTGCACCTCGGGCTGCGGCACCTTCACGGCAATCTGCTTCAGCTTCTCGAGCAGCGCCGCCGAATCGGCCACCGGCTTCTCGTTCCAGAAATAATCGCCGTCCTTGTTGACGGCGATGATGATGTTCTCCGGCTTGGTCTGCGTCGGCTGGTTACGATCCTTCGGTAGCGACACCGGCACCGTGTGCGTCACCACCGGGATGGTAATCAGGAAGATGATCAGCAGCACCAGCATGACGTCCACGAGCGGCGTCGTATTGATCGCCGATACGACC
This sequence comes from uncultured Acetobacteraceae bacterium, assembly GCA_964252425.1. Taxonomy (GTDB): domain Bacteria; phylum Pseudomonadota; class Alphaproteobacteria; order Acetobacterales; family Acetobacteraceae; genus BOG-908. The sequence continues at coordinate 4,627 of CAXUNK010000220.1, forward strand.
TCGTCATCGCCCCCTTCGGAGGGGCCAACCGACATCGCCATGGATCAGGCGACCCGGGCGGCGACAGGGGCGGAGGACGACGACGACGAAGACGTGCCCTGGGCCACGCTCACCCGGCTGCCGGACAGCAGGATCGAGTGCAGGTCGCTTGAGAAGTTGCGCACCTTCTCGTTCGCACTCTTGTTGCGCCGGACAAGGAAGTTGTAGCCCAGCACGGCGGGAACCGCGGTCGCCAGACCAAGTGCCGTCATGATCAGCGCCTCACCCACCGGGCCGGCCACCTTGTCGATGCTGGCCTGGCCGGCGGCGCCGATCGCGGTCAGCGCGTGATAGATGCCCCACACCGTGCCGAACAGACCGACGAAGGGGGAGACGGACCCGACAGTGGCCAGGAAGGCGAGGCCGCCGGCCAGGCGCGAGCTGATCGTTTCCTGGGCACGCTGGATCGCCATCGTCACCCAAGTGTGCAGGTCGATCGCATCGGTCAGCGCGCCATTATGGTGCTCGGTCGCGTTCACGCCGTTCTCCGCGATGTAGCGGAAGGGGCTCGCGGGCTTCAGGCGCTGGATGCCGTCACGCACCGACGTGGTCTTCCAGAAATCGGCGTTGGCCTTGCGGGCGGCGCCGAAGATGCGCGCCTGCTCCCAGAATTTGGTGATCATGATGTACCAGGTACCGAACGACATGATGGCCAGCATGATCAGCACGGTGCGCGAGACGGCGTCGCCGGACTTCCACAGTGCGTTCAGGCCGTAGGGGTTTTCCACCGTCTGGGTGCCGTTGCCGTTATCGACGGCAGCCGGGGGCGTGCCCGCCGCGTCGGGGGTGGCCCCCGTGGCGCCCGGGGCGGCGCCCGTCGTACC
>CAXUNK010000221.1:0-5465 GCA_964252425.1 uncultured Acetobacteraceae bacterium
GGGCCGTTCGAGGTCGATTACACGTCGCTCAAGAAGCTGAAGCTGCCGTTCGACTACGGGCTGGCCGTCTCGGGCTTGGTCGGCGGCGGCACGCGCGGGGGCGGGTATTCGGGCGAGGCCGTGTCGGGCTGGGTCAAACCGGATGGGGTGCCGATGACGCTTTACTTCGGTATCGAGCGATTGCAGCCCTTTGGGAGGTAGACCTCCGGTGGGGGGGGGGGGGGGGGGGGGCGCCGGCCGCGGGGGGCAGAGGGTGTGCCTCGGCACTCCGCTGGAGCCGGCGGCTCCAGACCTGCATTCATGAGGTTTCTGCGAGGGACTTGGCTACGCGGCGGGCGAAGGCGGCGGGGTCGTGCGGGGCTTCGCCATCCTGCACGCGCGCTAAGTCCAGCAGCGTGTGCGCCACCTCATCCACGCTCTCGCCGCGTGCCTCGCGTGCGGCCAGCGCCACGATCAGCCTGTGGCGCGGATTGATCTCCAGCACCGGCGCACCTGCGCCCAAGCCGGCCGGGCCGTTTGCGCGGCCGGTCCGCCGCATCAGGCGCTGCAACTGCAGATCCGGGCCCGCCGTCCTGGCCGACAGCACGACGGCGCTTTCGACCAGCCGGTCGGTGGCGCGCACCTCGTCCACCTGATCGCCCAGCGCGGTCTTCAACGCCGCGATCAGCCTGCCCACATCGGCCGCCTCGCCTTCCGGCGTTCCGCCCTCGATCTTCGAAAGGTCGGCCGCCCCCTGCGTCACGCTGCGGATCGGCTTGCCGTCATGCTCGGTCAGCCGCTCCGGCCAGAACGCATCGACCGGATCGGACAGCAGCAACACTTCCACCCCGCGGGCGCGAAACCCTTCGAGCTGCGGCGAGCCGGCCAGCGCCGCACCCTCCTCGCCCACCAGGATATAGATCGCCTCCTGGCCGGGCTTCATGCGCGACACGTACTCGGCCAGCGACGTCCACCCGTCCACAGCGCTGGAGCGGAACCGCATAAGCTCGGCCAGCGCGGGCCGGTGCTCCGCATCGTCCCACAGGCCCTCCTTCAGCGTCGCCCCAAAATTTTCCCAGAATTTCGCGTAGCTTTCCGCGTCCTTGGCGCGGGTCTTCAGCTCCCCAAGCACACGATTGGTGACTGCCTTGCGTATCTTGGCCAGCACGGGCGTGGCCTGCAGCATCTCTCGGCTCACGTTCAGCGGCAGGTCCTCGGTATCGACCACGCCCTGGACGAAGCGCAGCCAATCGGGCAGCAGCTTGGCCTCGTCGGTGATGAACATGCGCTTGACATGCAGCCGCACATGGCTGGTGCGGTCGCCTTCCACCGGGTCGAACGGGCGCGCGCCGGGGAAGAACAGCAGCGCGTAGAATTCCAGGCTGCCCTCGGCGCGCCATTGCAGCGTCGCCCACGGCGTATCGAAATAGTGGCCCAGATGGCGATACAGCTCGAGCGTCTGCTGCTCGGTCACCTCCGCCTTCGGCTTGCGCCACAGCGCCGTGCCGTCATTGGCCGGCTGGTCCTTCCCGTCGCGCGCCACCGTGATCGGCAGCGCGATGTGGTCGGCCCATTTGCGGATCGCCGTCTCCAGCCGGTACGGCTCCAGGTATTCGTCCGCGTCGGCCTTCATGTGCAGCGTGATGGTGGTGCCCGGCATCTCGCGGGCCGCCGGCGCCAGCGTGTAGTCGCCGCGCCCGTCGGACGCCCACAGCCAAGCCTCGTCCGTGCCCGCCTTGCGCGAGATCACCTCGACGCTGTCGGCCACCATGAACGCGGCATAGAAGCCGACGCCGAACTGACCGATCAGGCTCGGGCGCTCCTCCGGCTTGGCGCCCTCCAGCGACGAGGCGAAGGCGCGCGTGCCGGAGCGCGCGATCGTGCCCAGGTTCTGCGCGAGTTCGTCGCGCGTCATGCCGATGCCCTGATCCTCGATGACCAGCGTGCGGGCCGCCTTGTCGGGCACCACGCGCACGCCTGCACCCTCGGGCAGGCCGAGAGCCGCGTTGCTCAGTGCCTCGAACCGCCGCCGGTCGGTGGCGTCGGCCGCGTTGGCCACCAGCTCGCGCAGAAAGATCTCGCGCTCCGAGTAGAGCGAGTGGACCACCAGGTCGAGCAGCCTGCCGACTTCGGCGCCGAACTGATGGCGCTCCGGAGCCGCGGCATCTTGGGTGAGCGTATCACTCATCTCTCTCACATCCTCCTGGCCGGCCCAGTTAGTGAGGCGCTGCGCGCCGGGCAAGGCTTGCTGCGGACCAAGATCGGCGCCCTCGCCGCCTACAGCAAAACCAGGTCGTCCCGGTGGATCAGCTCGTCCCGCCCACGCCAGCCGAGCAGCGATTCGATCTCGTCGGACCGGTGCCCCGCCAGCTTGACCGCATCGGCCGCGTCGTAGGCCGCCAGGCCCTGCGCCAGCCGCGCCCCATCCGGACCCAGGACCAGAACCGCGGCGCCCTGCACGAAGCTGCCGCGCACGCAGCTGACGCCGGCCGGCAGCAGCGAGCCGCCGGCGAACAAGGCGCGCGCCGCGCCAGCATCAATCGTGCAGGTGCCGGCCGGCTGCAGGCTGCCCGCGATCCAGCGCTTGCGGGCCGTGCGCGCGCCGGGCGCCGGCATGAACCAGGTGCAGCGCGCCCCGGCCGACATGGCTTGCAGCGGCCGCTCCCGATGACCAAGTCCGATCGCCATCGCCGTCCCGGCTCCGGTCGCGATGCGCGCGGCCAGCAGCTTGGTGCGCATGCCGCCGGACGAATAGCCTGGCGGCGGGTCGCCGCCCGCCGCCTCGATCTCGGGCGTGAGGCTCGCGACGAGTGGGATGTGGGACGCGGCCGGAACGCGCCTGGGGTCGGCGGTGTAGAGGCCGTCTATGTCGGAAAACAGGATCAGCTGGTCGGCCTGCACCATCTCGGCCACGCGCGCGGCCAGCCGGTCATTGTCGCCGAACCGTATCTCGGCGGTGGCCACGCTGTCGTTCTCGTTGACCACCGGCACGCAGCCCAGCGCCAGCAGGGTCTGCAGCGTGGCGCGCGCGTTCAGGTAGCGCCGCCGATCCTCCGTATCGCCCAGGGTCAGCAGAAGCTGGGCCGCGGTCAGCCCGTGCGCGCCCAGCGCCTGCGTCCAGGCCTGCGCCAGGCGTATCTGGCCCACGGCAGCTGCCGCCTGCTTCTCCTGCAGCCGCAGCTTCGGCTGCGTCAGGCCGAGCCGCACCCTGGCCAGCGCGATCGCGCCAGAGGAGACGACGATGACGGCGCAGCCGCGCGCCCTCGCCTCGGCGATATCGGCCGCCATGCCGTCGAGCCAGGCGGTGCGCGGCTCCGCGCCATCGGCCACCAGCGCGCTGCCCAGCTTGACGACCAGCATGCGCGCGTCCAGCGGCGAGGGCGGTCTCACCGCGCGGCGGCGCGATGCGCGGTGATCGCGTCCTGCAACGCCCGCAGCACCTCGGGCACGCCCTGGCCCGTGGCGCCGGACATGACGTGCACCACCTGGTGAGAGGCGCGGGCCAGCGCGGCCCGGCGCGCGGAGAGCTCGCGCGGCGTCATCGCATCGGCCTTGTTCAGCGCGATCAGCTCGGGCTTGTCGCCCAGCCCGGCGCCGTAGGCGGACAACTCGCTCCTGACCGTGCGCCACGCCTCCACCACGCCGCCAGCCGCGCCATCGATCAGGTGCAGCAGCACCGCGCAGCGTTCCACATGGCCGAGAAAGCGGTCGCCCAGCCCTGCGCCGTCATGGGCGCCTTCGATCAGGCCGGGAATGTCGGCCAGCACGAACTCCTCCGTATCCGACAGCCGGATGACGCCCAGTTGCGGATGCAGGGTGGTGAACGGGTAGTCGGCGATCTTCGGCCGGGCGGCGCTGCTGGCGGCCAGAAACGTGGATTTGCCAGCGTTGGGCAGGCCCACGATCCCGGCATCGGCGATCAGCTTCAGGCGCAGCCATACCCAGCGTTCTTCGCCCGGCCATCCCTTGTCGGCACGCCTGGGCGCACGGTTGGTGCTGGTCTTGAAATGCGTGTTGCCGTGCCCGCCATCCCCGCCACGGCACAGCACCACCGTCTTGCCAGGCGCATCGAGATCGGCCAGCAGCGTTTCCTGGTCGTCGGCCAGGATCTCGGTGCCGACCGGCACGCGGATGCGCACATCCTGGGCGGATGCGCCGGTACGGTCCGATCCGGCGCCGTTGCCGCCCTTCTTCGCACGGAAATGCTGGGTGTAGCGAAAGTCGATCAGCGTGTTGAGGTTCGGCACCGCCTCGAACACGATGTCTCCGCCACGCCCCCCCGTGCCGCCATCCGGCCCGCCAAACTCGATGAACCGCTCGCGCCGGAACGCGATGACGCCGTCCCCGCCATCGCCGGACCGGACGTAGATCTTGGCTTGGTCAAGAAACTTCATGACGTTCGGTGCCGACAGCAGTCACGCGCCCAAGACTACTGTCCGGGCACGAGACGCCATAGCCTGAGATCGGGGCGATGCGCTCCGCCCAGCCTACTCGGCCGCGGCCGGCAACGCCTCGACGGACACATATACCCGGTCATCGGCCCGCGTCTGGAATTTCACGCGGCCCTCGACCACGGCGAAGATCGTGTGGTCCTTGCCGAGCCCGACATTCTTGCCTGGTTTCCACCGCGTGCCGCGCTGGCGCAGGATGATGTTGCCCGGCACCACCGCTTCCCCGCCGAACTTCTTGACGCCCAGGCGGCGGCCCTCGGTATCGCGGCCGTTGCGCGACGAACCGCCCGCTTTCTTGTGTGCCATGCGATGCTCCTATCGCGTCAGATCTGGCCCGCTTCGGGCGTGGTGGGTGTGGCGTCCGCCTCGGTCACGGGGCTGGCACCCGCATGCTCGGCCGCGGCATCGCCTGCGGAATATTCGTGACCCGCAGCCTCGATGCCGGCCACGCGCAGCACGGTCACGTGCTGACGATGACCGTTCTTGCGCCGGCTGTTCTGCCGACGTCGCTTCTTGAAGATGATCACCTTGTCCAGACGGTCCTGGGCGATGACAGTCGCCGTAACACTGGCGCCCGCAACGACGGGCGTTCCAAGCGTCACACCCGCCTCGGACCCCACAGCGAGGATGTCGGTGAACGTGAAGGTGGCGCCCGGCTCTGCCTCGAGCTTCTCGACCTTCAGTACCGCGTTCGGCGTCACGCGATACTGCTTTCCGCCGGTGCGGATGACAGCAAACATGGTCAGCTCCGTTCGTGACCGCTCAGCGGCGGCCAATTCTTGTTATCGGAGCGTCTGCGCGCCCCGCCGGCCGCAAACACGGCCGCGCGCTCGGGAGACCCAAGCGCGGTCGCGTCCCATACGCCGGCCCATGCCGGCCTGTCAACCAACCCCCCAGTTGCGCCGCCGGCCCCACCCTAAGTATAAGGCCCCGCCACGTGCGCTTGGAGAGGTGCCAGAGTGGTCGATCGGGGCGGTCTCGAAAACCGTTGTACCTTCACCGGTACCGTGGGTTCGAATCCCACCCTCTCCGCCA
>CAXUNK010000222.1:0-5460 GCA_964252425.1 uncultured Acetobacteraceae bacterium
CGCTCGCGCAGGGCCGACCCGAAAGGCCGTCCGCCGACGCCAAGATTGTGACGCATCCGAGTGCTCAAGTCGCTTCTGCCGCGCCGGCCTCTCCTGCGCCCGTCCGCCAGGCGATCTTAGCGCCCCCTGACAAGCCACGCGACGCTTCGCCGGACGTCGGAAAAAACCGGCCGCTGGACGGCGCCGCCCCGTCAAAGACAGGCGGCCTTACCCTCCCAGTGTCGGCCGACCCGGCAGCGTCCGCTCCGGCGAGCGGCCCGGTTCAGGATTCGGCGGTGCTCCCGCTGCCGAGGTCGAGCGACCTGGATGGAGCCTCGATATTGCTTCCCTGTCCGCGCGGCACGGGAGCCGCCGCGTTCGAGCGCGCGGGCGAAGCCTATGTAGTGCTGGATCAAGGCAAGCCGCTCGATCTGGGTGCGCTCAAGGACGATCCCGTCTTTGGTGATCTTCGGGAGCAGGTTCTGTCCGACGGGTTGGAACTGCGCATGAATCTGCCGGCGGGGTCGCAGCTTCGAATGTCGCCTCGCCCGGACGGCTGGGCACTGACCGCCACCCCACCCTCGCGCGTGCAAGCCCTTCCGGCCCTCACGGGGCGCCAGCAGGGCGGCACGCTCGCGCTGGACATGGCGGGACCGGGACGGATCGTCGTGCTGGGCGACAAGGCGACTGGCGCCAAGCTTCTCGTCGCCACGCAAACCGGCAGCGGCCAACGCATGCCGGCGGTGCACGCGGTCCCTGAGTTCACACTTCTCCCGACCTGGTTCGGATTGGTGGTCGCACCCGTCTCGGACCGGCTGGTGCTGCGGAAGTCGGCCGCCGGCTTCGAGCTCGCGCAGACGTCACCGGATTTGGCGCTCGCCTGGTCGAAAGCCGATGCGGTCAGCTGGCCGGACGGGCGTGTCATGACACGCCTGTTCGACCTGCGCGACATGCCTCCCGACAGCCTTCACCGCCAGCTTTCCCAGGCGATGCGGGATGCGGCGCTCGCCCCCCGCTCCGCACGCTTCAAGCCGAGACTGGCAGTGGCACGCGCCATGCTGGCGGAAGGTATGGACGCCGAGGCGGCGGCCGTCCTGCACACCGCGACTGCGGACGACCCCGCCCATCTGGGTGACGTGGCGGTCGAAGGCTTGTCGGCGATTGCGGGCTGGCTGTCCGCCAAGGCCGGCAATGCGGAACCACCCCCCCTGACCTTCGATCCGCTGCGGCTGGGGACCAGTGATGAGGCTGCCCTCTGGCGCGCATTGCTGCAGCCGGGCGCGCCCGACCCCGCGTCGCAAGCCGCGCTGCTGGCCCCGGTCTGGCCGTTGATCTTCGGCTACCCCGAACCTCTGCGCCGACCGATGTTGTCAGCTTCCGCGGCGCTGCTGCAGGCCGGCGGGCAGACCGGGGCCTGGGCGGCCCTGCTCGCCGCCAGCTCCGACCCCGTGCTCGACTTCTCGCGCGCAAGATTGCTGCAGCAGCAGGGCAAGACCGATGCCGCGTTGGCGCTGCTGGATCGTGTCGCCAGCCGGCCGGACCGCCTCTTGCGCGCCCAAGCGATGCGGCAGGCGCTCGAGCTGCGGCTTGCCGCGGGCAAGCTGACACCGGCTGCTGCGGCCGATCTTCTCGACCGCCAGCTCTACGCCTGGCGCGGCGGCGACAGCGAGATCAGGTCGCGTATGCGGTTGGCGGAGTTGCGCGCCCAAGCGGGCCAGTGGCGCGCCGCCCTGGCCACACTGCGTACGGCCGAGCAGCTTTTTCCCGAAGCCGGCACGTCCCTGCATGAAGCCGAAGCGAAAACATTGGCAGACCTGCTGGAGGGAGGGCATGCCAGCAAGCTGACGAGCTTCGACCTCGTGACGTTGACCGACGAGGCTGCAAACCTGTTCAGCTCCGCCGATGTCGAGCGGCGGCTCGGCCCGATCCTGGTGGACAAGCTGCTGGCGCTCGATCTTCCCGACCGGGCGGAGCCGGTTCTGCGTAAACTCTTCGATCGCGCACAGGACCTGACCAGCAAGGCGCAGTATGGATACGGGTTGGCCAGCCTGGTGGCCGATCGCGGCGATAACCAGGCCGCGCTCGACACGTTGGCCGCCACCGATGAAGCCGCCCTGCCATCCGATCTCAGCCTTCGTCGGAACTTGTTGCGGGCACGGCTGCTGGGCGCGTCGGGCAAAGTGGATGAGGCTTTGTCAGTCCTGGCCGGTCAGCATGGTTTCGAGGCCAGCGATCTACAAGCCGGTTTGCTGGAACGCCGCACTGATTGGCCTGCCGCCGCAGCGGTTTTGAAAGCCGGTATGCAACAGCCCGAGTTTGCCGGGCTGCAGGAACCTGCGCAGCGCACGTGGATTTTGCGATTGGCGCGGGACGAGAGCGCCGTCGGTGATGCGGTGGGACTCCGCACGCTGCGTGAGACGCAGCAACAACGCTTCCGGTCGGGTGACGGTGCCGAGTTGTTTGCCGCTCTGACTGCCGACCCGATCAAGTCGGAGGCAGACCTCGCGCGCTCCGGACGGGAGCTCGTCAGCCTGCAAGCCTTTCCCGCCAAGCTCGCCCAGCCGCCGGCATTATGACTGCTTCGGGCTGCAGCCGAGACTGCCATCAAGATTTAGCTTGCAAGGGGGGGGTGTGGACCCTATCTGACGCCTCCCGGCCCAAGGGGGCGAAAGCCCAACAGGTCATCTGCTGGTTTGGGGGTACGTGATGAACGCACTTGCTCAGCTGGGGATGGTCTCGGATTTCCCGAGCGATTGCCAGTCCGATGTTGTCTCTTTTCCGGAACATGCCGGTGAGGAGAGAACGGATTACTTCGTCGAGAAGGACGGCATGAAGTTTGCCGGCACGCACCTTCTGATCGATTTGTGGGGTGCGCGAAACCTCGATCGACCGGAGCTGATCGATCGTGCGTTGCGCGAAGGGGCGGTCGTGGCTGGCGCCACGATCCTGCACAGCCATTTTCATCACTTCACGCCGAATGGGGGCGTGTCGGGGGTGGTCGTTTTGGCCGAGAGCCATATTTCGATTCACACCTGGCCGGAGCGTGATTTCGCAGCCATCGACATTTTCATGTGCGGCGCTTGCGATCCACGCCGCGCGATCCCTGTGTTGCAGGCGGCCTTTCACCCGGAACGCACGGATGTGGGCGAACAGCGGCGCGGCCGCGTCGTCTGATTGCACGAAGGCGGCCGGCGCTTCGACGCGCGAAGCCCGGCAACCTGCTCGACCAATGCCGCAGCCCAAAACAGCCCTTGCGCGGTCTCTGGGATGTCGCCGGAGGCATATTGCCTGGGCAGCCGCGGCGTCGAACCTGGCCTAGGCCATCGTTTGATCGGGCATGATCGTTCGATGGGATCAGTTGCTTGCCGAACCATTGGGCGGGAAGTGCGATCGAGACTGATCGCTTTGTCTGATATCAATCGGCTTGAAGTCGACACATCGCAGGAGAAAGAAAGGTCTTCTTTTTCGAGAAAAAGAAGCAAAAAGCTTTTGCTCTGTTCGCCTGCGTCACGGCTCGCGCAGTTCTGCCAAAGCGGTTCTGGCAGAACCTGCGCGAGCACTACCGCAGGCGAGGAATACAGAAGTTTTTTTGTCCTTTTTCAAAAAAGGACCGCTTGCTTCGAGCGTCACTCCTTAAGCCGACTGGTATGATCTAGCGACGCTACGGAGATGGCCGATGTCGGACGATTGGCTGAACGAGACGCTGTATCCCGATTGGGGACAGCGGTTCCGTGTCAAACGCGAGCTCGCCCGCGTGCGAAGTGACTATCAGGACATCGTCATCTTCGAAAGCTACGACCATGGCCGGGTCATGATGCTCGACGGCTGCATCCAGATCACCGAGCGCGACGAGTTCGTCTATCAGGAGATGCTCGGCCACGTCCCGCTCCTCGCCCATGGTAACGCACGTCGCGTGCTGATCATCGGCGCGGGCGACGGCGGCGTGCTGCGTCGTGTGTTGCTCCATCGGAACGTCACCACGGCCGTTATGGTCGAGATCGATGGCGAGGTGATCCGCCTCGCCCGCGAGTTCCTGCCCGGTATCGGCGGCCAGGCCTGGAGCGATCCCCGCGCGCAGATCATCGTGGGTGACGGTATCGATTACGTGGCCTCCGCACCCGCCGCGGCGTTCGACGTAATCATCGTGGACAGCACCGATCCGATCGGCGTGGGGGAGATCCTGTTCACCGACGCGTTTTACGAAAATTGCGCGCGCCTGCTCACGCCGTCCGGTCTGCTCGTCAATCAATGCGGCGTGCCGTTCATGCAACCCGACGAGCTGAGCCGGACCAGCGCACGCCGCCGGCGCGTCTTTCCCCACGTCTCTGCTTACGTGGCCGCCGTGCCGACCTATGTGGGCGGGTTCATGACCCTCGGGATCGCCTCGCGAGACGACGCCTTTGCACGCTTGCCGGTGGAGATCATCCGGCAGCGCGCGGCCGATCAGGGCGTGCTCGACACGTCGTCATACTGGACGCCGGAGATACATGTGGGCAGCTTCAACCTGCCGCCCTATATCGCGCGTCTGTTCACCTGATCGATTTCGAGAGTGCGCAGATATCAGGCGATAGGATCCGGTTGGCCAACACGCGCACGTCCTGGGCCGCCGCACAGGTCGGGTGACGGACCAGCAAAGGTATTTGTCGTCTGATGGTTTCGCGGACATGGTCATCGCGCCGGATGATGCCGGCCAGATGCGGCTCGCGACCCAGAAATTGGCTGCAAGCGCGTGCCAGCGTGGCAAAGGTGCGCTGCCCGGCGCCGATACTGCCCGCCTGATTGACCACGACGAACGCATTCGGTGCGCGCGCCGTCCTGGCGCAATCGGCGGCGTGCAGCTTCAGCACCGCGTAGGCGTCGGTCAGCGAGGTCGGTTCGTCGGTGGCGACCACCAACAGCTTGTTGGCCCAGCACGCCAGCCGACGGTTGCCGGCGTCCAACCCCGCCCCGAGGTCCAGCACCATCAAATCCTGAGGCTGATCCATAAGCTCGGTGAGCAATCCTTCCAGCCGCGCGGAATGCAGGGTGGAGAGCGCGCCGGAGCCGGAGCGCCCTGGCAGGATGTCGAAACCGCCGGGCGCAAACCGGGTGATCGCCTGGCCGATCGTGGCGCGGCCGCCCAGCACGGCGGCCAAATCAAGCGCCGGCGTCAGCCCGAGCTGCACATCCAAATTGGCCAGTCCGAAATCGCCATCCACCAGCAGCACGCGCCGTCCCGCTTCGGCGATCGCTTGCGAGAGGCTGATGGCCAGCCAGGTCTTGCCGACGCCGCCCTTGCCGGAAGCGATGGCGATGCGCAACGAAGCCTTGCCGGTAGGCAAGTGTGGCACACGCAGCGTATCGATCACGTCAGACATGGCGATCGGCACTCCAGCCATTGGCGGCCTGGGTCCTGGCCGCGGGGAAGACGGGCGGGCGATGGCGCAGCGGCGCCGGGGCGGGCGGCGCACACCACGATGACCGGGGTATCGCCGCTGGGCC
>CAXUNK010000223.1:0-5458 GCA_964252425.1 uncultured Acetobacteraceae bacterium
CTGCACGCGCGCGGCACTGCGCAGGCGGGGGCTCGGAGCGATCGTTGCGTCATCCATGACCGACAGCTACGCGCCAGCACCCGCAAGGATGCGTGCCGACACGCCCGATGCTATGCTGGCGCGCATGAGCCAAGCCGCACCCGACCGCGTGATGACCCGCGCCGAGTTTTTCGCGTGGGCGCCGCCAGACGATCGCCGTTACGAATTCGATGGCGCGAGGCCGGTGGCGATGACGGGCGGCAGCGTCAACCATAACCGTATCTCGCAGAACCTGTGGGCAGCGCTGCGCGCCAGGCTGCGCGGAACGTCGTGCGAGGCGTTGGGTCCCGATGCCGGCCTGGCCACGATCGGCGACGCGGTGCGTTATCCCGACGCGCTCGTCACATGCACGCGCGCGGGCGGCAATGAACGCCTCATCTCAGGCGTCATCGTCGTCTTCGAGGTGCTCAGCCCGGGACGGTCCGGCTTCACCGACCGCATCACCAAGTTGCGCGAATACTGGGCGGTACCGACGATACAGCGCTATGTCATCCTGGAGACCACGGGCCGCGCGCTGCAAATGATGGTGCGCGCTCCGGGCGCCACGTTCTGGGAAGTGACGGCGCTTCTCGCCGGCGATCTCCTGCCGATGCCCGAAATCGGCATCGAGATCCCGGTGGGAGAGTTCTACGAGGACGTAGAACTCCCCGCCGGATACGAGGACTAACGGCGCTTACCAAAGCGGCCTTGGCATAGCCTACGCGAGCACCCCCGCAGGCGTAATAGACAGAAGTTTTTTGGTCCTTTTTTTCAAAAAAGGACTGCTTGCTTCGACTGTCACTGTCAACGCTAGCCAGTCAAAGACTGGCTTTGCGTCTGCACCAACTCCGGCCTGCGCCAGAACGAGTCGGCCATCGCCTGCTGCAGCCCGATGAACTGAAGCTGCACCCAATCGAGGAATTCATGAAGTCCGCGCGCCAGGATCTGGCCGATGGTCTGGTCCATCAGTGCCGCGCGCAGTTCGTCCAACTGCTCCTGCGCCCGATAGGCGCCGCGCAGCCCGTAGCCGGAGCTGAGCTGCGCCAGGTAGATCTCGATCTGGCGCACGCACAGCGTGACACTGCGCGGGAAGGAATGGTTCATCAGCAGGAAACCGGCCACCGAGGCGGGGGTCATGTAGCTGGGGTTGATTCGCCGATAGGCCTGGTAGCCGGAGGCCGCACGCAGCAGCGCGTGCCACTGGCTCACATCCAGCGCGCTGCCGACATCGCTCGGCGAGGGCAGCAGCGTGTGATATTTGATGTCCACCAGGCGCGAGGTCTGGTCGCCGCGCTCGATGTACTTTCCGATGCAATAGAACGCCCAGCTCTGGTCGCGGTACAGCGTGCCGTCGATGATCCCCGCATGCGTCTGGCACTGCTCCTTGAGGTAGGCACACAGGCCGGACACGCGCGACGGCGCCGAATCCGCCTCGGACAGTTGCCGGACGTGATTGTAGAAGACGTTGATGTGTCCCCAGACCTCGATCGGGATCAGCGGCCGCAGGCTGCGCGCGTTCTCACGCGCAGCGAACAGCGCCGACAGGATGGAGTTGGGATTGTCGCGATCGGCCAGGTAGAAGCGCGCCACGTTCTCCGCCGTGGCATGGCCATGATAGAGCCGCGTGAACCTCTCCTCATCGGCGTTGATCTGGATCACGCTGCGCCAGCCGGACTGGTCCACGCCGTGCCGAACGAAGGTGTCGGTCACGTCCAGCACGCGCGCCAGGTTCTCCACCCGCTCCATGTAGCGCGCCATCCAGAACAGCGCCTCCGCATAACGCGACAGCAGCAGCGGCAAGCGTCGCGTGACCGCGTCCGGATCCTCGCAGACGGTCATCGTGCGCGCCTCATTCCAGCACCCAGGTGTCCTTCGATCCGCCCCCCTGCGAGGAGTTGACCACCAGCGATCCTTCGCGCAATGCCACCCGCGTCAGCCCGCCCGGCAGAACCCACGTCTTGCGGCCGGTGATCGCGAAGGGGCGCAGATCGACATGCCTCGGCCGCAGCCTGTCGCCGGCCAATGTCGGCGAGACCGAAAGCCCGATCATCGGCTGGCTGATGTAGTTCGCCGGATCGGCCACGAGCTGGGCGCGGAACGAGTCGATTTCGTCGCGCGTGGCGTGCGGGCCGATGATCAGGCCGTAGCCGCCGGACTCGCCCACCGGCTTGACCACGAGCCGCTCCAGATTGGCCAGCGTATAGGCCAGCCCCTCATCCTCGCCGCAGATATGCGTCTCGACATTGGCCAGTATCGCGTCCTCGCCCAGGTAGTAGCGGATGATGCGCGGCATGTAGGCGTAGATCGCCTTGTCATCGGCCACACCCGTGCCCACCGCGTTGGCGATCGCCACCCGTCCGCGCCGCCATGAATCGACCAGGCCGCGGACACCCAACTGGCTGTCGGCACGGAACACGTCCGGATCGAGGAAATCATCGTTCAGCCGTCTATATATACTGTGCACCGGTGCCAGGCCCGCGGTCGTGCGCATCCACACGCATCCGTCCTGCACCATCAGATCGCGGCCCTCGACGAGCGGCACGCCCATCTCGCGCGCAAGGAAGATGTGCTCGAAATAGGCGGAGTTGTAGATGCCTGGCGACAGGAGCACGACCTGCGGGTCTTCGACATCGGTGGGTGCGATCTCGGCCAGGGCGGCCTGCAGCATCATCCCGTATGACCCGACCGGCCTGACCGCGATCCCGTCCATCAGGTCCGGGAAGATGCGCCGCATCATGTTGCGGTTCTCGATGACGTAGCTGACGCCCGAGGGCGTACGCGCATTGTCTTCCAGCACCAGGAAATCGCCCTGCTGGTCGCGGATGATGTCCACGCCGCACACATGCACGTACGTCCCGTGCGGGACGTCCAGCCCGACCATCTCGGGCCTGAAATTGCTGTTGCCCAGAACGAGCGCGCGCGGCACCACGCCGTCGCGCAGGATCGCCTGGTCGTGGTACACGTCCCAGATGAACGCGTTCAGTGCGGCGACGCGCTGCTGGACGCCGCGCTCCAGCGTGTCCCACTCCCGCGCGGTCAGAACGCGCGGGATCAGGTCGAACGGCAGGATGCGGTCGATCGCGTCCTTGTCGGAATAGACGGTGAAGGTGATGCCCTGGTTGTACAGCTCGACTTCGGCGATATGCGCACGCCGCTGCAGCTCGGCCGGGTCCATCGCCGCCAGCCGGCTCGCGATGAGCCGCACGGCCGGGTCATGCGCCGCGCAATCCATCAGCTCGCAGAAGAATTTTCCCTTGTCGTAGCCATCGAGCAGACCGTACGAATCGCCGCTCACCGCCCTGCCTCGACGGGTTCAAGATCGACGCTCACGTTCAACACGTGCTGGCGCCCGCCCAGGATGATGCCGCAGAGCGGGCTCACGTCCGAAAAGTCCCTGCCCCACCCCAGCACCACGTGCTCATCCTTGATCAGCACTCCGTTTGTCGGATCGATGTCCACCCATCCATCCGCCGCCCCGATCCAGCATCCCACCCAGGCGTGCGACTGATCGCACCCGCGCAGGCGGGGCTGTCCGGGCGGAGGCTTCGTACGGATGTAACCACTGACATAGCGGGCAGGCAAACCGAGGCCGCGCAGGCCCGCGATCATCAGATGCGAGAAGTCCTGGCAGACGCCGGCGCGTCCGGCCAGCACCTGGGCGACGGTGGTGCCCACTTTGGTCACGCCCGCGCGAAAGGCGATGTCGCGGCCGATGCGCGCGTTGAGGTCGAGCAGCGCGCCCAGCACCGGGCGGCCGGGCGGGAACGAGGCGGCGGCGTACTCGCGCGCATCGGCAATCGCCGGCGCCATGGGCGAGTCGAACAGGAACTCGGCCGCCTCATGCGCGGGGCCGCCGGCCTGTGCCGCCGCGCGCACCTCTTCCCAGGCGTGCGTCGCCTCCGGCGCCGGCACGGGCCACGGCCGCACATCCACCTGCGCCTCCAGCGTCACGGACAGGCTCCTATGCCGCGTGTCGAGGAACAGCCAGTTCACCGCGTTGCCGAAACAATCGCGTCCCGCCCGGCGCAGGGCCGGCGGCGGGTCGCAGATCAGCTCGCTGTGCAGCACATCCTGCCACGCCAGGGCGCGTGGCTGCAGATGCAGCATATGCGCGCCCAGATCGACCGGCGTTGCGTAGTCGTAGCGTGTCGTGTGCCGTACGGAATACCTCACGGGTCGCGCCCGTCGGTGAAGGTCACCGGCAGCAGCGCGAAATAGCGGCGCATCACCGCGTCCGACACCGACGCCAACTGCCCGCCAAGCCCGCGCAGGCGGGGTGCCAGCGAGGCGGCCAGCCTGGCCGGATCGGCGGCGTCCGCAAGCTCGGCCATCATCTGCCCGACCAGCGCCCGCACGGCGTCCACCCGGTCCGCGATGCCGTCCGCCTCGCCTGCCTCATCGGCCTCGAGTGCGGCCAGCGTCGCCCGCGCGGCGTCGAGCTGGCAGGCCAGGCTGCGCGGATTGCCCTCATCGGCCAGCAGCAGGTCCAGGACCGGCGCCGGCTGCACCACCGTCATGTAGCGGCCGCGATAGGTCAGCGTGCTGTCGCAGATCTCCAGCGCCAGCATCAGCCCGGATTCGATACGCTCCGGGCGTTGATCGAGCGTATGCGCCAACTGGCCCGCCACGGTGTGCGCGCGCTCGATCCGGCGCCCCAAATCCAGGAACAGCCGGCCGCCGCCCCGCCCCATGTTCTCCGCCGTGTAGCCCGCGACCGTCGCGCAGAACTTCAGCAGCTCGCCGGTCAGATCCTGCGCCAGCCCGATCCCCACCGCACGCTGCCCGGGCCGAAGCAGCAGGCGCGCGCCTTTCAGCCGGCGCAGCTCCCCAGCCATCGCCGCATGCATCTCCGCGCTCAGCCTGTCGCGCAGCAGATCGGCCAGTACGCGCAGCCGCCCCATGAGCCCGGCGATGACGCCCGCATCGCCCGAGAGCGCGCGCACCAGCAGATCGGCCAGGTGCAGGCCGCCCACGCCCGCCTGCTCTTCGGCGACCAGTCCGGCATCGACCAGGCAGGCGGTCAGCACGGCCAGATCGGGCAGGTCGCGCGGCAGCGGCGTGCCCCTGGACAGGCGCTCGAGCACGATGCGGATCAGCCGCGCCGCCGTCTCAAGCCGCTCCAAATAGCGGCCCAGCCAGTAGAAATTGTCGGCCACCCGGCGGGGCAGGTCCCCGGCGGCGCGACGGAGGGCGAGCCTGGGCACCGGGACATGGACCGGGCCGCGAATGTCCAGCCCGTCCTCCTGCAGCACCCACACATCCTTGGTCAGCGCCTCATGGGGCGGCACCCGGCCCATCGGATCGCCCGGCGCCAGCACGCGCGCCAGCCCGCCCGGCAAAGGCCGCCAGGCCACGCCGTCGAACACCAGGCACAGCCGCCCCACCAGGGGGCGCGGGTCGAGCGCCCCGTCCGGGGTCAGGCACGGCACCATGCTGGGAG
>CAXUNK010000224.1:0-5394 GCA_964252425.1 uncultured Acetobacteraceae bacterium
GGGCTGCACGGCGCCGCCCACGTCCACAAACGTGCCGCGCGCCCTGTTGTGTGGGTGGTGCGGGGCTTCTTCCAGTGAGAGCACGGGGGCGACGCAGGAATCGGTGCCCTCGAACAGCGCGGCCCACTCGTCGCGCGGGCGCGTCTTGAAGATCTCGGCCAGGCGCTGTTTCAACATCGGCCAGGCGCCAGGGTCGAACTGCGCGTCGAACGCCTTGTCGCGAGCCAGGCCGAGTTTCTGGCGCAGCAGCGCGTAGAATTGCGGCTCGATCGCGCCCACGGCAACGAAACGCCCATCCGCACAGGCGTACGTGTCGTAGAAATGCGCCCCGCCATCGAGCAGGTTGACCCCGGCCTCGTCGCGCCAGTGGCCGCCGGCACGCTGCGCCCACACCATCGCCGCGATCAGCGCCGAGCCGTCCGTCATGGCCGCGTCGATCACCTGGCCCGCGCCGCCCATGCGCACCGACAACAGGGCGCTCACCATGCCGAAGGCCAGCATCATGCCGCCGCCGGCGAAATCGCCCAGGTAATTGACCGGCGGCACCGGCTTGCCGCCCGCGACCCCAACCGTGTGCAGCACCCCGGAGATGGCGATGTAGTCGATGTCGTGCCCAGCCATAGCCGCCCAAGGGCCGGTCTGTCCCCAACCGGTCATCCGGCCATAGACCAGCTTCTCGTTATCGGCCAGCAGCACGTCCGGGCCCAGGCCCAGCCGCTCCATCACCCCCGGCCTGAACCCCTCGATCAGCCCGTCCGCCCCGCGGCACAGCGCGCGCGCCGCCTCCACACCAGCCGCCTGCTTGAGGTCGAGCACGACCAGGCTGCGCGAGCGCGACAGCGCGTCATGCGGGTCCAGCCTGGCACCGGGGCGGTCGATGCGTATCACCTCCGCGCCGTGGTCGGCCAGCATCATGCCGCAGAACGGACCAGGCCCGATGCCGGCGAACTCGATGATCCGTATGCCGTCCAGCGCGCCTGCCACTCGTTCTCCCCTTCGCCGCCGGGGCCGCTTGTCGCGGCCGTCTAGCCTCCCTTATTCGTGGCATGTCCATCTTTCGCAGCAAGCGTGCAACGGTGATCGGCTTCATGGCCGTGCTGGCCGTCATGACGGCGGTCACCTCCTATTCGGTCACCCTCTACCGCCTGTTCTGCCAGGTGACCGGCGCCGGCGGCACCACGCAGCGCGTTGAGGCCAACGCCTCCGCGCCGACCGGCCGCGAGGTGACGGTGTATTTCGACACGACCGTGGCGCCCAACCTGCCCTGGCGGTTCGAGCCGTCGCAGCGCAGCGTGACCGTGCATCTGGGCCAGGACGCGATGGCGTTCTTCGATGCCACCAACAATTCCGACCACGACATCGTCGGCCACGCCGCGTTCAACGTCACGCCGGAGAAAGTCGGCGCGTATTTCAAGAAGATCCAGTGTTTCTGCTTCAGCGAGGAGCGGCTGCGCGCAGGCGAGACCGCGCACATGCCGGTGACCTTCTTCGTCGATCCGAAGCTTGCGGCGGACCCCAATACTGCGGACGTGCACGAGATCACGCTCAGCTACACGTTCTTTCAGTCCAAGCGGCCGGAGGACGCGCTGCCTTTGTCGCGCTTCGCCTCGCAGGCGCCGGCCACGCGGACCAATTGACCGAGATCTACGTCGATGCCGATGCGTGCCCGGTGCGCGACGAGGTCTATCGCGTCGCCGGCCGGCTGGGCGTGGCAGTCCTCGTCGTCTCCAACGGCTCGCGCCCGATCCGCCCGCCCGGCCTGCCGTTCGTGCGCATGGTGACGGTGCCGGAGGGCCCGGACGTGGCCGACGATTGGATTGCCGAGCGCATTTCCGCGCGCGACGTCTGCGTCACCTCCGACATCCCGCTGGCGCAGCGCTGTCTGGCCGCCGGCGCCCGGGCGCTGTCTTCGACCGGGCGGGTGTGGACCGCCGACAATATCGGCCACGCTTTGGCCAGCCGCGCGGTTTCCAGCCACATGCGCGAGCTGGGCATGGCGACGGGCGGCCCCTCTCCGCTGAGCCGCGCCGACCGATCGAACTTCCTGAGCGCGCTCGACACGCAGGTGAACGCGGCGCGGCGCGCGGGCTGATCGGCTCGCCTGCACGGGCGCGTCGTCAGCCGATCTCCCCGATCGCGACGCATCTGTGTTCGGCAGCGCTCCGCTCCGCGGCCAATCCCATCGCTGCTGCGGCCACCCCATCCTGCGCGGTCACCGCGACCTTGCCCCTGCCGGCGGCCGCCTCCAGGAACGCCCGCAACTGATAGTACGTGGCGCCATGATGATGGCCCGCCGCAAGCACCGCCGCATCCACCTCGACCGCCTCGCGGGAGACCTGCCCCGGGTTCCTGAACGCTGTGCGCGGGCTGTGCGTGATGACACCGCTCGGTATGCCCACCTCCAATTTGGCGGTGTCGCCGAAGGCGGTCAGAACCTCCTGCTCCTCCGACCCTTCGGCGAACATGCACAGATCGAGCATGGCGCGCGCGCCGTTGGCGAATTCGACGACCGTGTAGCTGTTGTCGATGATGTCGGGCACCTCGCCGCCGTAGCGTTCATCGCGATGGTTCACGTCCGCGGCACCCGAGCAGAACACCCGCACCGGTTCGTGGCCGATGATCAGACGCATCAGGTCGAAGAAGTGGCAGCATTTCTCCACCATGGTGCCGCCGGTGTTCCGGTTGAAGCGGTTCCAGTCGGCAACTTTCGGCAGGAAAGGGAAGCGGTGTTCCGCGATCGACAGCCGAACGAGGCGCCCGGCGCGCCCGGCATGCACCTGCCCGATGAAGCGGCTGACCGGCGGCATGTAGCGATATTCCATGCCGACCCAGAACACGCCGTCATGCGTGGCCGCACGCGCGGCCAGATCGCGTGCGTCGGCGATGGTGGTGGCAAGCGGCTTTTCGCACAGGATGTGGATTCCCGTGCCGAACAGCGGCGCCAGCACCGCGTGGTGCGTGTAATTCGGCGAAGCGACGATCACCGCATCCGGCCGGTACTGCGACAGCATCGACGGCACGTCGGAAAACATCGTGGCGGACGCGGCCTGGTCGCCCAACGTCGCGCGTGCCCACTCGAGCGAGTCCTGCCGTGGATCGACCAGCGCCGCCACCTCGCATCCGCCCACCAGGCGCAGGTTGCGGATATGCTCCTGTGCCATCAGCCCGGTGCCGATCAGTCCGAAACGCATCTGTTGCTTGATCCCCGTCTGTTTTGCCGAGCCTTGCGCGGCGAGGTGGCGCCACGTTAGCAGATGCGCCCCGACACGGTAGCAAGGCGCGCCATGACCCTTCCACGTCCTGCCCGCAAGCGCTCGCTCGGCCAGTCCGGGCTCGAGGTCTCGGCCCTGGCCTGGGGCATGTGGCGCTTCAAGGGCGCCGACATGGCGCATGCGGCGTCGCTGGCGCAGGCGGCACTCGAGTCGGGCATCACCCTGTTCGACACGGCCGACATTTATGGGCCGGACAACGGCGAGCCGTTCGGAGCCGCCGAGGCGCTGCTTGGGCGTGTGCTGCGATCGGCACCCGGCATGCGCGCGCGGATCGTGCTGGCCACCAAGGGCGGCATCTCAATGGGTGTGCCGTACGATTCGAGCGCATCGTACCTCATCGCCGCCTGCGAAGCCTCGCTGAAGCGTCTCGGCACCGACAGTATCGAGCTGTACCAGATCCACCGCCCCGACATACTGGCCCATCCGGACGAGGTGGCGAGTGCGTTCGACCGCCTTCGTCAGGCGGGCAAGATCGTGGCCGCCGGCGTCTCCAACTACACGCCGGCGCAGACCGAGGCGCTGTTGCGCGCCATGCCGTTCCCGCTCGCCTCCATCCAACCCGAACTCTCGGCGGCCGCGATCGGCACCATCGAGGACGGCACGCTGGACCTCGCGATGCGCGAGCGGCTGGGGGTGCTCGCCTGGTCGCCGCTGGCCGGCGGGCGGCTCGCGGGCGATTCGGCCGACCCGCGCCTGAAGGCCGTGGCCTCCGCCCTGGACGCGATCGCTCAGAACAGCGGCGTCTCCCGCACGGCCGCCGCCTATGCCTGGGTGATGGCGCATCCCGCCGCGCCCATTCCCATCGTCGGCTCGCAGACGGCGGAGCGCATCGGCCACTCGGCCCAGGCCTTCGAGGTGGAGATGACTCGTGCGGAGTGGTACGCCGTCTATGCCGCCGCCCGAGGGGCGCCGCTGCCATGACCGGGGCGTGCGAGATCGCCTGGTTCTCGGCCCTCTGCGACGACGACTACGAGTTCCTCGGCGTGCCGGACCCGCATCTGCGCTCCAGCTTCGAGCACTGCCGCGACATCGTGCTGGCCGCCGAATCGGCCGGCATGGACAATATCCTGCTGCCCTCCGGCTACACGCTCGGGCTGGACACGATGGCGTTCGCCGCGTCCATGGCGCCGCTGACCCGGCGCATCCATCTGCTCGCCGCCTTGCGCGTGGGTGAGATGTGGCTGCCGCAACAGGCGCGACAGCTCGCCACCATCGACCAGATGCTGGGCGGCCGGCTGCGCGTGAACGTCATCTCCAGCGACATACCGGGCGAGGTGCTGGACAGCGCGCCGCGCTACCGCCGGACGCTCGAGGCGATGACCATCCTGCGCGACCTGCTGGACGGCCGCGACGTCGATTTCGACGGCGAGTTCTACAAACTGAAGATCGCGCCGCCGCGCGCGCGCATGGTCGCCGGGCGCGCCCCTCTGTTCTATTTCGGCGGCCTGTCGGAGGCGGCGCGCGAGGCCGCGGCGCGCCAGGCGGACGTCTATCTGATGTGGCCGGACAGGCTGCCGGTGGTGCGCGAGGTGGTGGCCGACCTGTCGGCACGCGCCGCCGCGCATAGCCGGCGCCTGCGCTTCGGCTACCGCGTGCACGTGATCGTCCGCGAAAGCGAGGCCGAGGCGCGGCTGGCCGCACGGCGGCTGCTCTCCCGCCTGGACGACGCGGAAGGCGCGCGGATCAGGGCGCGCTCGCTCGACGCGGCCTCGCTCGGTGTCGGGCGCCAGGCCGAACTGCGCGAGACCGCGGATGACGAGGGCTATGCCGAAGCCAATCTATGGACCGGCATCGGCCGTGCGCGCTCGGGCTGCGGTGCGGCCATCGTCGGCGACCCGGACCAGGTGCTGGCCAAGCTGGAGGAGTACAGGCAGGCGGGGATCGACGCGTTCATCCTGTCCGGCTACCCGCACGCGGCCGAATGCGACCTGTTCGCCCGCCACGTGCTGCCCCGACTGCCGCACCGTCCGCTTGACCTATCCTACTAACAAAGTATGTTTTGCGAGGGAAACGCGCTGTGCCTTGGTTCAGGTGGGGAGAACACGTCATGCATCGGCCAACCCGATCACCGGTGAGGCCCGGCCGCTTGCGCGCGGGCATGGTGCTGGGCGTGGCGTTGGCG
>CAXUNK010000225.1:0-5365 GCA_964252425.1 uncultured Acetobacteraceae bacterium
GCGCGGCGAGACGCCGGCCATGCGGCGGCAGGACGCGCGGGCTGCACCCCGCAGCCGCACCGCGGCGCGGCCCGCGCCGGTCGGGGCCGCGCTCGACACTGCCGCGTCCGGCATTTTCGAGGCGCTGCGCGCCTGGCGGGCGGAGGTGGCGCGCGGACAGGCGGTGCCTCCGTATGTGATTTTCCACGATACGGTGTTGCGCGACATCGCGACGTCACGTCCGGCAACGCTCGAGATGCTCGGCGACATCAAGGGAGTCGGCGCGTCGAAGCTGGATCGTTACGGCGCGCAGATTCTGAAGATACTGCGCGCCGCCGAGTGAGCCGGATTCAACCCATGACGAATGCGTTCAGCTTGTTGCCATCGGGGTCGCGGAAGTAAGCGGCGTAGAAGCCGCCACCGCGATCGCCCGGCGCGCCCTCATCCGTGCCGCCCAGGCTCAACACCAATCTGTGGATGCGATCCACCTGCGCCCTGTCGCTTGCATCCAGCGCCACCATCACGCCGTTGCCCACGGTTGCAGGCTGGCCGTCGAACGGCAGGGTCACACCGATGCCGGGCGCGCCGCCCATCTTGCCCCAGGCGATGAATTTGTCGCCCTGCATCATGCGCCCCACCCCCATCTCGGCCGCCAGCGCGTCATAGAACGCGGCCGCACGCGCGAGGTCGTTGGTGCCCAGCGTCACGTACCCGATCATCGTCGTATCCTCCATGCTTGCCGACGTCGCGGAAGTCTATGACGGACAAAAGAACAAAACAAGTCCGAATGCGAGGCGGCCGGCGTTGCGCGGGCGGGCGAACCGGTGCACCACGCTGCGCATGAGACCGAAACCCGACTCGTGCGGCCCCGGCCAGGAAAGCGTGTGGGCGTATCCGCGGCCCGCAATCGCCGTGGCGAGCCGCGCGCATGTGGTGATCGAGCATGCCGGCCTGGTCGTCGCCGACACGCGCGCCAGCATACGCACGCTGGAGACCAGCCATCCGCCCAGCTACTACATCCCGCCGGGCGACATACGCGCCGGTGTGCTTCGCCGCGCGGCCGGGACGTCGTTCTGCGAATGGAAGGGCGTGGCGGAATACTGGGACGTGGTCATCGGCGGCGCCGCGCTGGCCAGGGCCGGCTGGAGTTATGCTGATCCGACGCCGCCCTTCGCCGCGTTGCGTGACCATGTTGCGTTCTATGCCGCTCCGTTCGATCGTTGCACGGTGGATGGCGAGACGGTGACGCCGCAACCGGGTGGTTTTTACGGCGGCTGGATCACGGCCAACCTCGCCGGGCCGTTCAAGGGCGTGCCGGGCAGCATGGGCTGGTAGCGCCGACAGGCTGCACGTCATGAGCGCCGTGTCCGCAGATCAGTCCTCGGCGCCGACCGAAGCCGTTGTCCTGCGTGTGCTGTGCAATGCCGGCACGTATGTCGGGTGGCCTATGATGGGCTTGTAGTTCGGGTAGACCGCCGCGACCGCCTGATCATCGCTCAGGACAGGGACGATCAGACCGCCCGTCGGACTGAGATCCGATGGCAATGCCAGTACGTTCACATAACCGAACGACGTCCCGGCCGGGCAGAAGCCGGCAAACACGTTGTCGAGCAGGCGGGCGGGCGTGCCGTCCGGGATGCGCAATGCGACGGGCGAAATCGCGCCGTCGATGGTCAGCGCGTCGGCGACGAACGTGGTGTTGCGGAGGTCGATGTAGTTCTTCCGCCCGTCAGGGTTGCCTTCCTCGCCGAAGGTGAGTTCGATCGGGTTGGAATTGGCGCCCGACGTGGATTTGCTGATGATCACGTTGGCCATGGCCAGGTTGCCGCCGTTCGGGATGTCCACGTCGTAGGCTTCGGCCTGCTGATAGTCGCCGCCCTGCGGTGTGCCGCCCTGGAAATAGTCGGCCTCGAACTTGTTGATGGGCGCGCGGGATTTGAACAGGTGGCCGTAATAGGCGTCGTGCGACCAGGAGCGCAGCATGATGACGGTGTATTTCGGGTCGGTGCTGCCGGTGAAATACGCGTTGTGATTGTTGCCGCTGGTACCGGTGCCGCCGTTATGATCCAGCTCCACTTGGTCGAGCGTGAAGGTGCCGGTGCTGTTCGTTGTCGACAGGATGCCGTCGGCGCCGACCTGCGGTTGGCCTGGCCCGCCGGCGACTTCGAAACCGGTGATCCGCACGTCCAGCAGCTTGCCGCCGGCCGCGCCGTTGATGTAGAGCCCGGCTGTGGCCTCGGCACCCTGCACGGCCGCGATGGCGATGTGCGCGATGGTGAAATTGGTGCTGGTCGTCCAATACACCGGCGCCTGATCGAGCGTGTTGTCGCTTGAGGGTCCGTTGAGCAGGATCACCGGCTCCACATTGTTCTCGATCACACCTTCAAGAGTCACGTTATCGGGCGTGACCGGGTCGCCGTATTGCGGGCCGATATAGGGCTGGTCGGTATAGACAGCAGGATACAGCTTGAACGTGTCGCCCGGTTCGTACATGCGGTTGCTGTGCTCGCGCGTGAACGCACCGCATCCGCTGGCGGCGGCCGGGCCGGGATCGGTCGCGTCCAGCCCGTTGCCCTGATAGGAGCAGCCCGGCTGGTTGACGAGCGCGGAGTAGGTCGCAATCAGCTTGCCGCCGCGATACTGCTCGATCTTCGGCGTGCCTGAGGCCGCCAATATGTGCTCCGGAAATCGTAATGTCAGCGGCGACATGGCCGGGAACGGCGCGGCGCCGGCGCAGATTGCCGACTGGCTCGCGGCATAGGCGGGCGTCTGCAAGGTAGTGCCCGGCCCGATCGCGATTTGCGCGCAGGCCGGGGTCCAGACAAGCATGGTGACGATTGTCATGCATTTCATTGCGATGACTCCTTGGGCGAAATGTCGGTATGCGGCGCCGCCATCCACGCGACGCGACTACGTGGGTTGCGACAGCTGCGAAACGCATCCAAAACGGAGCGGATGCGAAGGTCACGTGACCGGATTAGGCACGCAACTTCGTCTTCGTCAACAACATGCGATAACGCAAGTTACACTCGGATGACTGATCGTTATGTTATCGTACCGGACAGATTCTGGATCGAGAGTTGTGTTGATGGGCCCGCCAAGCCAAACGGTTGAATACGCCTCCAGAAAAGAAGCGCTTCTACGCAGCCTTCGCCTGACCCGCCACCCGAACCAGGTTGCCCAGCACCTCATCGGCCGTGCGCACGCGCTCGGCCACGGTCATGTCACGCACCACGGCCAGCTTGTGGTCAGGCCGCAGCTTCACCGTGCCACGCTTGGTGCCCAGCCATTGCACCAGGCCGGCCGGGTTGCGGAAGGCGTTGCCGCGGAACTGCAGCACCATGCCTTTCGGACCCGCTTCGAGCTTCTCCACGCCGGCCTCACGGCAGGCGCGTTTCAAGCGGACCACCTGCAACAGGTTCTCCACCTCCTCCGGCATCGGCCCGAAGCGATCGACGAACTCGGCCGCCAGCGCCTCGCTTTCCGCGTCCGACGCCAGCGCGCCCACACGCCGGTACAGGCCCAGCCGCACCGGCAGGTCGCGCACATAGGCGTCCGGGATCAGCACCGGCAGCCCGAGATTGATGTTGGGCGTCCAGTCGCGGTCCTCGCTGCGCACGCGGCCCTTTGCCGCACGCATCTCGGCCACCGCGTCTTCCAGCGTCTGCTGATAGAGTTCGATGCCGACCTCGCGTATGTGGCCGGACTGCTCATCGCCCAGCAGGTTGCCGGCGCCGCGTATGTCGAGATCGTGGCTGGCCAGCGTGAACCCTGCGCCCAGCTGGTCGAGCGTCTGCATCACGTGCAGCCGCTTCTCCGCCGCACCCGACAATTTCTGCCCGGGCGGCCAGGTGAGGTACGCATA
The DNA here is from genome assembly GCA_964252425.1 of uncultured Acetobacteraceae bacterium. Taxonomy (GTDB): domain Bacteria; phylum Pseudomonadota; class Alphaproteobacteria; order Acetobacterales; family Acetobacteraceae; genus BOG-908. The sequence goes on from CAXUNK010000225.1 coordinate 3,845, forward strand.
GCCCCGCTGCTTGCCACGCCCCACCCGTCCGCGCAGCTGATAGAGCTGGCCCAGGCCGAACATGTCGGCGCGATGGATCAGCAGCGTGTTGACCGCCGGCATGTCCAGCCCGGATTCGACGATGTTGGTGCTGAGCAGGATATCGTATTTGCCGTCACCGAACTCGGTCATCACGCGCTCGAGCTCGGTCGGCGCCAGCCTGCCATGCGCTTCCACGATTCGCGCCTCCGGCACGATGTCGCGCAGCCGCGTCTGCATCTTCGGCATGTCCTCCAGCCGCGGCACCACGCAGAAGATCTGGCCGCCGCGGAACCGTTCGCGCTGGATCGCCTCGCGTACGACCACGTGGTCGAACGGCATGATGAAGGTGCGCACCGCCATGCGATCGACCGGCGGCGTCGCGATCAGGCTCATCTCGCGCACCCCGGTCAGCGCCAGTTGCAGGGTGCGCGGAATGGGCGTCGCCGTCAGCGTCAGCACGTGCACGTCGGCACGCAACGCCTTCAGCTTCTCCTTGTGGGTCACGCCGAAATGCTGCTCCTCATCGACGATCAGCAGGCCCAGCTCAGAAAATTCTATTCCTTTCGCCAGCAGCGCGTGCGTGCCGATCACGATGTTGACGTCGCCATTGGCCAGGCCGCGTTTCACCTCGGCGGCGTCCTTGGCCGTCACCATGCGCGAGAGCTGGCCCACACGCACGGGCAGGCCTTCGAAGCGCGCCGTGAAGCTGCGGAAATGCTGACGCGCCAACAGGGTCGTCGGCACCACAACGGCCACCTGCGCGCCCGACATCGCGACGGCGAAGGCGGCCCGCAGCGCCACCTCGGTCTTGCCGAAGCCCACATCGCCGCAGATCAGCCGGTCCATCGGTCGGCCAGCCGACAGATCCTCCAGCACGTCGGAGATCGCGCGCATCTGGTCGTCGGTCTCGGCAAATGGGAAGCGGGCGCAGAACTCGTCCCACGTGCCCTCCGGCGGCGACACCGTCATCGCGTCGCGCACGCTGCGTTCGGCGGCGATCTTGATCAGCGTGCCGGCCATGTCGCGTATGCGCTGCTTCATCCGCGCCTTGCGGGATTGCCAGCCGGCGCCGCCCAGCTTGTCGAGCGCCACGCCCTGCGTCTCCGAGCCGAAGCGCGACAGCAGCTCGATGTTCTCGACCGGCAGGAACAGCTTTTCGTTACCGTCATAGATCAGCCGCAGACAATCATGCGGCGCCTGGCCGACGCTCAGCGTCTCCAGCCCGTCATAGCGGCCGATGCCGTAATCCTGGTGCACGACCAGATCGCCGTCGGCGATCTCGGTGGCCTCGGCGATGAACTGGTCGGCCCGCTTCTTCTTGCGCGGCGGACGGCTGATCCGCTCGCCAAGCAGATCCTGTTCGCCGACGATCGCGAAATCCTCGGCGATGAACCCGCGTTCGAGGGCCAGGGTGACGAGCGCGATCGTGTCGCGCCGCACCCGGGCGACCCCCGCCCAGTCCTCCACCACCTCGCCGCGCAGCCTGTGCTCGCCCAGGAG
>CAXUNK010000226.1:0-5364 GCA_964252425.1 uncultured Acetobacteraceae bacterium
CCCCTGCCCTGCTGCGCGCGGCCCAGGCGGCCGGGGTGCCGGCGCGCGTCATCGGGCGGGTGACGCCCAGGGATTTGACACTCCCCGGCGGGGCCACCATATCGGGCGAGGCGTTGCGCGAGGCCCACAGCCGGTTCTTTCCGGCCTGGATGAGTTCGTAAGGGTGCTACAATGGCGATGTCGGCCACCGAAATCGAGGCTCTGATCCGCGCCGCCCTGCCCGATTCCGAGGTCAGCGTCGAAGACCTGGCCGGCGACGGCGACCATTACGCGGCCCGCATCGTCAGTGAATCGTTTCGCGGCCGCAGCCGAATCCAGCAGCACCAGATGGTGTTCGCAGCACTCGGCGGCCGCATGGGCGGCGTGCTGCACGCGCTGGCCCTGCAGACATCCGTGCCGACCAAGGAGACCGCATGATGAGCGACACAGTCAACGCCCGCATCGAACGTGAGATCGCGGAGAATCCCGTCATGCTCTACATGAAGGGCACGGCGATGTTCCCGCAATGCGGCTTTTCCGCGCGCGTGGTGCAGATACTCTCGCATCTCGGGGTGAAATTCGCGACGGCCAACGTGCTGGAAGATCCGGAGCTGCGTGAGGGGATCAAGCAGTTTTCGCAATGGCCGACCGTGCCTCAGCTCTACGTCAAAGGCGAGTTCGTCGGCGGCTGCGACATCGTGACCGAGATGTTCCAGGCGGGCGAGCTGGAGCAGTTGCTGGCCGAGAAGGGTGTCGCGCATACGGCGCAGGCGTAGGTTTGGTGCTTCGGCCGGATCAACGCCCATGCCGATCGGCTACGACCAGGACGTAGCAGCCTGGGCCACAGAACAGGCCCGCCTCATTCGCGCCGGCCGGTTCGACCTGCTCGACATCGAGCACATTGCCGACGAGGTCGAAGACGTGGGCAGGAGCGAGCGGCGCGAACTGGCCAGCCGCATGACGGTCCTGCTCGCCCATTGCTTGAAGTGGCAGTTCCAGCCGACGCATCGGAGCAGTAGCTGGCAACGCACGTTGCGAGAGCAACGCAAGCAGGTGCTCCGTAAGCTCAAAGAGACGCCGAGCCTTGGCCCGCTTCTCGACGACGCCGACTGGATCGAGGGCGTGTGGGGAGATGCGGTGACGTTGGCGATCGGGGAGACGGGTCTCGACTCGTTTCCCGAGATGTGCCCGTGGAATTTGTCCGGCCTGCTTGCCGATGATTGGCTGCCGCCTGACTGATCGGAGGCTCAGCCCGGTCCTGTCACGCGCGGCGGATGTGATCTAAGACGCTCTCACATGAGCTTCGGCCCCAAACCCGCACGCGGCTACCACCATGGCAATCTGCGCGAGGCGATGGTGGCGGCAGCCCTCGACCTGATCGCCACCGCCGGCGCCAACGGCTTCACGCTTGCCGAAGTGGCGCGCGCCGTTGGGGTCAGCGGGGCCGCGCCCTATCGTCATTTCAAGGACCGCAACGCGCTGGTGGCGGACATCGCGCGCCAGGGCTTCGACAAATTCGCCGAAGAGCTGTTCGCCGCCTGGGACGACGGCAAACCCCATGCTGTGGCAGCGATCGAGGCAGTCGCCCGCGCCTATCTCGCCTTCGCCCGGCGCGAACCCGCGTTTTATGCGGCGATGTTCGAGCCGGGCTTCGCGCTGGAGGAGGATGCGGCACTCCTGGCCTCCTCCGAACGCGCTTTCGGCGTCATGCGCCTGGCGGCCGATGCGGCTACGCGCGCCATGCCTGCCCGGGGCCGCCCGCCGGCGTTGATGGTGGCGCTGCATATCTGGTCGATGGCGCATGGCGTGGCCTCGCTGTTCATCGAGGGGCCGAGCGGGTCCCGTCGCCGGCTGCCGATGTCGCCGGAGGATTTGCTGGAGGCGGGGCTGCTGATCTATTTTCAGTCCGTTGGAGCACCGGACCGGGGAGCTGTGTGATGAAAGCGGCATGCCACTGCAAAACCGTGCGCTTTCACGTCAAACTCACCGACGGCCTGAAGACCGCACGCCGATGCAACTGTTCGTTCTGTCGCATGCGCGGCGCGGTCGCCGTGTCGGCCGAGCTGGGCGACATCACCTTCATCTCCGGCGAGGACGCTTTGACCCTCTACACATTCAACACGGGTGCGGCGAAGCATTATTTCTGCTCGGTGTGCGGCATCTACACGCATCACCAGCGGCGCTCCAACCCCAACCAGTACGGGATCAACGCCGCCTGTCTTGAGGGCGTCAGCCCGTTCGACTTCGACCAGGTTTCCGTCCTGAACGGTGCACAACACCCGCGCGATGTGCCCGAGGGCAGCTGGCATCCTGAAGTCGGCATCCTGCGATTTATTCCCGCAGGCTCGGACGTTCTCCCTTGACGTCGGACCTGTCTTATCCATCTATGTAAATGTGTTTCACATTCACACAGGGGACGTGCCGTGGCCTTGGTCGAAAAAATGGACGAGTATGGCAAGGGTGCCTGGATCGCGCTGATCGTGCTCGGGTTCTGGGTGTTCTGGCCGATCGGCCTGACGGCACTCGCCTTCGTGGTGTTCAGCGGCCGCGGCCGGGCGTGGCGCATGCAGCGCCGTGGGCAGTGGTACAATGCGAACATGCGCGGCTGCGGCTGGGGTCGTGGACGCGGCATGAACAGCAGCGGCAACGCGGCCTTCGACGAGTACCGCGCCGAGACGATCAAGCGGCTTGAGGACGAGCAGAAGGAGTTTGTCGAGTATCTCGAAAAGCTGCGTCAGGCCAAGGACAAGCAGGAGTTCGACCAGTTCATGGCCGATCGCCGCGGCCGGTCCGACGTAGCCGCCTGATCGTGTAGCGCTACGTCACAACGTCGGCGCGGACCGGCTCCACTCGTGCAATGGAGCCGGTCTTACGCATGGGAGAGAAGGGCGCGATCGCAGGACCGCACCCTTTGACGTTTTGGCCGGATCAGGCCGCGCTGGCTGCGTTGCGGCGGCGTACCAGGAACAGGCTGGCCACGCCCAGGCCGAACAGGCCGAACGACATCGGCTCCGGCACGTCCACGAGCGAGACGCCGTCCAGCGTTGCGATCGGGGGCAGACCGCCCGGTGTGCCCAGCGAGAGGAAGGAGAGCAGTTCGCTGGTGGACGTCGCGGTGTAGTCGAACGTCGTGGTGAACCAGCCGGTGAAGCTCTGCGACGGGTTGCTGACCACTTTGGTCAGGAACGACTGACCGCCCAGCGACGCCATCAACTGCTCCGTGGTGGGACCGGTGCGGCTCTGCACCTGACCCGCGCCCCAGGAGAAGCTCAGCTGATAGGTGTCGCCCACCTTCAGGCCGGTCACCATCTGAGTGATGCCGCCTTGGACTGCCGGGTCGCCGTCCAGGGCCACGAACGCGCCGCCTGTCGGGCTGTTCGGCAACGGACCGTAAAGATCCTCATGACCGCCGCCATACTGCGAGATGGCCGACACGGTCGTGGCAGCTGCGGCGCTGGTGAAATAGAGGTTGTAGCCGCCGTTGCCGGTCCAGTCGGTCACGCCCTGGCCACCAAAGCCGGTACCGAACTGGTTGTTCTGCGCATAGGTGGAGGACGTGAAGTCGCCGTTCTGGACGAGGTTGGGATCGGCGTGTGCGGCCGTCCCAAGGAGCGCCAGGCCGAGTGCCGCGGCCGTCGCCAATTTTAAGCTCATAGGAGATTTACCTTTCAATTCGGGGTCGTTACAAGTACAGCTTCGGCTACTCGGGACAGTGCACGCCGTCCTGCGCAGCACAGTGCTCAAATAACTTACTTCACCGCAATAGTGTATGAATTTATATCATGCGCGTGCTTGCGCGTTAATTTCTTTAATCGCTATTTACTTTACTGCTATTTGCAACCGGCACGTGTGACTTGGCTGATGCCTTGCCTACCAATTGGCGACTCGGCGCGCGATCCGCGGCCGTCTTTCGGGCGGCTCGATGTCGCCGGCAGGCAGGGGCGCGGACAACGCAGCGCGATGCCAGAGCGAGCATGTTTGTCGGTTCAGATGATTCCATCCGAACCGACCACGCTCTAGGGTGGGACATGACAACCGCCCTGCTGATCGCGCTCATCATCCTGCTCGCCCTGGTGAACGGGGCCTTCGCGATGGGCGAGATGGCGTTGGTGTCGGCCAAGCGGGCGCGACTGTCGGTCCTGGAGAGCAAGCGCGTGCGCGGGGCGGCCACCGCGCGGGGCCTGGCGGAGGACCCGCAGCTTTTTCTGCCGACGGTGCAGGTGGGCGTGACGCTGGTCGGCATCCTGTCCGGCACGTTCGGTGGAGCGCGCATCGCCGGGGCGCTGGCGCCGACAATCGCGCGCATCCCGTTCATCGGCCACGCGGCCACCGGGGTGGCGCTCACCCTGGTGGTCTTCGGCATCACCTTCATCACGCTCGTTCTGGGCGAGTTGGTGCCGAAGCAACTGGCGCTGCGCTCGCCCGAGGTGATCGCCGCCCGCCTGGCGCCTTCGGTCGCATTGCTGGCGCGCATCTCGGCGCCGGTGGTCTGGCTGCTGGGCCGGTCGTCGGACCTGGTGCTTCGCCTGATCGGCCAGGGCGAGCACACGCGCGAGGACGTGACGGAGGACGAGCTGCGCGCGCTGCTGCACGAGGGGACGCAGGCCGGTGTGCTGGAGACTGGCGAGCGCGACATGATCGAGCGCGTGCTGCGGCTGGCCGACAAGCCGGTGCGCGCGATCATGACGCCGCGCAACGAGCTGGTCTGGATCGACCGGACCGATCCCCGGCGGGAAATCGTCGATACGCTCAAGGCGGCGCCGCACAGCCGCTTCGTCGTGTGCGACGGCTCGGTCGATAACGTGGTGGGCGTGGTGCAGGCCAAGGACATCATGGACCGCATCCTGGACGGCAAGGATTTTTCGATCGCCGCGGCACTGCGCCAGCCGATGGTGATCCCCGACACGGTCAGCGCGCTGGGCGCGCTGGAGCGGCTGAAGGCCGATTCGCTGGGGCTGGCGCTGGTGATGGACGAGTACGGCAGTTTTGAGGGCGTGGTGACTGCGGCCGACGTGCTGGAGGCCATCATCGGGGATACGGCCGAGCCCGGCTACGGCACGCCGTCGCAGGCGGCCGACCAGTTGGGCGGCGAGATGTCGCTGGACGGCATGACGCCGGTCGATGAGCTGAAAGCGCGCCTCGCTTTGCCGGACCTGCCCGCGGAAGGCAGCTATCACACCCTGGCCGGGCTGGTGCTCGCACTCCTGCGACGTGTGCCGCAGCCTGGCGACCGAATCGTGTTCGGCGGCTGGCTGTTCGAGGTGCTGGAGATGGAGGGACGTCGCGTGATCAAGGTGCGCGCGAGCCGGGAGAAGCTGGCTGAGGCGTAGGATACTTGAAGCAAGCAGTCCTTTTTTGAAAAAAAGGACCAAAAAACTTCTGTCT
>CAXUNK010000227.1:0-5306 GCA_964252425.1 uncultured Acetobacteraceae bacterium
CCTCGGCTACCAGCGTGGGCGGCGCCTGGCGCGTGTGGCGCCACAGCAGCGCCCGAACCTTGCCGGAGACGGTCAGTTCCACGCCGATCGTGCCGATGCGCGTGTAGCGCCGCCACACGGCCTCATCGAAACTGTTGAAGTAGGTGTCGAGATCGATCTCCTCATCCTTGTCGATGGGCATGACCGATCCCAGGCGCGAGAGACGCCAATAGAGCGGAGTGGTCGCAATCGCGGCCGGGCGCACGATGCGTTGCAACGTCACAGGCTGAGCCGGCGCGGTGGCTGCGGAAAGCGATGGCATTTCCGTCATCCGGCGAGTCTCGTGGGGCACGGCGTGTGCCGGTCCGCAGGCGCCTGCACTGGAACGCTGGCGTCGATGCGTCGGAACAGCGCCAAAGCCTGCGCGGTCACCTGATCCATGTTGTAGTAGCGATATGTGCCGAGCCTTCCGGCGAACCACACATCGGGTGTCGCGTCGGCAAGCGCTTCATAACGCCGATATAGCGCCTGGTTCTCTTCGCGCGGTATCGGGTAGTACGGATCGCCCTCGTCGCTGGGGTATTCGATCGTGAGGCTGGTCGCCTCGCTGTCCTGCCCTGTGAGGTGCTTGTACTCGGTGATGCGGGTATAGGGTTCGTCGCCAGGGTAGTTGACCACCGCGACGCGCTGTACCCAGCGGCACGGGCGCGTGACATGCTCGAAGCGCAACGACCGGTATGGCAGCCGGCCGAACCGGTACGAGAAATATTCGTCGATGGCACCGGTCCAGATCAGCCGCCGCGCGCGCACGTCGCGCGATACATCTTCCCAGGAGCGGCCAAGGCAAAGCGTAATCCGCGAATGATCGAGCATGCGCGTGAACATCGCCGTGTAGCCGTGGGCGGGCATGGCCTGGAAACTATCGGTGAAATAACGGTCGTCGCGGTTGATACGCGTCGGCACGCGCGCGGTCACGCTGCGGTCGAGCTGCGAGGGGTCCATGCCCCATTGCTTGCGCGTGTAGCCGCGGAAGAACAGCTCGTAGAGTTCGCGCCCGACCCTGGAGACGACCACGTCTTCCGACGTGCGTATCTCATCCACCTGCTCGGCCCGTGCCGCGAACCAGCCCTCCAGCTCCTCCGACGTCAGGTTGAGGTCAAAAAGCCTGTTGATCGTATCGAGGTTGATCGGGATCGGCAGTTCCTGCCCGCGGACGCTGGCCAGAACGCGATGTTCGTACGGCCGCCAGGAGGTAAAGCGCGACAGGTAATCGACCACCGCCCGCGAGTTGGTATGGAAGATGTGCGGGCCGTATTGATGGATCAGCAAACCGGCCGCATCGGTGCAATCATAGGCATTGCCGGCGACATGCGGCCGCCGGTCGATGACCAGAACACGGTCGCCGCGGTCGGCCAGACGTTCGGCCAAAACGGCGCCAGAAAACCCGGCACCCACGATCGCCCAGTCATATTGCGAAGCTGACAGATCCGTTTGTTGTCCGATCGTATCCGGCGCCGCGTCCAACATCGAGACTTCCCTGCTACGTCGTAGGAGAAAGAAAGGCCTTCTTTTTCGAGAAAAAGAAGCAAAAAGCTTTTGCTCTGTTCGCCTGCATCGCGGCTCGCACCAGTTCTGCCAGAGCGGTTCCGGCAAAACCTGCGCGAGCGCCCGTGCAGGCGTGGAAGACAGAAGTTTTTTGGTCCTTTTTTTCAAAAAAGGACTGCTTGCGGCAAAAAAATCACGAACGCTGCGTCGCAGCCGGAAGCGGCCTGTCCAAATGCCCAAGCACGCCGTGCCAGGTCGCGCGCAGCCACTCGAAATATCCGGCGGGATCGCGCGCCCCGATCAGGAAGTGGCAGGCGTAGCGTATATGGTCGGCGAGCAACCAGCCCCGCATGCCGTACTGCCAGAAAATCCAACCGCGATTGCGGAACTGGCAATAGCGTTTGACGGGTTCGCCGGGAACCATCGCGTAGAAGGCGCCACCCAGGATCGGATGCACCTCCTGATCGCAGGCGGGATGCAGGAAACCCACACGCGTATCGGTCACGATACGAAGCGAGGCCCGGCGCGCGCGCAGCAGGAACTCCACCTCGTCGCCGCGCATGAACAGCCGCCGGTCCGGCAGGCCGATTCGGGCGAACGCCGCCGCCTCGATCAGCGCGCCATTGAACAGATGCGCAAACCCCTCGATCACCGGAGCGGGATCGAGGTCGGCAGCGGTGAAGCGCGTGCGTCCGTGCTGGCGTATGGGAAAGGCCAGCCGCTCGCGCCGTGCCACGTTGCGCACCAGCGGACAGGTGATCGCACTGGCCTCGCGTGCGGCCGCCGCCAGCAACCCGGTCAGACACTCAGCATCTTCCGGCCTGCCGTCATCGTCCATCAGCCAGACATGGGTCGCTCCCATATCGAGCGCCGCACGTATGCCGGCCTGGAAACCTGCCGCAGGACCCTCGTTCTTCGTCAGCCGCAACACGCGCACCCGCGGCGAACGCGCGACCCTGTCGGGCAATTGCGTGCTGCTGCCGTTATCGACGACGAGCACGTGATCCGGCATGCGCGCCTGCGCGAGCAGAGCGTCCACGCACTGCGCCAGCAGCACGGGCCGCTCATGTGTGAGCACGACAGCGACGACCAAGGCGCCATCCACGAACCGAGCGTCAGCGCCAGAGATCCGGTCCCGCTGCGACGGCACGCCCTCCCCATCTACGCCACACCAACCGGCCGGGCCGGACCGGGCACCGTGCCGCACCGGCCACTCCACAAACGGCCAGTGCATGGTCACGTCTCCACACGCCGGCATGCGACGCTGCACAAACCCGCTTCCACACTGCACATCAGACGACGATCCGGTTGCGCGCGTCACTCTTCATGGTCGCTTAAGCCAAATCCTTCGGCATAGTTCGACTGCCGGACACTAGACAACCATGGCGAGCAGGTCGCCACGATACTGTATGACAGGAGGAGACTTGTTCACAATTTGGACAACTGCATCGAACTTGTCTCATACGGTTCAAAAACGGCACAGATTTATGCAGCACATGTCGTGTCCATAGCAACGGGGGTTCTCCGATGCATGCACGTGTCGGTTGCATTCCGGGGAGTTTTCATACGTGGCAAAAGCAGTGATCTTCGATGTGGACGGAACGCTGGTCGATAGCGTGGATGTGCACGCGCAAGCCTGGGTCGATGCTTTCGCCGCGTTCGGCCACACGATCGGCTTCGACGAGGTGCGCGGGCAGATTGGCAAAGGAGGCGACAAGCTGCTGCCCGTGTTCCTGACCCGGGCCGAAATCGAGGCACGCGGCGAGGAGCTGCAATCCCATCGCACGAAGCTGCTCAAGGATCGCTACATGCAGACCGTCCGGCCGTTTCCCGGCGTGCGTGCGCTGTTGCAGCACCTCAAAGCTCAGGGTTTGGCGATTGCCCTGGCCTCGTCGGCCAAGCAGGACGAGCTGCAGACCTACAAGCGCATCGCGCAGATCGAGGATCTGGTCGAGGTGGAGACCTCGTCCGACGATGCGGACAGCAGCAAGCCCGACCCGGACATTTTCGAAGCCGCGCTGAAGCGGCTCGGACCGCATATCCAGGCGCACCAGGCGGTGGCCGTCGGGGACACGCCATATGACGCGGAATCGTCGGGTCGCGCCGGGCTGCGCTGCATTGGTTTTCGGTGCGGCGGCTGGCCGGAAGACAAGTTGCGCGCGGCCGGCTGCACGGAAGTGTACGACGGACCGGCCGACCTGCTCGCCCGATACGCGACCTCGCTGCTGGCGCGCTGAGCGTCCATCTACCCGCCCGCCCCACGCTGGAAGATGGCGACGCATTCGACATGGGCGGACCATAGAAACTGGTCGATCGGCGTGGCGCGTGACAGCGTGTAGCCTTCCCTGGCCAGCACGGCCGCGTCGCGTGCGAGGGCGCCCGGGTTGCAGCTCACATAGATCACGCAGGGCACGCCAGAGGACGCGATCTGCCCGCATTGCGTCTCGGCGCCGCCATAGGGCGGGTCCAGCACCACGCAGGTGGCACCCCTGAGCTCCTTGGCCGAGAGCGGGCGGCGCGCGAGGTCGCGCTGCGTCGTCTCCACCCGGCTGCCCGATTGCGCGTGGCGCACGCAGGCCACCGCGTCGGCGTCGCCCTCATAGGCCAGGACGCGCAGATGGCGGGCAAGCGGAAAACTGAGCGTGCCGATCCCCGCGAACAGCTCCACCGCATGCGCGCGGCCCGACCGGCGCGCGGGCAGGCCGGCCAGCACCGCCTCCACGATCGCCCGCTCGCCCGCCTCGGAGGCCTGAAGGAACGCGCCGGGCGGCGGCTGCACCACGTGTCCGTCCAGGCGCAGCACGGGCGGCGCAAGAAGTGCCGCCGTCTCCGGCGCGCCCTCGCCCTGCGCCCAGGAGATGCGCGAGACCGCATGACGCGCGGCAAAGCCGGCCAGCTTCGTCCGATCGGTCGAGCCAAGCGGCCCGTCGGTGCGGATCAGCAGGTCGGCGCCCGTCTCGAACATGTTGGCCAGCACCGAGCCGGCCCGGCGCAGCGCCCCCAGGCTCGACAACAGGCCGCGCAGCTCCGGGATCAGCACGGCCAGCGCGGGGTCCAGCACCTCGCACACCTGCAGATCGACGATGCCGGTGCTGTGCGCCCGGTGCAGGCCGAACGCCACGCCGCCTTCCCCGCGCCGGACGGCGAAATCCATGCGCCGTCGGGATCGTGGCGGGGTGCGCACCAGCTCGCCCACCGCGCCGCCGGCGAAACCCGCGCGCCCGAGTGCGGCCACCACCAGCCCGCGCTTCCAGGTGGCGTAGGAATCGTCGCGCCAATGTTGCAACGCGCAGCCGCCGCAACCCTGCGCGAAATGCGGGCACGGCGGCGCGACACGGTCGGGGCTGGGCTGGAGCACATGGGCCAGCTCGGCGCGGTTCGCCGCTTTCCCCGGACTGGACGTTGCTGTGAAGCGGACCGCGACCGTCTCACCAGGCAGGGTGCGCGCCACATGCGCCGGAGCGCCATCGCCACGCGGCATGACCCCGTCGCCCGAGGCACCGATCTGGCCGATCACGCCGATCAGCGGTGCAGCCTCCGCTGCCCCGCCCATGTTGGCCCTAGGCCTCGACCGCCTCGGCCTGCTCGACCAGGCGGGGACGCCTGGGCAGCAGCATGAAGGCGGGTATGTCGGCGCCGAACCCCTCGACGGAGGGGCCCAGATCGTCGTCGCGCCGGCGGTAATCCCGGCCGGGCGCACGCTGGTCGCGCATCTCCTGGCGAGGCTCCGGACGCGCTTCCTGCCGAGCGGCCTCCGCGCGCGGCTCCGGCCGGCGCTCGGC
>CAXUNK010000228.1:0-5246 GCA_964252425.1 uncultured Acetobacteraceae bacterium
GCTCAGCGCCGGCAGGGTCGGGCCCTGCGTGCGGCGGGGCGGGCGGCGCCGTCCGCCGGCGCCATCGCGCCTGATCGGCGACGGTCGAGAAGCGAGGTTCAGCCGGTGCGCCTTGCCCACGACGGCGTTTTTCGACACCCCCATGCGCCGGCCGATCTCGGCCGTGGACAGCCCCTCCGCCCACAATCCGCGCAATTTGCCGATCGTCTCGTCATTCCACTCCATCTTGCGTCCCCCGCTTGCCCGGCTACCAGATGATGTGGACAGCCTGACGCAATCGGTGCGGGTGCTCAACAGCCTGCACGCAGAAACTTGTGGGTAACTCGCAACCGGGACACAAAATCTGGTAGGGACGATTTCGATCGTCCTACGGAAAGAGTTGTTCGGTCTGCCAGACGCCGCCCGCCCGGGTGAACACGGTCCTGTCGTGCAGACGGAACGGCATGTCGCGCCAGAACTCGAACCGGTCGGGACGCACGCGGTAGCCGGACCAGTGCGGCGGGCGGGGGATCGCGTCGGGATAGGTCCGATCCAGCTCCGCCACCCGCGCCTCCAGCGTCGTCCGGCTGTCCAGCGGGCGCGACTGGTCCGACGCCCAGGCGCCCAGGCGCGAGACACGGGCGCGGCTGGCGAAATAGGCGTCGGCCTCGTCGGCGCGCACCGGTTCGGCCAAGCCCTCGATACGCACCTGCCGCGCCAGGCTCTTCCAGTGGAACAGCAGGGCGACCTCCGGGTTGGCGGCCAGTTCGCCGCCCTTGCGGCTTTGCGTGTTGGTGTAGAACACGAAGCCGTCGCGGTCGGCCCCCTTCAGCAGCACCATGCGCGCGCTGGGCCGGCCATCGGGGGTTGCGGTCGCCAGCGTCATGGCGTTGGGGTCGTTCAGTTCGGTCCGCGACGCCTCCGCCAGCCAGGCCGCGAACAGGTCGAAAGGGTCGTCGTCCGGCATCGCGCACGGTGGTGCCGGATGCCACCTTGCTTGACAAGCCTGCGTGCGACGCCCGGCTTATGCTTGCCTGTGCGCGTCCCCGTGTGTCACCACCCCCCGGCGCCCGACATTCCGCTCGTAACCACCAGGGACCACCATGCCAGACATGCCTCAGCCTTTGCCCGTGCGCGGAACGCTCATGGCCGGCAAACGGGGCGTCGTCATGGGCGTGGCCAACGAGCGCTCGCTGGCCTGGGGCATCGCCGCGGCCTGCGCCGCTCAGGGGGCCGAGATCGCCTTCACCTACCAGGGCGACGCGCTCGGCAAACGCGTCCGCCCCCTGGCCGAGAGCGTGGGCGCCACGCAGGTGCTGCCCTGCGACGTGACCGACGAGCAGAGCATCGACACGGTGTTCCGCGAGGTGGGCCAGGCCTGGGGCGGCATCGATTTCCTGGTCCACGCCATCGGCTTTGCCGACAAGCAATACCTGCGCGGCCGCTACGTGGACACGCCGCGCGAGGCGTTCCTGCAGGCGCTCGACATCTCGTGCTTCTCGTTTACCGCGGTCTGCCAGCGCGCCGCGGCCCTCATGACCCACGGCGGCTCGCTGCTCACGCTCACCTATCTCGGCGCCGAGCGCGTGGTGCCGCACTACAACGTCATGGGCGTGGCCAAGGCGGCGCTCGAAGCCTCGGTCCGTTATCTCGCGATGGATCTGGGCGAGCAGGGCATACGCGTCAACGCGCTCAGCGCCGGCCCGGTCAAGACGCTGGCCGCCAGCGGCATCGGCGATTTCCGCTATATCCTGCGATGGAACCAGTTGAACGCGCCCATGGAGCGCAACGTCAGCGTCGAAGAGGTGGGCGGCGCCGGCCTGTACCTCCTCTCGGACCTGTCCACCGCGGTCACCGGCGAAGTGCACCACGTCGATTGCGGCTACCACATCATCGGAATGAAAAACCCGAAGGCGCCCGACATTGCGGCCGTCGTGGAGACCTGACCAGCTCTGTCGTTGCACGTACGATTGGGAAAAAGTGACACGGAGAACACAGAGAACAAGGGAGAGCACGGAGGCCGTTGATAGACCCGAATAGCGTGACGCACCTGGTGATCGATGCCGGACTAAAAATTCACAAAGCGCTCGGTCCGGGCTTGCTAGAGTCTGCTTACGAGAGCTGTCTCGTTCGCGAGTTGGAGTTGCGAGGTGTAGAGCACCGGCGTCAGGTGCCCGTGCCGGTGCTCTATGAGGGAGTCCAGCTCGACACAGCCTACCGGCTCGACCTCGTTGTGGCAGATTGCGTGATTGTCGAGATCAAAGCGGTTTCGCTTATGACCCGCCTTCATGAAGCCCAGCTTCTGACCTATCTTCGGCTGACCGGGATCAAGATCGGCCTGCTCATGAATTTCAACGTCGTTCTGTTCAAACAGGGTTTGCGTCGTCTAGCCGTCTAGAAGATGACATCGTCTCAGTGTCCTCCCTTCACTCCGTGTCCTCTGTGTCAAATCTGATTATCGGCGCGCGAAAGCAGGACAGCGATGAGTCACAACACCTTCGGCCACCTGTTCCGCGTCACGACCTGGGGTGAAAGCCATGGGCCGGCGATCGGCTGCGTTGTCGATGGCTGCCCGCCGAACATCGCGCTCACCGAAGCGGACATCCAGCCCTGGCTCGACCGGCGCCGTCCGGGCCAGTCCAAGTTCACCACGCAGCGGCAGGAGCCGGACCGGGTCCGTATCCTGTCCGGCACGTTCGAGGGCCGCACCACCGGCACGCCGATCGCGCTGCAGATCGAAAACGTCGACCAGCGCTCGCGCGACTATGGCGAGATCGCGCAAAGCTACCGGCCAGGCCACGCCGACCTCACCTACGACCGGAAATACGGCATTCGCGATCATCGCGGCGGCGGCCGGAGCTCGGCGCGCGAGACGGCGTGCCGTGTTGCTGCTGGCGCCATCGCCAGGCTGGTGCTGGGCGGCACCGTGGTCCTGCGCGGGGCGCTGGTACAGATCGGTCCTCACACGGTCGATCGGGCACGCTGGGACTGGGCCGAGGTGGCGAACAACCCGTTCTTCTGCCCCGACGCGCAGGCCGCGGCGGCGTGGGAGACATACCTGTCCGATATTCGCCGGGCCGGCTCATCGGTCGGCGCCGTCATCGAGCTGGTCGCCGAAGGCGTGCCGCCCGGCCTGGGCGCCCCGCTCTACGCCAAGCTGGACGCCGATCTGGCGGGCGCGCTGATGAGCATCAACGCGGTCAAGGGTGTGGAGATCGGCGATGGGTTCGCCGCGGCCGCGCTGACCGGCGAGCAGAACGCCGACGAGATGTGGATGCAGGACGACGTCCTGCGCTTCGGCAGCAATCATGCCGGCGGCGTTCTGGGCGGCATCGCCACCGGGCAGCCGGTCGTGGCGCGGTTCGCCGTCAAACCGACGAGCTCGATTCTCTCTCCAAGCCGAAGTGTCAACACCGCCGGCCAAAGCGTGGAGGTCAGCACGCGCGGCCGGCACGACCCCTGCGTCGGCATCCGCGCGGTGCCGGTGGGTGAGGCGATGATGGCCTGCGTGCTGGCCGATCACCTTCTGCGCCACCGCGCGCAATGCCCGCCTGTCGGGAGGGCAACATAAAAAGCTTGCCCGCCGTTCAAATCACGAAGAGTTTGCTAGGGTTGGGCCAACCCCGGTCACCATTCTCCCCGTAGCATGAACTCCATGGAATACACCGCCCTCCCGCTGGCCCTGGACGCACTCGTCGACCGTATCGGTCGGCGCGTGTGGCAAACGCGGATGGTGGAGCTGAAACGTGGGTGCACGGCCACCTATGCGGGGCGCGCTCTGGCGCAGCTCCACGCCTTGGAGCTGACCATCGAGCGGCTGCGCCGGCCTGGCCGCAACGCGCCGCTGTCCGAGATCGACCGGCGCATCGCCTGCCTGGCGGCCTGCCTGGTGCAGATGGCCGACGAGCTGCCGGACACCGGGCGGGCAAGGCTGGGTGAGGCGCTGGCCAGGTCGGTCGCCGGCCCGGGCAACCTGGTTCCGTTGTTTCACCTGATCCGCACGGCCAATCTGCAGCGCCGCCGCGGGTTCGCCGTCTCGTTCGACGGCCTGGCCGAGGGCGCGCCGTTCGATCTGCTGCTGCACCGGCTGGGGTTGGAGGTCGAGGTCGCCTGCGACGTGCTCTCGGCCGAGGACGGGCGGGATCTGCACCGCAGCGCCTGGTCGCAACTGATGGATCGGGTCGATCCAGATCTGCAGAGCTGGCTCGCGGCCCATCCTGGTCGTTACCTGTTGAAGATGACGCTGCCGCAGGGCCTCAAGGGCCCCCACCCCGGCTGCACGAAACTTGCCGAACTGCACGCACGCATCACCCGCATGCTGTCCGATCAGCGCCGCGCCGATCATGACGAGGCGGCGGTGCTGCGCCTGGATCCGCTGATGCTGGCGGCCGCCCAGGCGAGCGAGCTGGGGCTGATGCCGCGCCTTCGGCGCGAGTTCGGGCCGGAAGCCCATCTGGCCGTCACTGCCGCGGGCCAGGCCATCTTCGTCATGGCCGCCCGCGCCGGGCGGGAGGACGAGGTGGCCGCCGCCGTGCATCGACGCATGGCGGCGATCGCGCCCCAACGCCTGACCGGCACGCGGCCGGGCATACTGGCGATGTTCATCGAGGACACCGACAGGCTGGAATGGCACGCCCTGCGCGGCCAGTTGCGGCTGGAGGGCGAGGCCAGGCATTTCCTGACCAAGCCGGAGGCGCGTGCCGTGGTGGCCGTGACCTGCGCCTCGCGTCTGGAACTGCTGGGACCGGACGAGACGGAGGGATGCGCCTGCGCCGAGCTGCGGTTCCGCAATCCCGGACATCCCGCGGCCAAGGCGCCGGCGCTGGCCCCCTCCATCCAGTCCTCGCCCTGACCGGAGCAGGCGCGGCGTTGACCAGGCCGACGATATCTTCCGCCTGCATGGTGCGGACACCGCGCCGTGCAGGCGGTCGTTACGGTCTTGTCACAAGACAGGGCGGTGGGCAGGCGTGTATGTTGCAGTAGCGAACAGACCACGCTCAGCCCTGCGAGCCGAAAGACCGGACTAGCCTTTGATACTCCAGCCGACCCGACCGGATCCTGCGCTTTGGCCGCGAACCCTCTCGCTTGGGGTCGTGGCCGCACTGCACGTGCTGCTCATCCTCTACCTCGGCCAGGGCAACATGCCGGTGCAGATACCACGCTTCGTGCAGCCGGCCCGGCTGATCCTCGACATCCATCCGCCACCGCCACCCCCGCCCCTTATACCGACCCCGCTCGCCGCAGTCCCGCCCGCCGCGTTCCTGCCC
>CAXUNK010000229.1:0-5239 GCA_964252425.1 uncultured Acetobacteraceae bacterium
ATGCTCCGCCGCCTCGTTCAGCTAAACTACTCCGCCACCTGAAAAACTTCCCGAATGGACTCTAAGAACTGCCATCCCGACCTGCGATGATGCCAAGCCGATGAGCGAGCCCCTCCCATCCCTCACGCGTTTGTCGATTGCCTTGCGGGCGGGGTGCGGGCAGGGGATTGGCGTGAAGAAACTTCGGCAATCCCTGGCCGATCGGGCCGCAGCCTTCGTCCATGACTGGTCGGTCCCGCGCCAGTTGGCCGGGCAGAGCGTGCAGTCCAAGGCGGCGGAAAGCGAACTCTCGCGCGGGTTGCGCCCCAGGCTGGAGCAGGCCGATACGGTGGGCACCAGCATCTGCCCGTTCTGCGCCGTCGGCTGCGGCCAACTGATCTACGCGAAGAACAAGCGGCCGATCCATATCGAGGGCGATCCGCGCAGCCCGGTCAACCAGGGCACGCTCTGCCCGAAAGGTGCGAGCACGCTGGGCGTGCTGCTCTCCCCGCAGCGGATCAACACCGTGCTCTACCGCGCGCCGCATGCGACCGAGTGGGAGGAGCGGCCGCTCGACTGGGCGATGGAGCGGATCGCGCATCTGACCAAGCAGACGCGCGACGACACCTTCGTCGAAGCGCTTCCCGATGGCCGCATCGTCAATCATACGCTGGGCATCGGCTCGCTGGGCGGCGCCACGCTCGACAATGAAGAGAATTATCTGATCAAGAAGCTCTTCAATGGAGGGTTGGGAATCGTCAACGTCGAGAACCAGGCCCGCATCTGACACTCATCCTCGGTGCCCAGTCTGGGTACCTCCTTTGGCCGCGGTGCCGCGACGATGTCGTTGTGGGACCTGGAGCGATCCGATTGCGTCGTGATCATGGGCTCCAACATGGCCGAGAACCATCCGATCGCGTTCCGTTTCGTTGTTGAAGCCAAGCGCCGCGGGGCGGAGATCATCCATGTCGATCCGCGCTTCACCCGCACCAGCGCGCTGGCCGATGTGCACGCGCCCATCCGGTCGGGCAGCGACATCGCGTTTCTCGGCGGCATCATCCACCACATCCTTGAAAACGATCTGTGGTTCCGCGATTTTGCGCTTGCCTACACAAATATCGCCCATATCATCGAGGACGCGTATTCCGACCCGGAGCAGAATGACGGCGTGTTCTCCGGCTTCGATGCGCAGACCGGCACCTACACCGGAGAGAGCTGGCAGTACAAGGGCAAGACCGTTCCGTCCACGATCGCCGAGCAGCGCGGACCGCCGCTGAAGGGCAAAGATGCGGGCGATCGCGACGATTTCGCCAGCCTGCAGGACTCGCCGCCGCCGCAGGACATGACGCTGCAGCACCCGAACTGCGTCTATCAGATCATGCGCCGCCATTACGCGCGCTACACGCCGGACATGGTCGAGCGCGTCACCGGCTGCCCGCGCGACACCTTCCTGCGCGTGGCCGGCGCGCTGGCCCGCAATTCGGGGCGCGAGCGCACAGGCGCCATCTGCTACGCCGTCGGCTGGACCCACCACACCACGGGCGTGCAGATCATCCGCGCCGCCTCCATCATCCAAGGGTTGCTCGGCAATGTCGGCCGACCGGGCGGCGGCATCATGGCGCTGCGCGGCCATGCCAGCATCCAGGGCAGCACCGACATACCGACGCTATACAACATGCTGCCGACCTATCTGGCGCAGCCCAACGTGTTCCACGATCACGGCACGCTGGACGCCTATCTGAAGGCCGAGACCCCGGCCACCGGCTGGTGGTCGCACATGCCCAAATACGTCGTCAGCCTGCTGAAAGCCTGGTACGGCGAGAACGCCCACATAGACAACGAATACGGCTACCAGCATCTCCCCAAACTCACCGGCGACCTTTCCCAACTGCCGATGACGATGGCGATGTGCGACGGGGTGATGCGCGGCCAGTTCATCCTGGGCCAGAACCCTGTCGTGGGCGCCGTCAACTCCGACCTGGTCGAGCGCGGGCTGACCCGGCTCGACTGGCTGGTGGTGCGCGATTTCGCGATGACCGAGACCGCCAGTTTCTGGCAGAAAGGCCGGCTGGTGCAGCGCGGCGAGCTCACGCCGCAGCAGATCGGCACCGAGATCTTCTTCCTGCCCGCCGCATTGCCCGGCGAGAAGGACGGCACGGTCACCAATACGAGCCGCCTGGTGCAGTGGCACGACATGGTGCTGGACGCGCCGGGCGATAGCCGATCCGATTTGTGGTTCATCTACCATCTTGGCAAGCGCCTCAAGCAGCTCTACGCCGACAGCACCGGACCTCGCGACGAGGCGATGCGCCACCTCACCTGGCAGTATCCGGAGCATGGCGAGCGCTGCGAACCCGATGCGGAAGCGGTGCTGCGCGAGATCAACGGCTACACCGTCGCCGACCGCAGGCAGGTCGCCAAGTATCAGGATCTCAAGGACGACGGCAGCACGGCCTGCGGTGGCTGGATGTATTGCGGCATCTACCCGCGCGACGGTCACAACGTCGCCCGCTCGCGCACGCCGGACGGGCCGGGCGGCCCGGGCAGCCATCTCGGCTGGGCGTTCGCATGGCCGGCCAACCGTCGCACGCTCTACAACCGCGCCTCGGCCGACCCCGCGGGCAAGCCGTGGTCGGAACGCAAGCGCATGGTGTGGTGGGACGAGACGTCGGGCAAATGGACCGGCACCGACGTGCCGGATTTCGTCGCCACCACGCGTCCCGATTACGAGCCGGACTGGGCGGCGCGTCCGCGCGGCATGGCGGCGCTGTCCGGTGCTGCACCGTTCATCATGGAGGCGGACGGCAAATGCCAGCTTTTCGCCCCCACCGGACTGCGCGACGGGCCGCTGCCCACGCATTACGAGCCGGTGGAAAGCCCGGTCGCCAACCCGGTCTACGGCCAGCAATTCAACCCTACGGCGCATGTCTGGGCCAGGCCGGGCAACGAGGTGCACGCGCCGCAGGATGCGCGCTTCCCCTACGTGTTCACCACCTATCGGCTGACCGAGCTGCATTGCGGCGGCATCATCGGGCGTGTCACCCCGCACACCGCCGAGCTGCAGCCGGAAGCCTTTGTCGAGATCTCGCCTGAGCTGGCCCAGCAACTCGGCATCGCGCATCTGGGCTGGACGGTGCTGTCCACGTTGCGCGGGGAGATCGAGGTGCGCGCCATGGTGACCGAGCGCATACGCCCGTTCACCATCGACGGCCGCACGGTGCACCAGGTCGGCATGCCCTGGGTGTTCGGGTGGGAGGGTTACGCGCGCGGCGACATCGCCAACGTGCTGCTGGCCATCACGGGCGACGCCAACACCTCCATCCACAGCACAAAGGCGGTCACCGTCGATCTGCGCGCCGGGCGGCTGCCGCAGCCGGGCGGGGTCGGCCATGGGCAGTGAAGGGGCCGAGGCGCTCGGCTATCTGGACGCGATCCTGGCTCAGCAGCCCAGGCCCGATCAGACGCTGTTCTCGCACTGCACGGAGCGGCTGACCGCGCTGCGCGACAGCCTGATCACAGGCCGGGCCGCGCCGGAGCGGCTGGCGCATGTCAACGCGGTGATCAGCGTGGTGATGGCCGGCCATTTCCCGCTCGGCCCCGTGCCCTGGGAGGAGCTGCGCCTGGCCCGCCAGTGGCTGGCCGGCGCGGTCGGCGAGCAGTAGCGACGTCGGCGCACGCGAGGCCAGAATCAGCGCTTCTTGCCCACCACCTCGTCGGCGGCCGCCTTGTCCAGGTTGCGGGCTTCCTCGATCAGGAAATCACCCTCCTCCTTGTTGCCGTGCTGCTTCTCCTCCAGCCCTTCTGTGGCGAGGTTGCGCGCCTCTTCCGAGCGGTCGGGAAGATGCACCGCATCCGTGCCAGGGGTGTGTTCGGCTTTCGTCTCGGCCGATGCCTGGCCGGACGTGTCTGGGGCCGATGGGTTGGATGGGGTCATGCTGGCCGTCTCCGGAATGGGTCAAGCACGGGTAACCAGCAACGCCCGTCCCGGGTTCCGCCAGCTTCTTACCTTGCGCGCATGTTTCCGCTAGCGTCCGCCCCGCGGGACGTCACGGGGTGGAACAGCGCATTGGGGAAGATACGTGTCGCGGTGATCGGCGTGGGCAACTGCGCATCCTCCCTGGTTCAGGGCATCGCCTTCTACGCCGGCGCCGCGGCCGATATCCGGGTGCCGGGGCTGATGAACGTGGTGCTGGGCGGCTATCACGTGGGCGACATCGAGGTCGTGGCGGCGTTCGACATCGCGGCCGGCAAGGTCGGCGTCGATCTGGCGCGCGCGATCCTGGCCGCACCCAACAACACGCGCGTGTTCGCGGATGTGGCCGAGACGGGGGTGGCCGTGCAGCGCGGCCCGACGCTGGACGGGTTGGGGCGATACGTGCGCGAGGTGGTGGACGAAGCCGCGGCGCCGCCGGTGGACGTGGCCGCGCGCCTGCGTGCGGCGCGTGTGGAGGTTGTCGTCTCCTACCTGCCGGTCGGCGCCGAACTGGCCACCGCGTATTACGCCGAACAGGCGCTGGCCGCCGGGTGCGGCTTCGTCAACTGCATCCCCGTCTTCATCGCGTCGGACGCAGCCTGGCGCGCGCGGTTCGAGCGCGCACGCCTGCCGATCGTGGGCGACGACATCAAGAGCCAGGTCGGCGCCACCATCGTGCACCGCGTGCTGGCCAACCTGTTTCGCGATCGCGGCGTGCGGGTGGACCGCACCTACCAGCTCAATTTCGGCGGCAACATGGATTTCCGCAACATGCTGGAACGCGACCGGCTGCAATCGAAGAAACTGTCGAAAACCCGAGCGGTCACCAGCCAACTCGCCGAAACGCTGTCGGACGCGGACGCCCATGTCGGCCCCTCCGACTACGTGCCCTGGCTCGAGGACCGCAAATGGTGCCACATACGCATCGAAGGCACGGCGTTCGGCGACACGCCGCTCAACTGCGAAGTCAAGCTCGAGGTGTGGGACTCGCCCAATTCGGCCGGCGTGGTGATCGACGCCGTGCGCTGCGCGAAACTGGCGATGAATCGCGGCATAGGCGGCGCGCTCACCGGCCCGTCCAGCTACTTCATGAAGAGTCCACCAACGCAGTTCAACGACACGGAGGCGCGGCTGCGTACCGAGGCCTTCGTCGCCGGCACGGCCGAGCGCTAGGCCCTGTGCGCCTTCACCTGGTGCGCCACGGGCATACGGATGCGCTGGGCCGCACGCTGACCGGGCGCGCGCCGGGCGTGGGGCTGAACGCGCAGGGCCGGGAGGCGGCCGCGC
>CAXUNK010000230.1:0-5215 GCA_964252425.1 uncultured Acetobacteraceae bacterium
CTACTGAATCAGATGGCCGGCCGAGTCGGGTAGTTAATAGAGGTGCCCAGCTTTTTGCTTCTTTTTCTCGAAAAAGAAGGTCTTTCTTCCTCCTGCGATGTGTCAGCCTAGAGGTCGGTTGATATAACTTCATACCGGCCGCGCCGCCTGGCGACGGTCCGTCTCACCTTTCGGAGAAAGCCGTGGCCAGCCTGATCATCTTTCTCAGCTTTTCCGCCTTCATGTTTGCTGCCGGCTATAACTGGCGCAAGCTCCGCCACGATTACAGCCGGCTGTCGCATACGAGCGGCCCTACGCCGCCGCAGGAGGCTGTGTGGGACGGCATGATCGGCAAGATCTGAGATGTCTGCATCGAGCGAACCTGGCCGCCGCACGAGTGCCGTGTCATGCCGGTGGACCTGGCCGTAGCGACCTGGCCCGCCTTGCTTGGGGCGGCCGGTTGGCTGCTATTCTCTGACCGGCGCGCATCCCCATCTGCCCCACGATACAGTTCCGCGCACCCGGCCCGAAGGACCAAGGCATGAAACTCCGCACCTCTCTCCTGATCGGCGCCACCTTTACGGCCGGCCTCGCCGCCGGACCCGCTCTGCGCCTGCTCGCGCCGAACCTGCATGGCCTGCACATGTCGCGCGCCTACGCCGATGACGCCACGCCGGCCGAAGGGCCGCAGGATACGTATCACCTGCTCAACCTGTTCGGCGAAGTCTTCGAGCGCGTACGGGCGGATTACGTGGCCCCGGTCAAGGACCGCGACCTCGTGGACAACGCGCTGAACGGCATGCTGACCGGTCTCGACCCGCATAGCAGCTACATGAACGCCAAGCAGTACAAGGACATGCAGGTGGTCACCACCGGCAAGTACGGCGGGCTCGGGCTGGAAGTCACCTCGGATGAGGGGCTGGTGAAGGTGATCAGCCCGATCGACGACACCCCGGCCGCCCGGGCGGGCATGAAGGCCGGCGACCTGATCTTGTCGCTGAACGGCAAGTCGGTCGAGGGGCTGTCGTTGAATGAGGCGGTCGATGAGATGAAGGGTGACGCGGGCACCACCATCACGCTGAACGTCAAGCGCGAGCACATCGACAAGCCGATCGACGTGACCATGACCCGCGAGGTGATCCACATCCAGGTGGTCAAGTCCGCGCTCTACGGCGATATCGGCTACATCCGCATGTCGAGCTTCAATGAGGAGAGCGACACCAAGCTGCGCGCGGCCATTGCCAAACTGCGCGAGCAGAGCCACGGCAATCTGCGCGGCTTCGTCTTCGATCTGCGCAACAACCCCGGCGGGCTGCTCGATCAGGCGGTCGACGTTTGCGAGGATTTCATCCCCGACGGGGAGATCGTCTCCACCCGCGCCCGCCATCCAGAGGACAGCCAGCGCTGGGATGCGAAGGGGTCCGACCTCACCGATGGGCTGCCGCTGGTCGTGCTGATCAATGGCGGCTCCGCTTCGGCCAGCGAGATCGTGGCCGGCGCCCTGCAGGACCATCGCCGGGCCGTCGTGGTCGGCACGCGCAGCTTCGGCAAGGGATCGGTGCAGACGGTCATCGCCATGGGCAATGATGGCGCCATCCGCCTGACCACGGCGCGCTACTACACGCCGTCCGGCCGCTCCATCCAGGGGCTTGGGATCGCACCGGACGTGCCGGTGCAGGAATCGCGCGAGGACGAGATCCATTATCTGCCGGATCGCGAGGCCGATCTGAACCACGCGCTGAAGAACGAGGGCGGGTCCGAGCCCACCAAGCCGCCCGCGCCGCGTGACGACATCCCGTCCCAGGCCAAGCAGATCGCTGCCAAGCCGCCGGCGAACTGGCCCAAATTCGATCTGGCCAACCCGCAAACCGACTATCAGCTCCAGCAGGGGCTGGCCGTCGTTCGCGACATGGCGGCCCAGCGCCACGCGTCGCGTTAGGGTGGCGGCGGCTTGATCGACCTCGGACACGGCAGCGCCCGGGGTTGTCTGGCCAGGTCGGGTGACGGCGCCGCGGCCCGCGGATGGTGATCGTTCGGTAGGACCGTCATGCTGCGTTCTTACCGGCCTCTCGTCGCCTTCTGGATCGTCATCGGCGGACTGCTCGCCGCCGGCGCGCTCGTCCTGCAACTGCTGGGACCGCGGACGCTGGCCTCTCGCGCGGATGCGCCGCTCACCGCCCATGTCGGAAGCGCGGCGTCGCCTGCCCGCCTGCCCCTCAGCACCCTGCATCCGGCGCCGGTCCTGGCGGCCAGCGGCACGCCCATACCGGATCCCGACCCGGCACTGCTGGAGCCCGCCTCCGCCGTGCCGGACGCGATGCTGCCGCGCCGGCAAGGAAGCCGCACGTCAGCCATGCTGTACGCCGCAGCCTTCGATCCGGCGGAGCGGCATCCCCGTGTGGCGCTGGTCTTGGATGGGGCGGGGCTGGACGAGGCCATGACACGATCGGCGATGGCCGGACTGCCCTCCGTCATCGACCTGGCGTTTTCCGCCTACACGCCGCCGGCCCGCGCGGCGGTGCTGGCCGGGGAGGCGCGGCGTCAGGGGCGGGAGTGCCTTCTGTCGATCCCGATGGAGCCGTCGGGCTACCCTTCCGTGGAGGAGGGCAGCCGGGCCTTGCTGGCCGGCGCCACGCCCGAGCAGAACGTGCGTAACCTGCAATGGGCGCTGTCCAGGGTTGCCGGATGCGTGGGCGCCACCGGCGCCTCGGACGGGATGGAAGGCGAACGCTTCGTGCAGAGTCCGCAGGAGTACGCGGGCCTGCTCCAGGAACTGGACGAGCGCGGCCTGATCTATCTCGACCCCAGATCGGGCACCGCCATACCGGACGAGGCGGTGCCCGCGAGCCGGCGTCAGCCGTACAGGGTGGACGTCGTGGTCGATCGGCCGCCGGCGCCTGGTGAGCCGGCCGATGCGGCCGCGATCGACCGCCATCTGGCCGAGTTGTCGGACGCGGCGCTGCACCAGGGAAGCGCAATCGGTCTCGCGGGACCGCCGACGCCGGTTCTGCTCGACCGCATCATGGTCTGGGCGCATGGCCTGGCGGCGCGCGGCCTTGTGCTGGCACCCCTGACCGCCCTGACACCGCCCTCGGCGACGTCGCGGGCGACCATGCAATGACGGAGCTGCCATACAGGCCGAATGTCGGCGCGGTGCTGTTCAATGCCGCCGGTCGCGTCTTTGTCGGACGGCGCGCCGACCTGCCGAGCGGAGCGCCGGCGAGTTGGCAGTTGCCGCAGGGTGGGATCGATGAGGGCGAGGATCCGCGTGCGGCGGTCCTGCGCGAAATCGGCGAGGAGGTCGGCACCGATCGGGTGACCATCCTGGAGGAATATCCGTCCTGGCTGACCTATGATCTGCCGCCCGATCTGGCCAGCACCGCCTTTCGCGGCCGTTTTCGCGGCCAGCGGCAGAAATGGTTCGCCCTGCGTTTCCACGGCGCGGACGAGGATATCGTGCTGGACCGCGACCCGCACCCTGAGTTCATCGCCTGGCGCTGGGCGGAGCTGGGGGAGTTGCCGGCGCTCGCGGTGCCGTTCAAGCGCGAGATCTATACGGCCCTGGCCCGGCACTTTGCCCATCTCGCCGTCGCTGGATAGAGCAACGTTGCTCTTGCTCATGCCGGCCGAGTTTGAGAGTGATACTTGAAGCAAGCAGTCCTTTTTTGAAAAAAGGACCAAAAAACTTCTGTCTTCCTCGCCTGCGGTGGCGCTCGCGTAGGTTCTGCCAGAACCGCTTTAGCAGAACTATTGCGAACCTTGGTGCAGGCGAACAGAGCAGAAGCTTTTTGCTTCTTTTTCTCGAAAAAGAAGGCCTTTCTTCCTCCCACGATGTCTCAGCCTCGAGGTCGATTTGCAGGCAGGCTCGGGCCGGTTACTCGGCCCGAGCATGCTTGCAAAGGCGCGGCGGTTCAGGCCGCGCTCTCACCGTGCAGCACGGTGTCCAGCCCCTCCATCTCCTCGTCGGCGTTCACGGTCAGCCCGACGGTGAATTTCAGCACGAACAGCAGTATCAGCGACACCACGCTGCTCCACACCAGCGTCACCGCCACCGCCTTGCACTGGATGATGAACTGCGCGAGCGAGCCGTCCGTGCCGCCGATCGTGGCAGAGGCGAACACGCCTGTCAGCAGCGCGCCCACGATGCCGCCGATCCCGTGCACGCCGAACGTGTCCAGGCTGTCGTCATAGCCGAGCGCGTGCTTGAGGTAGGTGGCAGCCAGGAAGCAGATGACGCCGGCGGCCACCCCGATCACGATCGCGCCGCCCGGCAGAACGAAGCCGGAGGCCGGGGTGATGGCGACCAGGCCCGCCACCGCACCCGAGATGATGCCCAGCACCGACGGTTTGCCCTTCAGCACCCATTCGGCGAACATCCACGCCAGGGCGGCCGCGGCTGTTGCGATCTGTGTCACCGCCATGGCCATTCCGGCCCGGCCGGTGGCACCCACCGCCGACCCCGCGTTGAAGCCGAACCAGCCCACCCAAAGCAGCGAGGCGCCGATCACCGCGTAGGTCAGGTTGTGCGGCGACATGTTCTCGTGCCCGTAGCCGCGGCGCTTGCCCATCACCAGGCAGCACATCAGCCCGGCGATCCCGGCGTTGATGTGCACCACCGTGCCGCCGGCGTAATCGAGCGTGCCCAACGTCGAGAGCCAGCCGGTCGGCGCCCAGACCCAATGCGCGATCAGGCTGTAGGAGAAGATCGACCAGCCGATCATGAACAGGCACATCGCGGAGAACTTCATACGCTCGGCGAAGGCCCCCGCGATCAGCGCCGGGGTGATGATCGCGAAGGTCATCTGGAACATCATGTACACCGTCTCGGGTATGGCGTACGGCGCGGGCGTGATCCCCGGAACGTTGTTGCCCAGTATGAAGCCGGTATCGTCCTGCTTGCTGAAGCTCGCCTCTATGCCGCGCAGCATGAAGCGCGAGGTGTCGCCGATGAAGGCCGACAGCGAATACCCGCCGAAGGCGGCCGCGCTCGGTCCGTTGGTGAAGGCGAGCGAGTAGCCGCACACCGTCCAGACGATCGTGACCAGGCAGCAGATCGCAAAGCTCTGCATGACGGTGGCCAGGATGTTCTTGCGGCGCACCATGCCGGCATAGAACAGGGCCAGGCCGGGTATGGTCATCATCAACACCAGCGCGGTGCTGGTCAGCATCCACGCCGTGTCGCCATGATCATAGGCCGGCGGCTTGGCGGGTCCCGCCGGAGCGGCGGCCGCCGGGG
>CAXUNK010000231.1:0-5211 GCA_964252425.1 uncultured Acetobacteraceae bacterium
CGGCCATATGGCGAGAGCCGGCCGCACGCGTGCCATATGGCCGGATCGGCCCGGCGGCGCTTGACCAGGGGCGGGGTGCCGCCCGCGTGTTTTGTGCCGCCGCGCCACACCGCCTAGTTTCCGCGCGATGGAGTCGATCTTGGCGGGCGTCGTCGGATGGTGCGCGCGCAGGCGGGCGATCGTGCTCGTCTGCGCGGCGCTGCTGGCCGCGCTCAGCGGCGGGCTGGCCGCCACGCGCCTGTCGATGTCCACCAACCTGCACGAGCTGTTCGACGCCCGCCTGCCCTGGCTGCAGCAGGATGCGGCACTCCGCCGCGCCTATCCGCAATTCGTCGATCTGATCGTGGCCGTGGTGGATGCCCGCATCCCCGAGGAGGCGGACGCCACGGCCGACGGCCTGGTCGCGGCCCTGGCACCGGACCACGCGCATTTCATCCAGGTCTGGCGCCCGGACGGGTCCGCCTATCTGGCGCGCGAGGGGCTGATGTTCCTGGACACGGCCTCGCTCGCCGACCTGCTGGACAAGACAGTCGATGCCGCGCCCTTTCTGGGCCAGCTCGCGCGGACAGGCCAATCTGGGCCCGTTCCAACCGGCGCTGCGCCAGTTCGACGCGACGCTGCGCAGCGCCGCCTCCGGGCTTCCGCAGGCGCTCTCATGGCAGTTGCTGCTGGCGGGCAAGCTCGCCGGACTGGCCGGTCCAAACCGCATCGTGCTGATCCAGCCGAAGCTGAATTACGGCGCCGTGCAGCCCGGGGGCGTGGCCACGGCGCTGGTGCGGCAGGCGGCGGCAGCTCAGGAATTCATCCGCGACGGGCAGGCGCATGTCAGCCTGACCGGCGCGGTGCCGCTGGCCGACGAGGAGTTCTCCTCGGCCGCGCAAGGCGCGCTCACCGGGCTCGCGGTCAGCTTCGGCCTCGTCGTCCTGTGGCTGTTCCTGGGCCTGCGAAGCTGGCGGCTGATCCTGCCCGTCATCTGCACGCTGCTGCTCGGCCTGATCGCCACCACCGGCTTCGCGGCCCTTGCGGTCGGCACGCTGAACCTGATCTCGGTCGGTTTCGCGATCTTGTTCGTGGGCATCGCCGTCGATTTCTCGATCCAGTTCTCCGTGCGCTTCCGCGAGCAGCGCCTGTCGGAGGCAGACCTGCGCGCCGCCCTTTCCGCCACGGGGCACCGGGTCGGGCGGCAGGTCCTGACCGCGGGCTGCGCCGCCTCGGCCGGCTTCCTCGCCTTCGTGCCGACCAGCTTTCGCGGCGTGGCCGAGTTGGGGCTGATCGCCGGCGCCGGCATGCTGATCGCGCTGGTCTGCACGCTGACCTTCCTGCCGGCGATGCTGGCGCTGTGCCGGCCGGCAGCTGACACGCAGGAGGTGGGCATCGCCGCGCTGGCGCCGCTCGACCGGGTGATCGCGCGCGCGCGCCTGCCGATCCTGGCCGCCTCCGCCTGCCTGTTCCTGGCCGGGGCGGTCAGCGTGTTCTTCCTGCGTTTCGACAGCAACACGCTGCACACCAAGCAGCAGAACACCGAGGCGATGCGCACGCTGATGCGTCTGTTCGACAGCCCGGTGACCAACCCGTTCACGATCGACATCGTCCGCCCGAGCGTGGCGCAGGCGGCCGGATTGGCCGCACCGGTCTCGCGGCTCGCCCTGGTCGATCACGTGGTGGGGCTGCAAAGCTTCGTGCCCACCGACCAGCCGGCCAAGCTGGCGGCAATCGCCGATGCGGCCGGCCTGCTGGCGCCGGTGCTGGGGTCGGGCAGCCGGGCGCCGCCGGTGGACGCGGCAGCGATCCGCCAGGCAATGGCGTTGTGTCTCGCACAGTTGCAGCCCGCCGCGGCCAAGCTGCCGCCGGATGACCCGCTGCGCGCTATCGTGGCGGATTTGCAGGCGCTCAAATCCGCGCCGGACAACGTCCTGCTGGCCGCCAACGCGTCGCTGGTGCGCTTCCTGCCGCAGCAATTGGACCGGCTGCGCACGGCGCTGGGGGCGCGTGCCGTGACCGAGGCCGACGTGCCGCCGCAGATACGCCGCGACTACGTCCAGCCGGACGGCGCGGCCAGGCTGCAGGTCGTGCCCCGCGCCTCCGTGGCCGACAGCCGCGTGCTGCGCCGGTTCGTGGACGAGGTGCGCGGGGTCGCACCCGATGCGGGCGGTGCGGCCGTCACCATCATCGCCACCGCCGACACGATCCTGGACGCGTTCCGGCGCGCGGCAATCGGCGCGGTGATCGCGATCTTCGTCATCCTTCTGGCCGCGCTCCGCCGGCGGGTGGACGCCCTGCTGGTGATCGCGCCGCTGCTGCTGTCGTCCGCGCTGACGGTGCTGGCGATGCGCGCGGGTTCGATGGCGCTGAACTACGCCAACATCATCGCCCTGCCGTTGCTGCTGGGCGTGGGCGTGTCGTTCAACATCTATTTCGTGATGAACTGGCGCGCGGGCGCCGTCCCGCGCCTGGCATCGGCCACGACCCGCGCGGTGAT
This sequence comes from uncultured Acetobacteraceae bacterium, assembly GCA_964252425.1. Taxonomy (GTDB): domain Bacteria; phylum Pseudomonadota; class Alphaproteobacteria; order Acetobacterales; family Acetobacteraceae; genus BOG-908. The sequence continues at coordinate 2,480 of CAXUNK010000231.1, forward strand.
CTTCTCCGCACTGACGACGGGCACGGCGTTCGGATCACTGGCGGTATCGGCGCATCCCGGCTCGGCCAGCATGGGCGCCCTGCTGCTGATCAGCCTGGCCTGCACGCTGGCGGGAAGCCTGGTTTTCGTGCCGGCGCTGCTGTCCGTGCCGCCAAGACGGTAGCGGCGCCGGCTTAGGCTGGTCGCGAACTGTCCAGCAGACGCGTGCTGGCCTTGGCACGCCGGCCAGCCGCACCGCGTTTGCGCGCTCGGGCGGCCCGGCTCTGCGTATCGGCGAGCATCATCGGGAGAATGCACGCACCGGACGCGGCGCAGACATAGACTGCGGACTCGCCAAATCCGCCATAGGCCATCAACACGGTGCCGAGCACCGTTCCGGCCACTCCGCCGATCCCGACGAGCTGGGGACGCGGGTTACTCATCGACTGGACTCCAATCAATTCGCACCGACGTGATAGTCATCGGAATGCCTGCCGCGCTTCGCTCTGCACGACATGGTGCGCATCGTAGGACTGGACGCCCGCGCCAGAGACTGACGTGGACCGGCCCGTTCGAGACCATGCGCCCAGGCCACGCTTGGCCTCCCACATGCGGCTGAACACCGACTGCAACACCGACATCGACCGCTCCCGATGTTCGTCGCGATCGGCGGCGCGATACAGCACCGTCTCCAACACGCCCAGCAAGGCTTCGGCCGTTACGAAGTCGTCTTCGGCACAAGCCTGATCGAACGCGTTCTGCAACATCGCGCTCATGCGGTTGAGGTATCGGGTTTCGAATTGTCCCGCCGTTTGCATGATTTTTTCCGTCCGCGACTCAGTATGTCGCCGCGGCAGCGATCGGGTGAGACATCTGTAAACCTTCCGGCAACTGGTTACTTCGACGCCATAGGTTCGGATACGGGATCATTGGCTCAAACGATCGAGTTCCTCACTCACACGTTAACACATTCGCAGCGACTGTCAAAATCTAGATTGCGTGACACGCATGTTTGAGGCTGCCACGAGAAAGATAGCATGACCGAGTTGCAGACGCGAACGACCTGCAACTGCACTGCATTTTTCAGAGATGATGCGCTACGCGTCTGTGGTCTAAGCGAGGCGTTTGCTACTTTCGCGCGAGACCATCGTGTTCGGCCCGGCGGATCGCAAGACGGCGACGCGTGCGCGCAACCAGGACGAGTATGTAACAGGCGGTTCGCACAACCTTAGACACTTGAAGCAAGCAGTCCTTTTTTGAAAAAAAGGACCAAAAAACTTCTGTCTTCCACGCCTGCGGTGGTGTTCGCGCAGGTTGTGCCAGAACCGCTTTGGCATAACGGTTGGGCGGCGTGGGCGAGGTCACGCGATGATGGCGGACCGCTCTATGCTGGCGCGCACCCAGGCCTCCGCCGCGCTCTCATCGAAAAGCTCGGACAGCTTCTTCATCATCGTGCCGCCCAACTCCTCGGCATCCACGATGGTCACGGCGCGGCGATAATAGCGGGTCACGTCATGGCCGATGCCGATCGCGATCAGCTCGACCGCATCACGGCTCTCGATCTCGCGAATGACCTGGCGCAAATGGCGTTCCAGATAGTTTCCGGGGTTGATCGAGAGCGTACTGTCATCAACCGGTGCGCCGTCGCTGATCACCATCAGGATACGCCGGTGCTCCGGCCGCCCGATCAGCCGGCGATAGGCCCACAGCAGCGCCTCACCGTCGATGTTCTCCTTCAGCAGCCCCTCGCGCAGCATGAGTCCAAGGTTCTTGCGTGCCCGCCGCCAGGGGGAGTCGGCCGATTTGTAGATGATGTGGCGCAGATCGTTCAGCCGTCCCGGGTTGCGGGGCTTGCCGTCATGCACCCAGCGGTCCCGGCTCATGCCGCCTTTCCACGCGCGCGTGGTGAAGCCCAGCACCTCGGTCTTGACCGCGCACCGCTCCAGCGTGCGCGCGAGTATGTCGCCGCACATGGCCGCCACCGTGATCGGCCGCCCGCGCATGGAGCCGGAATTGTCGATCAGCAGCGTCACCATCGTGTCGCGGAATTCCGTGTCCCGCTCATGCTTGTAGGACAGCGACTGCATCGGGTTCACGATCACGCGCGCGAGCCGTCCCGCGTCCAGCATTCCCTCCTCGAGATCGAACTCCCAGGCACGCGTCTGCTGCGCCATCAGCCGCCGCTGCAGACGGTTCGCCAGGCGCGAGACGACGCCCGACAGATGCTGCAACTGTTGGTCCAGCTGCTGCCGCAGGCGTGTCAGCTCGTCAGGGTCGCACAGATCCTCGGCAGCGATCTCCTCATCGAACGCGCGGGTGTAGGCGCGGTATTGGCCCTCGCCCTCCTCGTCCGGCCGTTCGCGGCGCGGCTGCGGCCCGGCAGGGCGGTCCTCGCCTTCGGCCATCGCCGCTTCGTCGTCTTCGGCCTCGCCGGCGGGGTCGGGCGCCGCCTCGCCTGTCATCTCCTCCGGCGAGGCGGCCAGCTTGCTGTCGGCTTCGGATTGCTGCTGGCCCTCGGAGTCCTGCGAGTTGTCCTGCGCGCCGCTCTGTTCGCCGGCATCCTCCTTGCTGTCCTCGCTCTCCTCCTGCTCGACATCGGTCTCCGCTTCGGCCAGGTCGAGTGCCGCCAGCAGTTTGCGCGAGGCGCGGGCGAAGGCGTTCTGGTCGTCCTGCGCGGCGGCCAGTTCGGCAAACGCCTCGTCGGCGCGCTCGCCCAGCGCGTCGCGCCACAGGTCGAGCACGCCGACGAGGCG
>CAXUNK010000232.1:0-5197 GCA_964252425.1 uncultured Acetobacteraceae bacterium
GGCCGCATCGACGTGCAGGCCGCCATCGAAGGCGAGGACGAGAAGACACGTTCTCTGGCCAGCGTGCGCCGTGCGCGTGAGCGCGAGCGCCGCTCGGCCGAGCTGGCAGCTTTGCGCGCCGACCAGGTGCGCGTGGTGCGCGACGTGGTGCTGCCCGACGCGATCACCGTGCAGGAGCTGGCAAACCGCATGGCGGCCCGCGCCGTCGATGTAGTCAAGGCGCTGATGCGCATGGGTGTGATGGCGACGATCACCCAGGTGCTGGACAGCGACACCGCCCAGCTTGTGGTCGAAGAGTTCGGCCACCGCGTGCGGCGCGTCTCGGAAAGCGATGTCGAGCAGGGCATTGAGGGCGAAGAGGATCTGGACACCGATCTGGTGCCGCGTGCGCCCGTGGTGACCATCATGGGCCATGTCGATCACGGCAAGACCTCGCTGCTGGACGCGCTTCGGGCGACCGATGTAGCGGCCGGCGAGGCGGGCGGCATCACCCAGCATATCGGCGCCTATCAGGTGACGCTGCCCTCGGGTTCGCAGATCACGTTCATCGACACGCCTGGCCATGAGGCGTTCACCAGCATGCGCGCGCGTGGCGCCTCGGTGACCGACATCGTGGTGCTGGTGGTGGCCGGCGATGACGGGGTGATGCCCCAGACGATCGAGGCGATCAAACACGCCCGCGCCGCGCATGCGCCGATCATCGTGGCAATCAACAAGATGGACAAGCCGGACGCCAATCCGCAGCGTGTGCGCGAGGAGCTGCTGAGCCACGAGATCGTGGTGGAGGATCTGGGCGGCGAGACGCAGGACGTGCAGGTGTCGGCGACCAAGCGGATGGGCCTCGACAAGCTCGAGGAGGCGATCCTGCTTCAGGCCGAGGTGCTGGAATTGCGCGCCAATCCGGACCGCGCGGCCGAAGGGTCGGTGATCGAAAGCCGGCTGGATCGCGGCCGCGGGCCGGTGGCGACGCTGCTGGTGCAGAACGGCACGCTGCACCAGGGCGACATCGTGGTGTGCGGCGCCGAGTGGGGCCGTGTGCGCGCGCTGCTGGACGACCGCGGACGGCAGATCAAGGTCGCCGGCCCCTCCGCCCCGGTCGAGATACTGGGGCTGGGCGGCGTGCCGAGCGCGGGCGAGCCGTTCGTGGTTGTCGAGAACGAGGGCCGCGCGCGTGAGGTGAGCGAGTTCCGCACGCGCAAGATACGCGACCAGGCCGCGGCCGGAGCCACCGCCGCGCGGGGCACGCTGGAGCAGATGCTGACACGCATCGCCGCCGGCGCGCAGAAGGAGGTGGCGGTCGTCATCAAGGCCGACGTGCAGGGCAGTGCGGAGGCCATCCAGGCCACCGTGCTGAAGCTGGAGCACGAGGAGGTGCGGGTGCGCGTGCTGAACGCGGCGGTGGGCCAGATCACCGAAAGCGACGTGCAGCTCGCCAAGGCCAGCAACGCGGTGATCGTGGCGTTCAACGTGCGCGCCACCAGCCAGGCGCGCGAGATGGCGCATCGGGATGGCGTCGATATCCGCTACTACTCGATCATCTACCAGGTGGCCGACGATATCGAGCAGCTCGTGCGCGGCAAGATCGCGCCGAAATACCGCGAGAACTTCCTGGGCTACGCCGAGGTCCGCAAGGTGTTCGACATCACCAAGACCGGCAAGGTCGCCGGCTGCATGATCACCGAGGGCCTGGTCAAGCGCGGCTGCGGCGTGCGCCTGCTGCGCGATGGCGTGGTCATCCATCAGGGCGAGCTCAGCCAGCTGAAGCGGTTCAAGGACGACGTGCGCGAGGTGGCACGCGGCTATGAATGCGGGTTGTCCTTCGCGGGCTACAACGACCTGCGCGAGGGCGACGTGGTGGAGTGCTACGAAAGCGAGCTGGTGCCGGCTTGAAGGCCACCCGCAAGGAGGGCCGGGAGCAGCGCGCCCCCCGGCCCTATCGGCCGGCCGCCAAGTCGAACGGTCCCAAGCCGCCGTCGCAACGCCAGTTGCGTGTCGGCGAGGAAGTGCGCCACGTGCTCTCGGCGATCTTCGCGCGCCAGGAGTTTCGCGACCCCGACCTGCACGACGTTCTGGTGACGGTGACCGAGGTGCGGATGTCGCCCGACCTCAAGCACGCGACGGCGTTCGTGACCCGGCTCGGCCGCACCGACATCGAGGCGAAGCTGCCGGCGCTCAGGCGTGCCGCGCCATTCTTCCGCGCGCAGCTCGCGCACGAGCTGCGCCTGCGCGTGGCACCTGACGTGTCGTTCCAGGCGGACACGGCGCTGGAATACGCGATGCACATCAACGAGCTGTTGCGGACTCCTGAAGTCGCCAAGGACCTGGAATCTTCGTCCGAGTAATGCCAATGGGCTTCTGGGATGACACTTCGTGGGAAAAAGAAAGGTCTTCTTTTTCGAGAAAAAGAAGCAAAAAGCTTTTGCTTTGTTTGCCTGCATTACGGCTCGCAACAGTTCTGCAATAGCGGTTCTGGCAGAACCTGCGCGAGAAGCGCTTGTTTAGGATGTTGCCCCAATGCCCACCCTGTTCGACCCAATCCGCATCGGCGCCATAAATGCGCCGAACCGCATCCTCATGGCCCCGCTCACCCGAGGCCGCAGCACGCGCGCGCATGTGCCGACGCCGATCATGGCTGAGTATTATGCGCAGCGTGCCGGTGCCGGGCTGATCATCACGGAAGCGACCGGCATCAGCCAGCAAGGGCTGGGCTGGCCCTACGCCCCCGGCTTGTGGAGCGACGAGCAGACCGAGGCGTGGAAGCCGGTCACCGAGGCCGTGCACAAGGCGGGCGGCCGCATCGTGGCGCAGTTGTGGCACATGGGCCGGCTTGTCCACCCGTCGTTCAACCAGGGCGCCCCGCCGGTGTCGGCGTCGGCCACCACCGGGCCGGGCCGCGCGCACACCTACGACGGCAAGCAGCCCTATACCGAGGCGCGGCCGCTGTCTTTGCTGGAGATACCGGCGCTGCTGGACGAGTACCGGCGCGCGGCGGCCCATGCCATGGCGGCCGGTTTCGACGGCGTGCAGGTGCATGCGGCCAATGGCTACCTGATCGACCAGTTCCTGCGCGACAACAGCAATCTTCGCACCGACGCTTATGGCGGGCCGGTGGAGAACCGCATCCGCCTGCTGCGCGAGGTGACGCAGGCCGTGGTCGAGGTGATGGGTGCGGAGCGCACCGGCGTGCGCCTTTCGCCCAACGGCGACACGCAGGGGGTGAACGACAGCCATCCGGAGGTGCTGTTCCCGGCGGCGGCCCAGGCGTTGTCCGCGCTCGGCATCGCGTTCCTGGAACTGCGTGAGCCTGGTTTCGACGGCACGTTCGGGCGCGCCGAACGGCCGCCGCTCGCCCCGCTGATACGCGAGGCGTTCTCGGGCACGCTGGTTCTGAACTCGGACTACACGCCGGATCGCGCGGCGCAGGCCGTGCAGGACGGCCATGCCGATGCGATCGCGTTCGGCCGGCCGTTCATCGCCAACCCGGATCTGCCGCACCGCATCGCGCATGGCCTGGCGCTGGCGCCCGACGTGATGGCGACGTGGTACAGCCAGGGCGAGGCCGGCTACACGGATTACCCTCGAGCGGCCTGATTTTCAGCGAGCGTCAGGCTGCGCGGATGTGCAGCGGGGTGGTGGCGGTGGCCATCTGGTCGGCGGCCGCCGGCGTGAGGACGACGAGCCCGGCCGAGGGCGCCGGGCCGCGGGCGGAGAGCCGGCAGTCGCGATGCAGGAGCAGCAGCCGGTCGGGCCCGTATTCGTAGGTCTGGCTGGCCGGCGCCTCGGCCGAAGGCAGGCGCTCCGCGGGTTCGAGGTCCAGGTGCGAGCGTTCCTCGACCGCGATGCGGCCACGGCCTTGGCTCCACAGCGCCAGCACCGGCCCGGCCGCGCGCGCGAAGGTCAGCGCGTCGGCGAGGTTGGCGATGCTGGTGCGCGCGACCGGGGTCTCGGCCAGCATGACGAGGCTCAGCAACTCGCGCGCCGCCTGTTCGGGAGCGATGCGCTGGCCGGCCTGGTCGCCCGCGCCGGGCTTGGCGACGCGTAGCGTGCGGGTGTAGGCGCCCACCGTCAGCAGCGCGTTCAGGAAGTCGTATTCGATCTGCCCCAACATGCCGTGCTGCAGCATCCAGGCGACCCGGCCGGGATGCATCGCGCCGAGCTCGGGCGAATCGCCGTCGAAACCGGCCCGGCGCGGCCCCAGGACCTGACTGGTCGATTGCAGCAGCGCCGTATCGGAGAATTGCAGGCGCACCACCAGGGAGCCGACCTGCTCGCCATCGACGAGCCGGATCGGGAAGTCGAAGCCGCAATACCCGTCGCCCAGCCCCGCATCCAGCAGGTCCTGGCGGAACCCGTCCACCTCGCCCGACCCGACGCAGCGCCCGGCCACGAAAGCGAGCACGACCTTGCCGCGCAGCGACTCCGACTGTGCGTGGATCCAGCCGGTGACCCTGTTGCGCTGTGCAACCTCGATGGCGCCTCTGATCATCAGTCCACCTCAGCAAGATAGGCACCCTACTTGTCGCAAACCGTGTCCCGGATGCAAGCAAATCGATGTGACAAGTGCGTGGACCCGCCGACGGTCAATACGGAAAAAGCCAAGTCTGTACAAAACACTTCAGTTCTCAATCATTGCGTGCAAAAGACCGCGCATGAGCGCCGCGATTGTTTCCACAATCCGGAGCGCCCTGATATGCGGTGAGGAATGCGGTTCTACTTGAGTTGTGGCGGCGCGGGTCTGGAGGCGGGGTTTGGCGCCGGCGGGCTGGACGCGGCGCGTGGATTGATCGCCGACGCGTTCACGCCCGTGCTGGCGCGGCTGGGCGAGGTGGTGCGCGTGGAGGCGCCTGCCGACGGCGTGCGCCTGGCGCGCGAAGCGGCGGAGGGCGCCGTGCATCTGTGCATCGCCCTGCCGCACGAGCTGCCGCCCGATGCCGGCGCAGAAACGGTTCCCGCGTTCGGCCTGTCGCTGGCGTCCTGCCCCGACGCTCCGTTCGCCGGCGATCCGAGCACGGATTGGCGTCTGCGTCTGAGCTGCTGCGGTGGGGCGCTGTGCTTCTCCTCCCATGCGGCACAGGCGGTGCGCGCGCTGATGGGCGACACCTGCATGGTGGTGACCGCGCTGCCGCCGGTGGAGGGCGTGGCCGAGCCGGCGGGACCCGCGGCGGCCAGGCTGGTGGTGCGCGGGGCGGTGCTGGAC
>CAXUNK010000233.1:0-5195 GCA_964252425.1 uncultured Acetobacteraceae bacterium
GGGGTAGGCGGCGCGCACGACTTCGACGATGCCCACGATCTCCTTGCCGATGTTGGAATGGTAGAAGAAGGCGAGGTCGCCCACCGCCATCGCCTGCAGATTGCGCTTGGCCTGGTGGCTGCGCACCCCTGTCCAGGGCTCGAAATCCCGGCTCGCCTGCATCTCCCAGGAAAACGAGTCCGGCTCGGTCTTGACCAGCCAGTGGTTCACGGCGCCAGCCCGCCATCGTGGTACACCTGCCGGTAGCCGCGGATGACCACGCTTTCGAACAGCAGCGCGCGGGCGTAGGGGTCGGCGGCGGCAAACCCCTCGGCCTCGGCGCGGTCGGCCACGTCGATGACCAGCAGGCTGCCGCAGGGCCGCCCGTCATTGTCCAGCAGCGGGCCGGCCTCGCGTATCCTGCTCTGGTACGTCTCCAGATACGCGATGTGCGCCCCGCGTGTGGCCAGGCGCAGATCGAGGCTGCCTGGCTTGTCGGTGCAGACCAGGGCGAACAGCATGCAAGGCCTCGACGAGGGTGGATGGCGCGCCACGTTACGGGCAATCGCCGGCCCTTCAAACCCGCCAGGGGAGCTGTTAGCGTGCCTGCCGTGGATGCCAGCCTTGCCTTAGCGGACGCCGACACTCCGCGCCGTCCCCGCAAAAACCTGCACCGGTTCGCCAATCCCGGCCGGTTCCTGCGGCTGGGCGCCCGCGTGCAGCCCTGGCTGACCTGGCCGGGCCTGGCCATCACCCTGCTCGGCCTGGGCTGGGGCTTGCTCTATGCGCCTGCCGACTACCAGCAGGGTGACGCGGTGCGGATCATGTACATCCATGTGCCCTGCGCCTGGCTGTCCACGGCCGCCTATGCCGGGCTGGCCGGCGCCTCGCTGCTGTCGCTGGTCTGGCGGCATCCGTTGGCCGACATGGCGGCCGCCGAGATCGGGCCGGTGGGGGCGGCTGTGACCGCGCTGTGCCTGGCGACCGGCTCGCTCTGGGGCAAGCCGATGTGGGGCGCGTGGTGGGTGTGGGATGCGCGGCTGACCAGCGAGCTGGTGCTGTTCTTCCTGTACGCCGGCCACATCATGCTGATACGCGCCTTCGACGATCCGGAGCGTGGCGCGCGGGCGGGTGCCATCCTGGCGCTGGTGGGTGTCGTGAACCTGCCGGTCATCCATTACAGCGTGCAGTGGTGGAACACGCTGCACCAGGGCAACAGCATTGGTCTGACCGGCTCGAACACGATGGATTCGCGCATGCTCTGGCCGCTGGCGGTGGCGGCACTGGGCACCACATTCGGGTTCGGCGCGATCGTGGTGGCGCGGCTGAGGGCGGCGGTGATGGAGCGGCGGCTGAAATCCTTGCTGATGGCGCGGGCGGAGTTCTCCGCGTGATCAACCCGGCAACGTACGACCATCTGCCGTTCATCGCGGCGGCCTACGGCCTGTTCGCGGCGGCGACCATATGGTTCGCCGTGGGCGCCCGGATGCGGCTGGGGCGCGCGGCCGCACGGTTGCGGGCGACCGACAGGCGGGCCACCGACAAACGGTCGCAGACGGTGTCATGACACGCAAGATGCGGCGCCTGGCGGTCGTGCTGGCATGCGGCGCCGGACTGGGCAGCGCCAGCGCGCTGACGCTGGGCGCGTTCAGCGACAACATCGTCTTCTTCATGTCGCCGGGCGATGTGGCGCATAAGGCGCCGCCGGTGGGCCGCACGATCCGGCTGGGCGGGCTGGTGCAGGCGGGGTCGCTGCATTTGACCAAGGTGGACGGCGAGCCGACCGCGCGCTTCGTGGTGACGGACGGCAAGTCCACCCTGCCGGTCAGCTACACCGGCATCCTGCCCGACCTGTTCCGTGAGGGGCAGGGCGTGGTGGCGTTGGGCACCATCCAGCCCGATCACAGTTTTCGCGCACAGGAAGTGCTGGCCAAGCACGACGAGACGTATATGCCGAAGGACGTGGCCGACGCGCTGAAACGCTCGGGCCACTGGAACCCGGCGCAGGGCTCAGCGCCGCCGGCCAGCACGTGGCGCGCGGTGACGGCGTCCAGATAACCGTCTTCGTCGGGGGCTGGCTCCTGGGCGAGCATGCTGACGAAGACGCGGGAGAAGAATTAACATGATCCCCGAACTCGGCCATTTCGCGCTCGCCCTGGCCTGCGCGCTCGCCTTCGCCCAATGCGCCGTGGGCATCTGGGGCGCGCACCGGCGCGACATGCGGCTGATGGCGGCGACACCCGGCTTGGCCATCGGCCAGTTCCTCGCCCTTGCCGGCGCGGGCCTGGCACTCGCGCTGGCCAGCGCCGGCGACGATTTCTCGGTCATCAACGTGGCCGAGAACAGCGCCATCGCCAAACCGCTCCTCTACAAGATCAGCGGCACCTGGGGGAACCACGAGGGTTCCATCCTGCTCTGGGGCCTGATCCTGGGCATCTGCGGGGCGCTGGTCTCCACCTTCGGCCGAACCCTTCCCTCGGCCCTGCGGTCGCGCGTGCTGGGCGTGCTGGGCGGCACCTCGGCCGGCTTTCTGCTGTTCTGCCTGACCACGTCCAACCCGTTCTGGCGCGCCTGGCCGGCGCCGCCGGACGGGCGCGGCATGAACCCGCTGCTGCAGGACCCTGGCTTGGCGTTCCACCCGCCGGTTCTCTACATGGGCTACGTGGGCTTCGCCGTCCCGTTCGCCTTCGCGGTCGCCGCCCTGCTGGAGGGCCGCATCGACGCCGCCTGGGGCCGCTGGGTCCGCCCCTGGGCGCTCACCTCCTGGTGCTTCCTCACCTGCGGCATCGCGATGGGCTCGTGGTGGGCGTATTACGAGCTGGGCTGGGGCGGCTACTGGTTCTGGGACCCGGTCGAGAACGCCTCGCTGATGCCGTGGCTGACCGGCACGGCGCTGGTGCATTCGGCAATCGTGGTCGAAAAGCGCGAGAGCCTGAAGATCTGGACGGTGCTGCTGGCCATCGGCACCTTCTCGCTGTCGCTGTCGGGCACGTTCCTGGTGCGCTCTGGCATCCTCAACTCCGTGCACGCCTTCGCCAACGATCCGGCGCGCGGCATCTTCATCCTGGCCCTGCTGGGTCTGGTGATCGGCGGCTCGCTGCTGCTGTTCGCGTTGCGTGCGCCACTGTTGAAATCGGGCGGCATCTTCGCGCCCGTCTCGCGCGAGGGCGCGCTGGTGCTCAACAACATCTTCCTGTGCTCGATCTGCGCCGTGGTGATCGTGGGCACGATGTACCCGCCGTTCGCCGATTTGCTGTTCGCGCAGAAGATCAGCGTGGGCGCGCCGTTCTTCAACGCGACCGTGCTGCCGCTGGCGATACCCGTGTTCCTGGCCATGGCGGTGGGGCCGCTGCTGCCCTGGAAACGCGGCCGGCTGATGCCGCTGGTGACCCACGCCTGGTGGGCGGCACTGGCGGCGGTGGCTGTGGGCGGCGTGTGCGCGGGCAACATGGCGGTGCTGCCGGCGCTGGCCTTCGGGGCGGCGGCCTGGCTGATCCTGGGCTCGTTTTCCGAAGTGATCGAGCGCACGCTGCTGTTCAGGGCGCCCGTCGCCAGCTCCGTGCGGCGCGCGCGCGGGCTGCCTGTCGCAGTCCTTGGGGCGGCGATCGCCCATGCCGGCATGGGCGTGACGATCGCGGGCATCGCGGGCATGTCGCTCGCGTCCAACAAGATCGTGGAAGCCAAGCCGGGCGACACGTTCGCCGTGGGTGGCTACGAATTCCTGCTGCTCGCCGTCGACAGCCAGCCCGGCCCCAATTATTCCGCGCGCGTCGCCTCCGTCGAGGTGTTCCGCCACGGGGCGCCGGTGGCGATCATGAAGCCGTCCAAACGCGATTTCGAGTCGCAGAACCAGACGACGAGCGACGTCGCCATCCGCACCAACCTGCTCCGCGACATATACGTGGTGCTGGGCGACGAGCGGGACGGGTCGGCGGTGCTGCGCCTGCACGTCAACCCGCTGGCGCCCTGGATCTGGCTGGGCGCGCTGGTGATGGCCGCCGGCGGCGGGCTGTCGCTGGCCGACCGGCGGCTGCGCGTGGGGGCCCCGTCGCGGATCAGATCGGCGGTGCCCGCGTGAACCGCCGGCGCCTGCTGCTGCTGGCGCCGCTGGGTTTCGTGGCTGCCGGCGGCGTTGCGTTCTGGTCCATGCTCGACCGCATGCGCGAGGGCCGGTTCGACCCGCACGACATCGGAAACCCGATGCTGGGCAAGCCTGTACCGGAGTTTTCGCTGGGTCCCGTCGGGTCCGGCCAGGGGTTCTCCAGTGCCGACCTCCGCGAAGCGGCTGCACATCAGCCGGTGCTGCTGAACTTCTTCGCCTCCTGGTGCATCCCATGCGCGTCCGAAGCCGAGGCGCTGGCCGCGCTGCAGGGCCAGGGCGTGGCCGTCTGGGGCATCGCCTACAAGGACAAGGTCGAGAACACGCGCGCGTTTCTGGACAAGTACGGCAACCCGTATGCGAGGCTGGCGGCCGATACGACGGGGAACACGTTCATCGATTTCGGCCTGTATGGCGTGCCGGAGAACTTCGTCATCGACGCGCATGGCCGCATTGGGTGGCATTTGGCCGGGCCGATTTCCGAAGGCGTGATCGACCAGCTCGGGTCCGCGCTGCAACGCGCGCGGGCATAAGTCCGATGCTTTTGCGGCGGAGAACGCCTATATGGGCGGTGTGAGGGACTATTCGACCGACGAGGTCGAGCGGGAGCTGCGGATGGATCAGATGCGGGCCGACATAAAGCTCAAGACCGTCCAGGCGTCCACCGAATGGCCAAAGACGTTCACCGCCATCCTGGTGGCGTTCGGGACAGTCGTTGCCCTCGTCGCGGGCCTGTTCGGCTATACTTTGGGAAGCCACCACTGATCAGGTCGGTACTCAGGCCGATTCTTCTGGCGGTGGCGCTGAGCACCCCTGCGCTCGCCATCTCCGACCCGCGCGAGATGCTGCCCAACCCGCAGCTTGAAGCGCGCGCCGAGCAGATCGGCAGCCAGCTCCGCTGCCTGGTCTGCCAGAACGAATCCATCGAGGACAGCAATGCCGATCTGGCCCGCGACCTGCGCGCCATCGTGCGCCACCGCGTGGCCGCGGGCGAGACGGATGGGCAGATCATGGCCTGGATGGTCGCACGCTACGGTACTTTCGTCCGCCTCCGCCCGCCGCTCTCGCCGGCCACCCTCCTGCTATGGGGCACACCCGTGCTGGCGCTGCTGGCCGG
>CAXUNK010000234.1:0-5172 GCA_964252425.1 uncultured Acetobacteraceae bacterium
GCGCCAGGCCGTCGCGTTCGACCCCAGCTACACCGACGCGCATTTCCGGCTCGGGCTGGCGCTCGAAGCGCTTGGCGATCAGGCCGGCGCCATCCTGGCCTATGACAGGGTCACCGAATTGCTGCCGGGCCATACCGAGGCCTGGTTCCGCGCCGGCGCGCTGGTGTTCGCACTGGGCCACCGCACCGAGGCCGCTGGCTGCTTCCGGCGCGCGGCGGCCACCGGCCCGAAAACCCGCTTCGGCCGGATGGGCGCGGCGAGGGCGCTGCTGATCGAGGGACGCGACGAGGACGCACAGCGTGTGCTGCGCCGGGCGCTGGCACTCGACCCGCACCACGCCATGGCGGAGGACCTGCTCGGCAATCTGCTTGCCGAGTCCGGCCGGTTCGAGGAGGCCCGCGCCTGTTTCGAGCGCGCCATCGCCCTCTCGCCGCGTATGGCGGGCAGCTATTACGACCTGGTCCGCTGCGGCCGCATCACGCGGGACGACGGCCTGACCGCCCGGATCGAGGCGGCGTTGGCCCGGCCTGGGCTGGACGGCGAGCAGCGCCAACGGCTCCATCTGGCGCTCGGCAAGGTGGCGGACGATCTGGGGGAGTATGAGCGAGCCATGGCCGCATTCGACGCGGCCGATGCGGCCCGGCGGGGCGCGGCCACGTTCGACCCGCACGCCTTCGATGCGCAGATCGACCGGTTGATCGCGCTGTTCACCGCGGAGCGCCTGTCGGGGGCGCCGGCCCCGCGTGACGATGACCCCGCGCCCATCCTGATCATCGGCCTGCCGCGTTCCGGCACCACGCTGGTCGAGCAGATCCTCTCCAGCCATCCCGGCGTTGCGGCCGGCGGCGAGCTGGATTTCTGGAACGAGCGCGCCGCGGCCTGGCATGAGGCCGGCGAAGCGGGGTTCGGCCCGGCCTTCCTGGGCCAGGCTGGCGCCGATTACGCGGCGGTGCTGCGCGGCATCACGCCCAGGGCGCGTGTCACCGACAAGATGCCGTTCAATTTTCTCTGGGCCGGGCTGATCCATCTCTGCGTGCCGGGCGCGGTCTTCGTCCACTGCCGCCGGTCGGCGATCGGCACGGCGCTGTCCATCCACCAGACCCTGTTCAGCCCGCGCCTCGTGTTCCCCACGGGCGGCGCCGAACTGGTCGCCTACATGCGCAGCGTGGCCCGTCTCGTCGAGCATTGGCGCCGGGTGCTGCCGGCCGGCCGATTTCTCGAGATCGATTACGAGGAGCTGACGGCCACGCCCGAGCCGGTGATACGGGGTCTGCTGGCCGCTCTCGGGCTGCCCTGGCACGAGTCGTGCCTGCATCCGGAGCGCAACGCGGGCGCGATCAGGACGCCCAGCAAGTGGCAGGCGCGGCAGCCCATTGGCGGCGCGCCCGAGCGCTGGCGGCGATACGAGCCGTTCCTGGGTCCGCTCCGCCCGCTCTTGAACAAAATCTGACGTATAGCTGACAGATCGCAAGTAATCTGCGGGCGCAGGACGGCAGATGGGCGGCTCCGCACCAGTCTTAATCGAACTGTCACTGGAAAGCGTCGGACACGGCGTCCGGGACTGCCCAGTGTGCGGCCACCAATATTAGAAGGTGGCAAAATGTCGCGCTCCAGACGCCTGCGTCCCCTGGCCGGGCTTCTCGCCGCCGGGATCGTCTCGCCCGCGCTCGCGGGCCATTCGGTGCAGTTCCCGACCTACTTCACCGGTGCGCAGGCAAATGGCACCTACGTGGTCTCCAACGGCCAGATCATCACGCCATCCGGCATCCAGGTGAACCTGGGCATACGCGTGCGGGCCAAGGCCGTGGCGGTCAACCCGCGGCCGGGCAGCCACACGGCCGCGGTGCTGACGATGGGTGCGACAGCCGCCGTGCAGGTGTTCGACACCGAGACCGGTTCGGTCCTGCAATCCTACCTGCCGTTCCAGGACAGCAGCGGCAGCTATGGCGGCATCACCTACTCGGCCGACGGCAAATATCTGATGTTCAGCCAGGACAGCAGCTACGTCACCATCGCCAGCGTCGGTCAGGACGAGTTGCTGACGGATTACGCGCATGTCTCGGTGCCGCCGGACAACAGCTTCATCAAATGCTTCAAGACCAGCCCGATCGGCGTCTATGGCCGGCCTTGCAGCGATTTCTACACGACCGGCACGTCCTATCCGGGCGGTGTCGCGTTCTCGTCGGACGGCCGCAGCGCCTATGCCCTGCTGAGCCAGAACGACACGCTGGCCAACATCGACCTGACGCAGAACCCGCCCGTGCTGAGCGGGCAGGTGCGGGTCGGCAACGCGCCGAACAGCATCCTGGTCCACGGCCTGACCGCTTACGTCAGCAACGAGGGCGGGCGGGCTGCCGTCAAATCCGATTTCCAGGTGCTGTCGGCCGGCACGCCGATCGTGGCCGATCCGATCAACGGGTCCGCGGTGACCGGAACGGTCTCGGTCGTGAACGCGATGACGCACAAGGTGATCGCCAACGTCGCCGTGGGCCTGCACCCGACAGGCATGGCGATGTTCGGCAACCAGCTTCTGGTGTCCAATACCTATAGCGACACGATGTCGGTCATCGACATGACGACCAACACCGTCTCGCGCACGATCAAGCTGTCGTTGCCGATCGGAGTGCCCGGCCTGGTCGGTCCGGCCTACGGCGCGGGACCCACGGGCATCGCCGTCGATGCGGCCAAGGGCATCGCCTATGTGGCGCTGTACAATGCCAATGCCGTGGCCGTCGTCGATATCAAGCCTGGCGTCGCCAAGCCGGTGCTTGGCGCCATCCCGGTCGCCTACGCGCCCGCTTCGGTGGTCCTGGACGATGCGCGCAAGCACCTGATCGTGGCCAACGACAAGGGCATCGGCACGCTCGCCTCGTTCGAGACCGATTACGGCGTCACCGGCTACAACAGCCACCAGGATACGGGCACGGTCAGCATCGTGCCGATCCCGGACGCGACTGCGCTCGCGATGCTGTCGAAACAGGTCTATCGCAACAATCACTGGGACCTGAAGGCGAGTATCGAATCGGCCAGCGGCGGCAGCTACACCACGCCGCCTGTGGCCATTCCCGCCCATATCGGCGACCCGTCCTTGATCAAGCACGTGTTCATGATCATCCGCGAGAACCGCACCTATGACCAGGTGCTGGGCGATGTTGCGGCCGGCTACGGCGATGCGCAGTTGGCGGTGTTCGGCGGCAAGGATACGCCGAACGCGCATGCCTTGGTCCAGCGCTTCCCGCTGCTCGACAATTTCTACGATCCCAGCCGCCAATCGGCTGACGGCCATCAGTGGATCATGGAGGCGATGGCACCCTATCAGGACGACATCCAGGCGCCGGACTGGGTGCGCAGCTATCCGGGCGGCAATGCGGGCGACGCGCTCGCCTACACCAAGCAGGGTTTCCTGTTCCAGTCGTCGGTCGCGGCGGGGCTGTCCACGAAAATCTATGGCGAATACTCGGAAAACGAGAACTGGCCGACGCAGCTCGGTCACCCCGACTGGTCGATGCTGTATGCCGACGCGCTGGCCTTCGAAGCCGGCAAGGAAACCACGCTGAAATACCAGAACGCGCAGGTCGCCAGCTCGTCGGTGCCGATCGTCGAGCAGCATCTGGTGAAGAATTTCCCGATGTTCGATCTGAACATCCCCGATCAGTGGCGCGTCGATCTGTGGCTGCAGGATTTCAACAACGACGTGACCAACGGCACCGTGCCGTCGCTCAGCATACTATGGATCATGGACGACCATACCGGCGGGCCGCCCACGGTCGATGCCGAGCAGGCCGATAACGACCTGGCGGTCGGCCGCATCATCGACATCATCAGCCACAGCAACGTGTGGAACTCGTCCGCCATTTTCATCGAGGAGGATGATGCGCAGAACGGCGTCGATCACATCGACGGCCATCGCAGCCCCGGCTACATCGTCAGCCCGTATGCCGTGCAGGGCGGGCCGACCGATCACACCTACTACACGCAGGTCAACATGACCCGCACCATCGAGCAGATACTCGGACTGACGCCGCTCAATCAGTTCGACCTGACCGCTTCGCCCATGCTGACGGATTTTACCAACACGCCCAATTTCGCGCCGTGGACCCACGTGCCCAACCAGGTGCCGCTCGACATGGGTGTTGCCGGCGGCCAGGTCACGGGCGCGATGCAGCAGGCCTGGAAGCTGAAGAAGGCCGCGATGTTCCTGGGCAAGACCAACGTGCCCGATTCGGAAAATCCGGACACGCTCAACCATCTCGACTGGTACGAGGCGACCGGCTTCAAACGTCCCTATCCGGGCGAGACTTCGGTGCGTCCGCCCTCCGATTTCCCCGACGCCCGGGCGGCGGGGTCTGACGACCGCGACTGATCTTCGTCCTGCATCATCGCGGAACGCCCCTCATCATCGATGAGGGGCGTTCCTGTTTTCGGCGGGTTCATGCCGGCGCGTCCGCGACCTCTATCCAGGCCGGCGCGTGGTCGCTGGCGCCGTCGGCTCCGCGCACGTCGCGATCGACACCGGCCGCGAGCAGGCGCGGAGCGAGCGTGGGGCTCAGCAGCAGATGGTCGAGCCGCATGCCCGCATCGCGTGCGAAATGGTCGCGAAAATAGTCCCAGAAGGTGAACATCGGCGCGTCTGGGTGCAGGTGGCGCAGCGCATCCGTCCAGCCCTGGCTCACAAGCCGCGCATAGGCCTCGCGGCTCGCGGGCTGCAGCAGGGCGTTCTTCTTCCAGGATCTTGACGCGTAGATGTCGAACTCGGTGGGCACGACGTTGTAGTCGCCGGCGAGTGCCACCGGCACGCCTGCCGCGAGTAGGCCTGCCGCATGGTCGATCAGCCGCTCGAACCAGGCCAGCTTGTAGTCGAATTTCGGCCCCGGATACGGGTTGCCGTTCGGCAGGTACAGGCACCCCACCAGCACGCCGCGCACCGCCGCCTCGATGTAGCGCGCCTGGGCATCGTCCGGATCGCCGGGCAGGGCGCGCCGTGTCGGCACCGGTTCGGCGCCGCGGGCCAGGATGGCGACCCCGTTCCAACTGCGCTGCCCCTGCCAGATCGCGGCGTAGCCGGCCGCCCGCACGGCGTCCGCGGGAAAGGCGGTCTGCTCCGCCTTCAGTTCCTGCAGGCACACCACATCCGGCCGCGTCCGGTCCAGCCAGGCCAGCAGCTGCGGGAGC
>CAXUNK010000235.1:0-5166 GCA_964252425.1 uncultured Acetobacteraceae bacterium
GGAAGGCCTTCTTTTTCGAGAAAAAGAAGCAAAAAGCTTTTGCTCTGTTCGCCTGAATTGCGGCTCGCGACGATTCTGCCGGAGCGGTTCTGGCGGAAGCTGCGCGAACACAACCGCAGGACTGCTTGCTTCAGAACAACCCCTCGACCTCGCCGGCCGCGTCCAGGCGTATCCTGTGCGCGGCCGGCACCTTCGGCAGCCCGGGCATCGTCATGATCTCGCCGCACAGGACCACGACGAAACCGGCGCCCGCCGAGAGCCGCACCTCGCGCACCGGCAGGATGAAATCCTCGGGCGCGCCCAGCCTGGTCGGGTCGGCGGAAAAACTGTACTGGGTCTTCGCCATGCACACCGGCAGGTGGCCGTAGCCGCCTGCCTGCCAGGCGGCCAGCCTGCGAGCGGCCGGCGGGTCGATGGCCACGTCGCGGGCACGGTAGATACGGCGGGCGACGGCGCGTATCTTCTCCTCCAGCGTCATCTCCGGCCGGTAGAGCGGCTGGAAGTTCGACGGGCCGGCCACCAGCGCCTGCACCGCGCGCGCCAGCTCGGCGGCGCCGGGTGCACCCTCGCCCCAATGCCGGCACACGATCGCCTGCGTGCCGGACGGCGCCACCGCCTCGCGCAAGGCGGCCACCTCGGCCTGCGTGTCGCTATCGAAATGGTTCAGCGCGACCACGACCGGCAGGCCGAAGCCGCGCATGTTCTCCACATGGCGCAGCAGGTTGGGCGCGCCCGCACGTACCGCCGCCACATCCTCCGTCCCCAGCCTATCGCGCCGGACCCCGCCATGCATCTTCAGCGCGCGGATCGTGGCGACGACGACAGCCGCGCGTGGCGCGATGCCGGCGCTGGGGCATTTGATGTCGAGGAACTTCTCACCGCCCAGATCGGCGCCGAAACCCGCTTCGGTCACCACGATGTCGGCCAGCCGCAGCGCCAGCCGGGTCGCGACCACGCTGTTGCAGCCATGCGCGATGTTGGCGAAGGGTCCGCCATGCACCAGCGCCGGCGTGCCCTCCAGCGTCTGCACCAAATTGGGGCGCAGCGCGTCGCGCAGCAGCACCGCCATCGCACCGGCCGCGTCCAGGTCGGCGGCGGTGATCGGCGAGCCGTCGCGCCGGGTGGCCACGATGATGCGCGCGAGCCGGGCCTGCAGGTCGGCGAGATCGGCGGCCAGGCAGAAGACGGCCATCACTTCGCTCGCGACCGTGATGTCGAACCCGTCCTCGCGGAGCGCGCCGTTGCCGCCCAGGCTGGTCACCACCTGGCGCAGCGCGCGGTCGTTCAGATCGACGCAGCGGCGCCAGGTGACGCGCCGAGCGTCGATGCCCAGCGCGTTGCCCCAGTAGATATGGTTGTCGATCAGTGCCGCGAGCAGGTTGTTGGCGGCGGTGATGGCGTGGAAGTCGCCTGTAAAGTGGAGGTTGATGTCCTCCATCGGCGCCACCTGCGCCCGCCCCCCGCCGGTCGCACCCCCCTTCATGCCGAAGCAGGGGCCCAGCGAAGGCTCGCGCAGGCAGACGATCGTGCGCGCGCCGCCGGCGGCCAGCGCATCGCCCAGCCCGATCGTCGTCGTCGTCTTGCCCTCGCCCGCCGGGGTGGGGCTGATGCCCGAGACGAGGACGAGCGCTCCCTGCCGGTCGGGCAGCGTGGGCAGGATCGCCTCGCTGATCTTGCCCTTGAACCGGCCGAACGGCTCCAGGAAAGCCTCGCCGATCCCGGCGCGGGCGGCGATCTCGGCGATGGGACGCAGCGGCGTCGCGCGCGCGATCAGCAGGTCGGTCGTCAACAGGGCCTCGCTTGATGTCGGGTCGCACTTCGTAGAGGCAGCGCTGCAACCAAGGAAGCCGCGCGATGACCCCGGACGAACTCGCCCGCCTCCACCCGAGGCTCTACCATGTGACCGCTCCCGGCGCCTGGCCGTCGATTGCAGCCTCGGGATTGCTCTCTGCGGCTGGTTTGGTCGCCCATCTCGAGGACGGCCATGACGCGCTTGCCGACCGGCGTGCGGCCGAGGTGGTGTTGCGGCACCCGATCCGCGGCACCGCCACCCTCAACGACAACGCACCGCTGCACATGGGGAAGCTGGGCTCGTGCCTCGATGACGGCCTGACCGCGCGCGACTGGCTGGCGATGCTCAACGAGCGGGTGTTCTTCTGGGTCGATCGGGGCAGGGTCGAGCGGCTGCTTGGCGCGCGTACCAACCGGGTGCGTGCGCGCGAGGTGCTGGTGTTCGATACGCTCGGCCTGGTGAGCGCGCATGCCGAGCGGGTCGAGATCAGCCCGATCAACTCGGGCGCCACGCTACGCCTGCCGCCGCGCCGAGGACGTGCGACGTTCGCACCCCTGCTGACGACGGACTATGCGGCATGGCAGCGCAGGCGGGGCCTGAGTTCGCCGGACCGCATCGTGGAGGTGGTCGTGCGCGGCGGTGTGCCCGATGCCGGGTCGTACCGCTGCGGCAAAGTCGCCATGCCGACTTCAGTCGAATAGACCAGTCCACCTCGCCGGTTCAGGGTCACGCGCAATTTGGGGGAAGTGGCATGTCCGAAACACTGCACCTGCATCCGGAGATCGATTCCGGCCTGAAACCAGCCGCCGACAATTTCACCGGCGGCACGCTGGTTTGCCACTGCACGGACCGGCCGGTTCGCGTGGCGGTGCGCAGCCAGGTGCTGTTCAACCATGCCTGCGGCTGCACCAAATGCTGGAAGCCGGACGGCGCCATGTTCTCGGTCGTGGGCGTGGTGCCGGAGGCTGACGTGGAGGTGCTGGAGAACGGCGACAAGCTTGCCGTGGTGGACCCCGGAGCGTTGATCCAGCGCCACGCCTGCACCGGCTGCGGCGTACATCTCTACGGGCCGGTGGAGCGGGACCACGCCTTCAAGGGCCTGGATTTCATCCATGTGGAGCTTTCGCGCGAGGCGGGCTGGTCACCGCCGGGCTTTGCCGCCTTTGTTTCCTCAGTCATCGAGGCCGGCGTGCCGCCCGACAGGATGGACGCCATACGCGCACAGCTGAGGTCGGCTGGGCTAGAACCCTATGACTGTCTTTCGCCCGCGCTGATGGACCTGCTGTCCACCTTCGCCGCGAAGAAGTCGGGCGTATTGCCCGCCTAACCATCGCTCTACGGGGCGTTCGTCGAAGCCTGCCCTCTGGCCCCGCCGGCGGCGGCCCGCACCTGACAAAGCGTGCCCGATCGGCTAGAGCCCCGCGCACCAGCGCTTGAGCCGGCTTGTCGCGCACCCACCGCAAACCCCAGGCAGACGATGTCCAACGCACCCTGCATCATGCTGGTCGATCCCGCGCATTTCAACGTCAGCTACGTCATCAACCCGTGGATGAGGCCGGGCGATTGGGCGGCAGATCCGGCGGGCCATGCGGCGCACGCGCGCGCCTGTTTCGACGGGCTGGCAGGTGCGCTGCGCCAATCGGGCGCCTCGCTCGAGATCCTGCCGGGCGTGGCCGGGCAGCCCGACATGGTGTTCCCGGCCAACGCCGCGGTGGTGCTGGACCGGCGCGCCATCGTCGCCCGCTTCGCCTGCTCCGAGCGGCAAGGCGAGGAGCAGCCGTATTTCGACGCGCTGCAGCGCTTTGCCGCCCGCGGGCTGCTGGACGAGGTCGCCTTCTTTCCGGAACAATGTTTTCAGGAAGGGGCGGGCGACGCGATCTGGGACGCGACCCGGCAGTTCTTCTGGGCCGGTTTCGGCCAGCGCTCCATCTTCGCCGCGACACGGGAGCTGGCGAAGTTCTTCGACCGGCGCGTCGTGCCGCTGGAGCTCGCGACCGACCAGTTCTATCACCTGGACACGTGCTTCTGCCCGCTCTCGGGCGGCGAGGTGCTGTTCTATCCGCCGGCTTTCACGCCCGACTCGCTGGCCGCGATCCACGCCCATGTCGCCCCCGAGCAGCGTCTAGAGGCAAATGCGGAGGACGCGGCGGCCTTTTGCGTGAACGCGGTCAATATCGGCCGCACGGTGGTGATGGCGCACGCCCCCGACCACGTGCGCGCCCTGCTGAGCGGGCGCGGCTATGCGGTGACCGACGTCGATCTCGACCCGTTCATCCTGTCCGGCGGCGGCGCCTACTGCATGACGTTGCGGATCGATCGATCCAGCCGCTGACGTAAGCTTCGAGGATGATACGCGAGGCAAGCGGCTTTTTTCAAAAAAGGACTGCTTGGCCGGCCAGTGTCAGGCGGAGGCGGACGGTCTCCGACCTAGATCCCGTGTGGCGGACATGACATCGGCCGCGTGACCTTCCACCTTCACCTTCGGCCAGACTTTCGCCACGTGCCCATCCGCGCCGATCAGGAAGGTGGACCGCTCCACGCCCATGTATTTCTTTCCGTACATGGATTTTTCGACCCACACGCCATACGCTTCGGTCAACGCGCCCGCCTCGTCGGAGGCTAGCGGGAAATCCAGCCTGTATTTGTCGGCGAATTTGTCCAACGCGCGCACCGGGTCGCGCGACACGCCGACGATCTCCAGGCCGGCGCCCGTGAATTGCGCAAGCGCCTCCTGAAAGGCGCATGCCTCCTTGGTGCAGCCGGACGTGTCCGCCTTCGGATAGAAATACAGCACGTACGGCTTGCCGCGCAGCGCCTCTGAACTGACGGTGCGGCCGCGGCTGGCGGGCAGCGAGAAATCCGGTGCGGGGTCGCCCTGGGTGATCGGCATGGCTGTCAAACTTCTCCGATATGGCGTGCAAAGGCGGCGCGAACGCCGCGGGCCAGGCTGTCCAGCCGCGCCTGCGCCGAAGTCTCGCCGCAAGGCGCCAGCCGGTCCAGCACGTTGACCACGCGCGGCAGCACCGCGGGCGAAAGGGTGGACGGGATCGTCCGTCCGCCGGTGATGCGCAGCAAGTCCTGCACCGCCCGCCATACGCGGTCGGCTTGGATCAGCAGGGCTGCGTCATCTTGCGGCATCAGCCCGGCCTCGCCCAGCCGCGCCAAAGCCACGCGTGTGCAGGGGTGCAGCAGGCCGGGGCGGCGCGCATGGACCAGCTGCTGCGATTGCGCGACGAACTCGACATCCATCAGCCCACCCGGCCGCATCTTGGCGTCCCACACGCCATGGTCGGGCAGCTCGGCGGCCAGCCGCCGGCGCATCGCCAGCGTGTCGGGCCGCACCGCCGCCTGGTCGCCCTGGGTCAGCGCCAGGC
>CAXUNK010000236.1:0-5164 GCA_964252425.1 uncultured Acetobacteraceae bacterium
TTGGTCGACATTGCACGGGCGGAGGCGCTGGGCGGCCGTGCGGCGGGGCAGATCGCCTTCGGGCAGGTGGCTGGCCGGACCGCCTGGGCAGCGCGCGTCAACCTGGCCGGCGCCGATGCGGCCGAGTTGGCACCTGGGCTGCCGGTGGGCGCCGCCTCCGGCCGGGCGGACATACTGGCTGATCTCGCCGATGACGGGGCGGCGCCCTGGCCGGCCCGGCTGTCCGGACAAATGCAGATCGCGTGGCATGACGTCACCCTGACCGGCTTCGATCTCGGCGATGCGGAGGATGCGCTCGCCGGCCACGGCAAGGCCGCGCGGGAGGCGCTGGCACGCGCGCTGTCACGTGGGGAGACGGCTGGCCTGTCGGGAGCATGGGCCGTGGCGCTGGCAAACGGCCACGCCCTGCTCAACCCCGCGCGGCTGGCCGCCGACGAGGGTGGCGTGCTGATCGGCGGATCGGCGGACCTGTCGGCAGGCAGCCTAGACATGCTGTTTGAAGTGGCACCCGGCGCGGGCGTGAGATTGTTCGGTCCGTGGACCGCTCCGCGCGCGCAGGTCCTGGCGGGTACGCCGACCGCCCATGCGCAACTCCGCCATCGCCCGCGGTAGAAAGAGCTTCTGCTTGTTCGCCTGCACCACGGCTCGCAGCAGTTCTGCCAACGCGGTTCTGGCAGAACCTGCGCGAGCACTGTTGCAGGCGAACAGACGGAAGTCTTTTGCTTGGCGGGACTCAAGTCTGGAAGCGAACGCCTCCCCGCCCGACCGCTATCGCTCACCGGCTGCATCGGTTGGCTTTCTTCGATGTCAGCCCTCCATTCGACCGTTCGGCCTGCTCAAGGCTCGCGCAGCGACCGCCGAAGGCGGCTTGGCCTTGAACAGGCCGAACGGTCGAATGACACTCGCGTGTCGAAGGCAGCCGCCGCGTTCGCCCGGGTGTTCGCTCCGAAACTTGAATCCACCTTCTTTTTCTAACTTTTTCTCGAAAAGGACCGCTTGCTTCGAGTGTCACTCTCAAAGCCGACCGGTATTATTTGCCTACATTCGTATTGCATAAGATTTTCTCGCCCAGAACGCTCGTTTCAGGTTAGGATGCCCGCCCCGTCCGGCAGGCGCATCGCTGGACGCGGCGTCTGTGCGGGACCTCGCCATGCAGCAAACCATCGTCAGCGTCGTCTTTCCGCTGACCGCGTCCAATGCCGTGCTGTTGCAGGACCGATTGGAGTCGCTGCGCACGCGGCTGGGCGGCGGCGTGGACGATTTCGCGACGCTGCGCGCAAACCTGCCCATGCTGCATTTCCTGTCCATGGTGGTGTTCGACGAGACAGCTTCCGTGCCGGCGGGCGGGGCGCCGGTTGCGCCCATGTTCGTGCTGGAAGCCAATACGGACGGTGCGCCCGGCCCGTTCTGGGCGGCGCTGGAGGCGCTGATCGGCGAGGATTTGCGAGACATGCTGCGCTTGTGCGCCCCGCCTTTGGGCGAGGGGGACACGTTGTTCCGGGCGGTCACCGCGGCCGGGGCGCGCGTGCCGGTGGCGCCCCTGCTGGAACGGCAGAGCGTGTTTCCTGAAGCTGCACACGCCGGCAATCGCGGGCTGAGCCGCACGCGTATCCTGTGCCATGACGAACTGTTCCAATCGGCGCAGGCGTTGCTGCCGCCACCGGCCGAGATCCTGGACGGTGGCGCGGGCGCCATTCATGCCTGGCTACGCGCGCGCCTGCTGCCGCGCTTCGACTGGCTGTCGCAGCCCTGGACACCGCCGATCAGCCGCGAGGACATGTCGGCCGACTGGCGGGCGCTGCTGATCTTTGCCGCCTGTGCGCTGGGGGCAGCGGCCCTGCCTTGGCTGGTTCTGGGGGCGGCGGTCGGTCCGGCGCCGTCCTGCGCGGCCGCGCTGTTGACCGGCCTGGCGAGCCTGCTGTTCCTGCCCGATCTTGGCGACCTCACGAGTCTGCTCGGACGCGCACCCTACCGCGCGCTGCCGTTCGCGATCGGCGTGGGCCTGCTGGCCGCGTTGCTGCTGCCCGTCTCGGTCGCGCGTCACGGTCTGGCGGCCTGGGTGGCCTTGGCGGTCTGCGGCATGCTGGCCAGCGTGCTGGTCTTGCTCGCGGCGCTGCGCCGGGCCGAGCGCCGGGATCCCGTGCCGGCCGACTCCGTGCCCAGCCCGGAGCTGGTCAGCGCGTTGCGCAGTTGGGAGGACTGCCACTCCGGCGGGCCGGACCACATGGCCAGCCTTGTGATCATCAAGCCCGGCTGGCTGCGCTGGCTGCTGATCCGGGTCGGCATGCGCGCGCTCACTCTGGCTGTGCGCGCCACCTCCACCGACGGCTATCTGGGCAGCATGCGCACCATCCATTTCGCGCATTGGGCGATCGTGGATGGCGGGCGGCGGCTGCTGTTCCTCAGCAATTTCGACGGGAGCTGGGAAAGCTATCTGGACGACTTCATCGAGAAGGCACATGCGGGGCTGACGCTTGCCTGGGGCAACTGCATCGGCTTTCCGCCGCCCGAATACCTGTCCCTGGGCGGGGCCGCGCAGGGGCGCAAATTCAAAGCCTGGGCGCGATGCTCCATGACGCCGAGCCGGTTCTGGTACGCGGCCTATCCGGCGCTGACGGTCAACCAGATCGTGCGCCAGGCGGCCATCGCACGCGGCCTGTGCCAACCGGTCCTGTCGGCGGAGGAGGCCGTTTCATGGGCACGCAACCTGTGATGGGCACGGGGGACCCTGGAAGCTGGCGGCTGGCGCCGTCCGTCGCCGGGGACACCCAGGGCATCGTGGCCAGCCCCTTCGCCCACCTGCCGTTTGGCGTGGCGTTGCTGTTGGACGCGAGTGCGGCGCCTGGATCGGCCTGGCTGCACGCGTTGCTGACGGGCGATCCGGCGCAGGCCTGCCTGCAGGTCACCGACGCGACAGGCAAACGCACCGACGGCACGGGTGCCGCCGCCGGCTGCGCCGCGCTGGCCTTCACCGCGACCGGCTTGGCGTTTCTGGGGTTGGACCGCGCGGTTCTGGACAGTTTCGCGCAACCCTTCACCGAGGGCATGCACACGCCCAACCGCCGCCGGCGCCTGGGCGACACGCTGCTCGACCCGCCCGCGCGCCAAGCCCATCCGCTCTGGGGCGGCAACGCGCCCGTATCCGATGCGGACGCGGTGGTCTGCGAACACACGGTGCATGCGGCGGTGCTGCTGTATCACGAGACGCCGGACAAGCTGCGCGACTATGCGGCGCCGCTGCGCGCCTGCCTGGCCGCGGCCGGTGTGTCGGTCGCGCACGAATTGTCGCTGTCGCTGATGCTGGACAGCGGCACGCCCCCGGTTTCGCGCGAGCATTTCGGGTTTGCCGACGGCATTTCGCAACCGATCCCGTTCGGCGAGGCGATCGTGACCGATGCGGGCGAGCCGTTTCCGCGTCACCCTGTGCATGGCGTGGCCGCTGGCGATCTGCTGCTTGGCCATATCAACGCGCATGGTGAACCATCGCCCGGCCCGGTCGTGCCCGCCACGGCCGCCAACGCGTCCTTGTTGCCCGAGGCGGACGGCGCGCCCGGCTTGGCCAGTCTCGGCCGGAACGGCAGCTACCTGGTGATGCGCGAGTTGAGCCAGGATGTGGACGCGTTCTGGCGCTCGATGGCGCGGGCGGCGCGGCAGTTGGGGCATCAGGACGCGGCTTGGGTGGCCGAGCGTGTCGTCGGGTGGACCAAGGATGGCGTGGTGCTGGCCAAGACGCCGCCCGCGCCGGCCAAGGACGGCCCGGCCAACGATTTTCTGTTCTACGACGAGGACGCGCTGGGACAGCACTGCCCGCTCGGCTCGCACATACGTCGCAGCAACCCGCGCGACGGGCTGTCGCCCGATGCGGGCAGCACGGCGACGTTGCTGAAGGCGGCCAACAACCATCGCATCCTGCGCCGTGGCCGCAAGTATGCGTCCTACGACGTGCCGGACGCACCGGCGTTGCCCGGGCTGCTGTTCATGTGCCTCAACACCGATCTGGAACGGCAGTTCGAATTCGTGCAGCAGAGCTGGCTGATGAACCCGAGTTTCGGCACCCTGTTCGGCGAGCACGACCCGTTGCTGGGCCCGGCCGGCCCGTTCACCATCCCGGCCGACCCGCTGCGTTTGCGGCCGGATATCGCGACTTTCGTGCGGCTGATCGGCGGCGAGTATTTCTTTCTGCCCAGCCTGCCGGCGCTGCGATACCTGGCAAGCTTGGACAGCGCGCCATGAGCGACACGAGCGTTTTGCGTCCGGCCGGTCGCGGTCTGGCTGCGTGGCTGCAACATCTGTTCATGACGCGCTATCCGGCGCTGTTCCGCGTCTTGCGCGCGGCGTGGCCGATCGCGCGCGCCGGGCGCTTCAGTCTGGTCACGCGCCATGACGATGTGCGCCAGGTGTTCTTGCAGGATGAGTGTTTCGGCGTGCCTTACGCCGACAACCTCGATCTGATCATGGGCGGGGAAAAGTTCTTTCTCGGCATGGGCGACACGCCAGAGTATCGGCGTGACACGGCGGCGATGCGCGACATCGTCAGATCCGACGATCTGCGCAACCTTGCCGACCAGACAACGCAGGACGCCGAACGCAACCTTGCCGGCAGACAGCGTGTGGAGGTGGTGGAGTACACGCGCGAGATCACGTTTGGCGTGCTGTGCCGCTATTTCGGCATCGCGCCGCCCGAAACCGGCGATTTGCAGGTCTGGGCAACGCGGCTGTTCGAGTTCCAGTTCACCTATTCCGGCACGTTCGGGCCGGAGGTGACCGACCCCGTCTATCGGGACGCGGCGCGCATGGCGCCGCTGTTGCGTGCGCATATCGACGGGCTGATCGCAGCGCGCAAGCGGCAGGCCGGCCCGGACGATGTGCTGGGCCGCGCCCTGGCCCGCCAGGCGGAGGCCGGCGAGGCGCTGTCGGACGCCAAGATTCGCAGCGCGCTGATCGGTTTTCTGGTGGGCGGCCTGCCGCAGCCGCCGATGGTGCTGCCGCAAGCGTTGGAACAGTTGCTGCAGCGACCGGACCGGCTGGAGGAGGCAGCACGGGCCGCGCGCGGCGGCGATACCGATACGGTCGCGCGCTATCTGTTCGAGGCGCTGCGCTTCGATCCGCTCGCGCCGTTGCTGCAGCGGCGCGTGGTGGCGCCGGCCGTGCTGGCGCCCGGCAC
>CAXUNK010000237.1:0-5152 GCA_964252425.1 uncultured Acetobacteraceae bacterium
GCGGCCGGTGGCCGACGAACCGCTGATGCCCCCGCCCCCGGTCCCGCCGCCCGCTCCGCCACCCGGCCTGCCGGCGGGTCCGCGTCGTGGTGGGTTGCCCGATGGCCGCGCCCCTGAAGGACGGTCCGGACCCGGGTCTCGCGAGTGTGCCATGGTGCGCGCTATACAGCCTGCCGGACGCGCCGCCTATGGCGTGACCCTGCGCCCTGCAAGCGGATGCCGCTTCGTTGACAAGCCCAGCCCCAGGTCATATCCGGCTGACCTGCGCCCGAGCCGGCTGGAGGGGTGCCCGAGTGGCTAAAGGGGGCGGACTGTAAATCCGCTGGCTTCGCCTACGTTGGTTCGAATCCAACCCCCTCCACCAGCCCCGAATGGCGCGTCTCTCACGAGTATCGGTGCACGTTGGTAGCTGAAAAGACCGCCGGCCGGGACGGTTGAGCCCCAGCCGGCAGCCGTCGAGCGATGTGCCTACTCGGCGCCGCCCGCGCCGGCGCCCAGGATGCCGTACCCGACGAGGTCGAGCAGGACGGTCTGGGTGGTCGGGTCGAACGTGCCGGCCAGCGTGCCGGTGCCGCGCGGGTTGGCGTAGCCACCCGTGCCGCTGACGATCGTGGCCGGGTTGCTGATGCCGAACGGCACCGCATCCGGGCCGCCGCCGCCCATGCCGAGGCGGCAGGCCGGACCGGAGAACTGGATGGTCAGCGTTCCGCGATTCGTGGTGATCGTCAGGTGACCCGACGAACCGAAGCACATGCCGCCCGCGCCGTTGGGCATGCCGGTGCTCTTGTCGGTGCTGACTTCGGCGGTGAACGTGCCGGAGGGGAACGTCTTCTTGAGCGAGCTGAAGCTCAGCTGGCCTGAGGCGGAGGTGCAGGAGCACGAATCGGTCCCGTTGCACTGGATATCCGGACACTGCATGTTGTTGACCAGCATCCCACCGCCCATCCCGAGCGTGAAATACTGCTGTCCGGCGACACCGGCCGCATTGGCCGGAACGCTGGCGAGAAGTCCGGCAGCCATGACAGCCCCCGACATCATCATAGACCGAAATGTATTAGACACGAGTCCTCGCAAGTTTGAGTTGTAGAAATGGAAGTATCTGCAACTGCGGCATTCATCCGCACTCCAGATACCCACGTATTGCACAACCACAGCTATTCGGATGCGCGGGATCAATCACGTATGTGGTTAACGGCTACACAAGACAGTGAGACATCGCCGTCACTACATGGTATCATACTTTGAAGCTATGATACAGAGCGTGGTCAATACGGTCCTATACTGCCAGTTGTAAATATTGAGTGTTGCGGCCTTGACCAAGCCTCGGCTCCCGCACACAGGCCGCGCCGCAGGCCGGACTTGGAGGAGGCAGTCCCGCGCCCTAGATGCCAATCCGGCGCCACCATGCGGGTGCGTGCTGCCGGAGCATGGGCATGGCCGAGAAGAAAATCGTGCGTCGCGGCGACGGGCCGTTCGCCATCAGCGGCAACGAGCTGCTCAGCGGCCACGTGGTCTGGCTGGGCGGCGGGCGCGATTGGGTGGCGGCGTTCGACCGCGCGCGCATCCTGGCGACCGAGGCTGAAGCACAGGCGGCGATGGCTGAAATGACCGCCGACCGGCGCGAGCTGGACGTGGTCGAGGTGCACGTGGTCGACGTGGCCGAGCGTTCGCCCGGGCGCACCGTGCCGGTCACCTATCGCGAACGGGTCAGGGCGTTCGGTCCCACCATCGGCATCGATGGCCAGCCCGCGGCGTCGCACCCATGAACGATGCCCCCACCCACGCGGCGGCCCGCAACGATTCCTCGCCCGACGCGCGCCTCTACCGGTACGACGCGGCGGACCGGCAGTTCGTGCACGATCGCGTGGCGCAGTTCCGCGACCAGGTGGTCCGCCGCCTGTCAGGCGCCTTGTCGGAGGATGAGTTCAAGCCGCTGCGGCTGATGAACGGCCTCTATTTGCAGCTTCACGCCTACATGCTGCGGGTCGCGATCCCCTACGGCGTGCTGAGCGCCACGCAGTTGCGTCAGTTGGCCCATATCGCGCGCCGCTGGGATCGCGGCTACGGCCATTTCACCACGCGGCAGAACATCCAGTTCAACTGGCCGGCGCTGGGCGACACGCCCGACATATTGCAGGCGCTGGCGGACGTGGACATGCACGCCATCCAGACCAGCGGCAACTGCATACGCAACGTGACCAGCGACGAGTTCGCGGGTGCCGCCGCCGACGAGATACTGGACCCGCGCGTCTATTGCGAGATCCTGCGGCAGTGGAGCACGCTGCATCCGGAGTTCTCGTTCCTGCCGCGCAAGTTCAAGTTCGCGGTGACCGGCAGCACGTCCGATCGCGTGGCCGCGCGCTTCCACGATATCGGCGTGCGCACCAAGCGTGCGGCGGACGGCGCGCCGGTTTTCGAGGTGTATGCGGGCGGCGGGCTGGGGCGCACGCCGGCGATCGGCATCAAGATGCGCGACGCGCTGCCGGAGCCCGACTTCCTCGCCTACATGGAGGCCATCCTGCGCGTCTATAACGCGCATGGCAGGCGCGACAACATCTACAAGGCGCGAATAAAGATTCTCGTGGCCGAGCTGGGGGCCGACAAATTCCGCGAGGCGGTGGAGGCGGAGTTCGCTGCCATGCCGCGCGAAAAATTCAGGCTCGATGCGGATGTGGTCGCGCAAATCCGCGCGCATTTCGCGGCACCGCCGTGGGAGGCGCTCTCGCCCGACCCGGCCGTGCTGGACGCGCAGCGCCGCGAGAACGCGGAGTTCGGCCACTGGTACACGACCAACACGCATGCGCATCACCAGCCCGGCTATGTGTGCGTCGTCGTGTCGCTCAAACCCGTGGGCGGCATTCCGGGCGACGCCACCGCCGAGCAGATGGACGCGCTGGCCGACCTCGCCGACCATTTCTCGTTCGGCGAGTTGCGTGTCTCGCACACGCAAAACCTCGTGCTGCCGCATGTGCGCCAGGATCAGGCGTTCGAGCTGTGGTCGGCACTGCGGCCGCTCGGGCTGGCGACCCCCAATCGCGGGCTGCTCAGCGACATCATCGCCTGTCCTGGCCTCGACTATTGCGCGCTGGCCAATGCGCGCGCCATCCCGATCGCGCAGCGCATCGCCACGCGTTTCGCGGACCTGGACAGGCAGCGCGACATCGGCCCGCTCACCTCCAACATCTCCGGCTGCATCAACGCGTGCGGCCACCACCATGTCGCCAATATCGGCCTGCTGGGCGTGGACCGGAAAGGCGAGGAGTACTACCAGATCACGCTGGGCGGTGACGCCGGCGAAGACGCGGCGGCGATCGGCCAGATCGTGGGCCCCTCCTTCAGCGAGCACGAGGTGGTGGACGCGGTGGACAAGATCGTGGGCGTGTTCCTGCACCATCGCGCGCCCGGCGAGACTTTCCTCGCCGCCTATCGCCGGCTGGGTGCCGCACCCTTCAAGGAGGCGCTGTATGGCGCCGCCTGACACGCTCATCCTGCATGGCGACGGCACGGTGGCGCCGGATGGCTGGGTGCATCTGGACGACGCGGCCCCCCCGCCCTGCGGCGACGTGATCGTTGGCATGGACCGGCTGACCCTCGACGAGGGCCTGCTCAAGGCGCATCTGGGCCGTATCGGCGTCTGCCTGCCCCCATCGGCCGAGCTCGACTCGATCGCGCGTTTCCTGCCCGGCCTCGCCCTGGCGGTGGTGGACTTCCCCGCCTTTCGAGACGGCCGCGGCTTTTCGCTGGCGCGCGCCCTGCGTGAACGCCACGGCTTTACCGGCGAAATACGCGCCCGCGGCCACATCCTGCCCGACCAGTACCTGTTTCTGCTCCGCTGCGGCGTGGACACGGTCGCCCTGCCAGCCGGCACGGACCTGGCGCCGTGGCACGCGGCACGGTCGCAGTTTTCGGCCGCCTACCAGGCCAGCGCGGATAGCGATATGCCAGCGTCGCCGCTGCGACGCGCGTTACGGTAAAATCGAACGCAGTCATTCATTGTCCGGATTGGGTGGAGAGCCGTCTGGCGGCTTCCGAGTGGAGCGGGCTAGAAGCGCACGCGGACTGACCTTCTTCAACGGTGTTCATGATGCTCGTTCGGTATTTGCTCTTAACGATGTTGGCCCTTGCCACCGTGCGATGCGACGCCTCAACAACAACCTCTCAGACCAACAATGTCGCTTCGCCAGCGGATCACCCGTCAGTTGCAAGCGCAGGCGCTTGGCGGCCGCCCGCAGAATGCCATCAAATGCCGATCTGGCCCGGTAAAGTTCCCGACGGCACGTTCAGGCCTCAGCCGCTGGAAAGCGTGCAAAGCTACGACGATGCCGGTGCTGCTGGCGGTAAGTCGGAAGTCGTCCTGAACATAGCTGTTCCGACAATGACGATTATGCCAGTTAAGGCGCGCAGCACGGGAGCGACCGTGATCGTGTTTCCCGGCGGCGGCTTTCAGAAGATCTTTATAAGTGCGGAAGGCACAAAGATTTGCGAGTGGCTGACGAGCAAAGGGGTGACATGCATCGTCTCGAAATATCGCGCGCCAGGCGGTAACGACTTTTGGGACGACAAGCTACAACACCAAATCACTCCCAAGATTCCGCGTGCGTTGCAGGATGCACAGCGCACGATTCGACTGGTGCGATCTAAGGCGAAGGAACTTGGCATCGACCCTCATCGCATCGGCGTTCTGGGGATGTCGGCAGGCGGCTATCTTGTTGCGCAGACCAGCAACATTCTGGCCCCCACCTATCTCCCGGTCGATGCCGTCGACAAGGTGAGCAGCCGACCGGATTTCGCCATCGCCCTTTACCCGGGTCATATCTGCCGCCATGACGGTTCGTTCGACCCCACGTTGACGGTGATTAAGGCCGCGCCACCAACCTTCATTGCTCAGGCGTGGGACGATGAGACCGATCCCATCTGTAACAGCCTGATGTATGCGACGGCCTTGGATAAGGTTGGCGTGTCGACCGAGGTTCATCTTTTCGCCAAGGGCGGGCACGCCTTTGCGTTGCGTCATAAGGACGAGCCCGTTGGGAAATGGCCGATGCTCGTCGAGCTTTGGCTAAAGCAGATCGGAATACTGTGACCCTCGGTAGCGAGAGTAGCAACCATTAGGCTCGTTACGGTGCCACAGTTCTCTCTGCGATCGAGCGTG
>CAXUNK010000238.1:0-5120 GCA_964252425.1 uncultured Acetobacteraceae bacterium
TATGCTACACCCGCGCCCGGCGTATTATACCGCCAAGGATCGGCCAGCGGAAGTCCGGCCGCCCCGGACTGGGCCGAGGCGGCCGGGACCAACGATCAATCCGCCTGAAGCGTCGGCAGCAGCTTGTTCATCAGTGGCGTGCCGATGCCTGTCACCAGGTCGTAACCCGCTTTTGCC
Organism: uncultured Acetobacteraceae bacterium; assembly: GCA_964252425.1. Classification (GTDB taxonomy): domain Bacteria; phylum Pseudomonadota; class Alphaproteobacteria; order Acetobacterales; family Acetobacteraceae; genus BOG-908. The sequence goes on from CAXUNK010000238.1 coordinate 178, forward strand.
GCATAGCCGCCATTATTGCCGGACTTGACGTCGCGGAAATTGGCGGTGCCCAGCAACGGGTAGAGCAGCGGATCGAGCAGCCCGAGCGTCGTCTTGCCGGCCGACAGCCGCGCCTGGTTGACCAGCGCCATCAGCCCGGCCCAGATCGGCGTGGCGACCGAGGTGCCGCCGAACACCTGCACGCTGCCGTTCAGGATGATCGCAACACCGGTGTTCGGATCGCCCACCGCGGCCACGTCCGGCACCCCGCGCGAGCTGAGCTTCAGCTTGCTTTGGAAGCTGGGCGTGCCGAACAGCCCGCTCAGCCCGCCGCCGCTGCCCGACCAGGCGGTCTCAGTCGCCTTGCCCGATTGGCTGAGGACCAGCGTCGTGCCGCCCACGCCCACCACGTAGGGACTCGTCGAATCGAAAGACGGGACGTTGCCGTTATTGGGGCCGCACTCATGCGACCCGGAGTCACCCGTCGCTACAAAGACGGTGGCGCCCAGCGAGGCCAGTATCTCGTGGTAGTACACGTCGGTCAGCGCCTGGGTCTGGGACACGCTCGCCTCGCATTCGCCCAGGCTGATGGAGACCTGGTCGATCGGCACGCCCTGGGTCGCGTCCAGGATGATCGCCTCATAGCCGTTATCGACGTTGGCGTTCTGCAGCGTGGCCGTGGCGTAGACCCGCACTTTCGAACTCGGTGCCAGCGCGCTGGAGAGCTCGGTGTCGATCGATTCCTCGCCGGACGGCGCGGGCAAATTGCCGATCGCCGCCTGGATGAAGGTGATGTTGGACAGTGACTGCGGCGTGTTGGTGTCCTGCCAGTAGGTGGTCAGGTCGGAGGTGTTGGGGAAGGTGTCGATGATGATGGCCGTCGTCGTGCCGGCGCCGGTCTGCTTGAGCTGCGTCGCGGCGTAGGCCTGCTTGATGCCGAGCGGGGTGTAACCGGAATTCGCAGCCGAGTGCTCGCTGCGTATGTGGTAGGTGTGATAATGCAGATGCGGCTGCAACCCGTTGATGCTGAGCAGGGCGCCCGCCAGGGATTGCGGCACGGCAGGTGCTGAGACGGCGCTGACATAGTCCGCTCCATCGCCATGCACGCGGGCAAACTTGACGTCGAGCGCGTCCGACACGGTGCGCACCGAGCCGGAGACCTCGATCGTGAGGCGGGTGGCGGAGGTCCGCTCGACGGTCAAGCCCGAGCGCTTCGCCCAGGCCAGCACCGCCGCGTAGTCGGACTCCGACGGCAGGAAGCGCGCGCGCATCTCCGTGGCACCGGTCCGTTCATGGCGCGCGAGCCTCGCCTCGAGCACGGCGGTCTCGCGCGGCCGCAGGGCCAGGTTGAAGCGCAGCACGGCGGCCGGGTCCGGCGCGCCGGCAAGAAGCTCGGGCGCGACCTGCACCACGCTGCGGTCCAGCCGCACCGATGGTTCCGACGCAAGCGCGGCCGAGGCCGACAGCATGGCAAGGGTTCCGGCGCAGAGGCCGGCAGTCAGTCGATCGGCCAAGGGTGTTCTCCTGGTGAGGCTGCGGTTCATGGCCCGGGACAGGGGCGAGAGACGGCGCGACGGTTCGGGCGCCGGAGCAAGACCACGCCCGGCCACCGTGAGTCGTGACGAAAACCCGACGAACTTCCGAAAACTTCCGAACCGGCGGAAATTCGGCGCCTGTCGTACTGGGAGCACATCGGCAACGCGCCGTGCACGGCGCCCCTGACGGGCGGTCCGCCCTTGACAGGCAGGTCACGACGCCCTTCAACCCGCCACGCGTGCATGCCACCCGCGACGTGCGGGTGCTGCAGGGGTGTAGCTCAATTGGCTAGAGCGCCGGTCTCCAAAACCGGAGGCTGGGGGTTCGAGACCCTCCACCCCTGCCAGGCGGCACGTCCCTGTCTCTCGTACTGTCGTACTGTCCCGCCTATCGCCGCTCTTCTTCCGTCACCCCGTCCCCGAGGAACATCCATTGGCCTTCGCACCTGCTAAATTCGTGGCCGAAGTCCGTGCCGAGGCCGCCCGCGTCACATGGCCGGGCCGGCGCGAGACGCTGGTGACCACCGGCCTGGTCCTGGCCATGGCCGCGCTGAGCGCGCTGTTCTTCTTCGCCGTCGATGTCGGTGTCGGCGCGCTGGTGCGCGTGCTGTTCACCGGTCCCAACTGAGGAATCCGAGCCCACCATGGCCAAGCGCTGGTACGTCGTGCACGTCTACTCCGGATTCGAGAAGAAGATCGCCCAGGCGATCAAGGAACAGGCCGATCAGAAGGGTCTGGCCGACCACATCGACGAAGTGCTGGTGCCGTCCGAGGAAGTCGTCGAGGTCAGGCGCGGCCAGAAGATCAACGCGGAGCGCAAGTTCTTCCCCGGCTACGTGCTGGTGAAGATGGAACTGACCGACGACGCCTGGCATCTGATCAAGAACACCCCCAAGGTCACCGGATTTCTGGGCACCAAGCTGCGCCCCTCGCCGATCAGCGAGGCGGAGGCCGAGCGCATCATGAAGCAGGCGCAGGACGGCGTGGACCACCCCCGCCGCTCCGTCATCTTCGAGATCGGCGAGCAGGTGCGGGTCGCCGACGGCCCGTTCACCAGCTTCAACGGCACGGTCGAGGAGATCGACGAGGAAAAGGGCCGCCTGAAGGTGTCGGTCTCGATCTTCGGCCGCTCGACGCCGGTCGAGCTTGAATACGGCCAGGTGGAGAAGGCCTGAGAGACTGAAGCCAGCGCTCCCGTCTGGCCTTCCCTATACGGCATGTGCCAGAAAGCGCGCCGATAAAAGGGATGGAGCGAACGTGGCTGAAATCAACGCAGTGACCGGCCTTTCGATCGACGGCGGCGTCGCCGTGCTGACGGTCAACTCGCCTCCGGTCAACGCCCTGTCGGCCGCGGTCCGGCAAGGCATACAGCAGGGGATCACCCAGGCCGCGTCCGACCCGTCGGTGCGCGCGATCGTGCTGGCCTGCGCCGGGCGCACCTTCATCGCCGGCGCCGACATCACCGAGTTCGGCCGCCCGATGGAGGACCCCTCGCTGCACGAGGTGATACGCAGCATTGAATCCTCGCCCAAGCCGGTGGTGGCCGCCATCCATGGCACGGCGCTCGGCGGCGGCCTGGAAGTCGCACTCGGCTGCCACTATCGGGTGGCCGTGCCGAGCGCCCGGCTGGGACTGCCGGAGGTCAAGCTGGGCCTGCTGCCCGGCGCCGGCGGTACTCAGCGTCTGCCCCGCGTCGTCGGCGTGGAACAGGCGCTGGAGATGGTGACCAGCGGCGCGCCGGTCGGCGCCCGGGCGGCGCTCGACCACGGGCTCGTGGACGCGCTGGCGCCCGAAGACGGTCTCCTCGGGTTCGCGGTCGGGTATGCGCGCAGGCTGGCCGAGGAGGCCAAGCCGCTGCGCCGCATACGCGACCTGAGGGTAGAGGCCGACCCCTCCGTCTTCGCCGCGTTCCGCCGTGCCAACGCCCGCAAGTTCCGGGGCTTCGATGCGCCCGAATACAACATCCGCTGCATCGAGGCCGCGACGACGCAACCCTTCGACGAGGGCGAGCAGACCGAGCGCCGTCTGTTCGTGGAGCTGATGGGCGGCACGCAAAGCCGCGCGCAACGCTACCTGTTCTTCGCTGAGCGCGAGGCGCAGAAGATCCCCGACCTGCCGAAGGGCACCGCCGTGCGCGCGATCAAAAAGGTCGGCGTGATCGGCGCCGGCACGATGGGCGGCGGCATAAGCATGAATTTCCTGTCCGCCGGCTTCCCCGTGACCATCGTCGAGGCCAACGAAAAGGCGCTGGAACGCGGCGTGGGCGTCATGCGCGGCAATTACGAGAACACCGCAAAGAAAGGCCGGCTAACCACCGAGCAGGTGGAACGCAACATGGCGCTGCTGACGCCCAGCATGTCGCTCGACGAGCTGGCCGACTGCGACCTGGTGATCGAGGCCGTGTTCGAGAACATGGAGATCAAGAAGGAGATCTTCGGGAAACTCGACCCGATCGTGAAACAGGGCGCGATCCTGGCCAGCAACACCAGCTATCTCGACATCGACGAGATCGCACGCAGCACGCAGCGTCCGCAGGATGTGTGCGGCATGCATTTCTTCTCGCCCGCCAACGTGATGCGGCTGCTGGAAGTCGTCAAAGGTGAGCGTACTGCGCCCGACGTGCTCGAAACCGTCATGCAGCTCGCCAAGAAGATCGGCAAGGTGGCGGTGGTGGCCGGCGTCTGCCACGGCTTCATCGGCAACCGCATGCTCGAACTGCGTCAGCGCGAGGCCAACAAGCTGATCGTGGAGGGTGCCATGCCCTGGGACGTCGATCGCGTGATCTACGATTTCGGCTTTCCCATGGGCCCGTTCCAGATGGCGGACCTGGCGGGGCTGGACATCGGCTGGTCGGCCGAGACGTCGAAAGGCGTCACCCTGCGCGACCAGCTCTGCGAGCGCGACCGAAGAGGCCAGAAAACCCGCGCCGGCTTCTACGACTACAACGAGAAGCGCGAGCACACGCCGAGCCCCATCGTTGAAGAACTGGTGCTGCGGCAGTCCGCCGAACGCCAGGTCACACGACGCCGCATCGACGATCAGGAGATCCTGGAGCGCTGCATCTATCCCATGATCAACGAGGGCGCGCGCATCCTGGAGGAGGGCAAGGCCTACCGCGCCTCCGACATCGACATGGTCTGGCTGACCGGCTACGGCTGGCCCGCCTATCGCGGCGGCCCGATGTTCTACGCCGACACTGTGGGACGCAAGACGGTGCTGGAGCGTCTGCGCGCGTTCCAATCCATGTCGGAAGCCGATTTCCGGCCGGCGCCGCTGCTGGCCAGTCTGGCCGAAAGCGGCGGCAGCTTCACCAACGCATGAAAAAGCGGCGCCCGGTAACCCCCGCGCCCCCCCCTAGCATCCGCGAAGCAGCCGGGTACTTGCCCCTGCGCACCGTCGTGGTGTTGCTCGTCGCCGTGCCCCCCCCAC
>CAXUNK010000239.1:0-5117 GCA_964252425.1 uncultured Acetobacteraceae bacterium
GCGGAGGCCGTGGTGCTGCGCACGCTGGGCGCCACGCGCGGACAGGTGCGCGCGGCGTGGCTGACGGAGTTCGGCGCGATCGGCGCCGCGGCTGGGCTGATCGCCGCCGGCATCGGCACGCTTGCGAGCTGGGCGGTGATGCGTTTCGCGCTGGACGCGCCCTGGTCGTTCCTGCCCGGGACGTTGGCCGCGACCGTCCTGGGGTGCGTGGCGCTGATGCTGGTGTTCGGCTACGCGGGAACCGCCGCGGCGCTGCGCGTGCGGCCGGCGGCGTTGTTGCGCAATCAGTAGGAAAGTCTCTCTGCCTCCCTCAACAAGTGGGTCGCACTTCCTGCTGCCGTCTCCGGCAACATGACAGTTGGCCGGACCTGCCAGGACTGCACCACTACATCGTCCAGCAACGGCGCAAACTGCTGCAAACGTCGCAAACCGTCCTCTACCCAGGCCTCGTCTGTCGCGTCTTGCGGGGTGCCGCCGATGATCGCGCCAAAGCGCATGCCCAACGCGTGGGATTGCGCCTGAACGAGGGGCAGCACGGACAGCCAGCCGGGAAATTGCCATGCGATATCGCAATGGAAGAAGGACAGTCCCTGCCCGGTCGCGGCCTGCATACCGCGGGCGAAGGCGGCGTAATCGGCCAGCACCGGGCCGGGCGGCAGGCGGGTGTTGACCGCCTCGATCTCGCCTACCCGAAGCACCGGGAAATACTGGCGCATCATGGCGATCGTCTGAGCCGCGCGCTGGATCACTTCGGACAGCGAATACCGGCAATCTGGGCGACCTTTGGTCACTCCCCAGCTCCGTTCGTGACCGAGCCAGACCGGCCCATCCATGGCCATGTAGTCCAGGCTGAGTCCCAACGCGTGCAGGCGGGTGCCGAACCGGTGTACCACGGCAGGCTGCATGTAACCCTCGCCGCCGCCGCACATGTCGGCAGGTTGCTGGAGCACGGCACCCATCTCAACGGCCATCGCGATCCGCCGTGCGCGCGCAGCATTGAAGATGGTTCGGATCATGTCGTCCGAGCCGTGCAGCACTGTCTCAGCCGAAACCTTCAACACGGAAAGACGGGCTTCCGCCTGCGTCCATGGTGCGTCGCGCGTAAACAGGTGCATGTAATCCTGCGGATAGACCGGATGCACAGGCTCCACTCCCGCGAACCAGAATTCCGCGCCTCGGCAAGCAGCTCCTGGGGCGCTCGTCAAAACGAGCAGAGCAGCAACACGCGTAACGGACCGCATGATCATTCCGACACCTGCTTCCGGGTAGAGCCTAAATCCCAGACGATGCACGGCTAGGGCACGTCCGATCAGATGGAACCACACCAAAAGCTGGAGCAGGCTCTTCAGCCATGCAAGCGGATATTTCCTAACGCGATAACAGGCTGTGCAGTCCCGGTGGGCGGGTGTCGCGCACCACGGTCAGGCGGAAAGCCTCCAGCGGCGACGATGTTTCCGACCGGCAGGGCACTCCAGCGGGCGATGGACCGAAATGCGAGCCGTCGAGAAAACGCGCTTCGATCGTGATCGATGCGGCTGCGGCTATACGTGCGTCGGCATGCATGACCAGCCCCAGGATCGGGATGTTCTGCCCCCGAGTACCGCAGTAGCGCCCCGCCTCTACGCGCGCCGATGTGGAGGCGTCGGGCAATATCGCCTGATAGGTCAGGCCAGATGCCAGTCGTTCGGGTGTGACACCTATCTGGAAGCCCTCAAGCGCCAAGCCACTGCCCGGCGCACCTGCCCACCCGTCGGGGTCGGCCGGCGTGTCGCCGCGTGTCTGTACGTGCGCAATGACAAGCAGGGTCAGCGCCTGCGTGGCCGGACTGTTTACATCACGACCGCCCGCGACGGCTGATCCACGCGTGGGACGTTGGGATCTCCTGCCACGAAACAGCGCGAGCAGGCTGTCCGCTAGCGTAGCCCGGCGCCGGGTTGTCTCGGTCGGAACTGCTGGTGCGGCTGGCGGCACATGCGGCGCGGGTTTTGGCACCGCTGTAGCCAGGCCCGCTTGCCGGTCGAACACGGTTTTCAGGCATTCGGCAAATGCGTCCTCCGCGATTGCATAATCGTATGCAGTGCCGGCTCCGCTACCGAACACGTAGCCTGTTGGCTGCTCCAGCTCTTCTCCCAAGCCGGATTGGATGAACCCGGGATGGAGCTGGTCGCCGCGCAGCCCGCACACGACCGTACCGGCCGGGGCGAAGAGTGCCGTGTGAAACGCCGATCCGTACTCGCCCACGATCTCCCGCGCGCCTGCAAACAATGCGACCTGTTCGGGAAGCGTCCTGGTCTCCGGATAGATCACGGCGAAGCCCGCCGCGCGCGCCATGTTCTCGATGCGGGTGCGGTTGGTCAGCATGCGGTTCCGGCCCTTGCGGGCAAGAAAAATGCGGAACTCCTGGCTGCCCGTCGGCAGCGTTGCAGCACGACGTAGATTGCTCCGGAACAACGCGGCAGCCTCGCGCAGCAGGGGAGACATGCGCACGCCATTATGTAACGAGGTCGGGATGAGCAGCCGGTCAGGGGTAAGCCTGCTCGCGCTGGCCACGGCCACGATCCGATCCTCCGGTACGCCAAACAAGCGCATCAGGTCCAACGCAAAGTCGGGCGTATCGGCCGGCACCGGATACCAAAGCTGTGCCAAATCGTGACCGGCCGCAACCAGCACCGCCAGCTTCGGCAGGATATCCACCAGCCAATGACCGTAGATCCGATACGCGTCGCCTGGCGGTACAAGCGCCGCGGCAACGCCGGACAGCCGCTCCGGTGCCGCCGCCCGCAATGCGGTCCGCCCTTGCGGTCCCAACCGGTCTATCGTCTCCTGATGGATCTGGATGCTGCCGTCGCGCAACAGCGCGCCGTCCGGGCCAAGAACGAAACCGCGACACCAGGCTAATCCATTCGCCGCATAAACGCCGACCCCGTGCAGATGTGTCGCCCGATAATACGCGGCAGCGACGGGCGCCGGAAAATCCCCGAAGCTGAAACGAGGCGGCTCAGGCAGGCGTGTCGAAGCAGGCAGCACGGCCGTGAAATGCGTAGCGTCGAGCACGGGGAGGATGTCTGGTTCCATGGCGATCCGTAAGCATCTGCATAGCGTCGTATCAAGGCCATGATCCGGCACGACGCGGACGCCGCTGCGGCACATCGAACGCAGCTCGACATCCCGCAACGTTTGCCTGTCGGATCAGTCCCGGGTTAGCCTCAGAAATCAGCGTGGTGGACTGCACGCCCCAAATCGAAGGAACGCGCCATGGCCGTACGAGTCATCATTGCGGGAGCCTGCTTGCTGCTCGCCGCCTCAGCTTCGGCGCAAACCGTCGTCAAGCTGAAGAACGCCGCGCCGGACGGGTCGGGGCTGGGGCTGCTGCTGACCGATGGCAGCGTGCTCTATCAGGGCAATAACCTGTCCGATTGGTGGCGCCTGACTCCTGACGCCACCGGCAGCTACGTGCGCGGGACCTGGTCTCAGGCGGCCAGCCTGCCCAAGGGCTACGCACCGGACGCGTTCGCTTCCGCGGTCATGATCGACGGCCGTGTGGTGATCGCCGGCGGCGAGTATAACGAGGGGAACTTCGCCTTCACCGATCTGTGCGCCGTCTATGACCCGGTCGCCAACACCTGGACCGAGTTCGCCGCCCCCGCCGGCTGGGGTTTCATCGGCGACTCGCCCTCCGCCGTGCTGCCCGACGGCAAGCTGCTGGTGGGCCGCAAGTTCGACGAGCGTGTCGCTGCCCTCGATCCGGCGAGCCTGACCTGGACCGAGCTCGCCCACACCGGCAAGCGCGATTTCAACGCCGAGGAGGGCTGGACGCTGCTGCCCAACGGCACGGTGCTGACCTTCGACGTGAAGGCGGCGCCGCACTCTGAAATCTACGATCCGACCAGCACGCGCTGGCTGTCGGCCGGCAGCACCGTCAGGAACCTGGCCGGCCCGCCCGAGGCCGGCCCGATCAGATATGGCAAGGGCATGGTCTACCATCCGCCCGGCGAGGAGGGACCGGCCATTCTGCGGCCGGATGGCACGGTGTTCGCGACGGGCGCCACCAATGCCGGCGGCTCGTTCGGCCATACGGCGGTCTATCACCCGGCCGCCAATGGCGGCCTGGTCGGGACCTGGACGGCGGGTCCGGACTTTCCGCCGGGCAACGATGCCGGCGACAGTTTCGCGGCCCTGCTGCCGACCGGCAACGTGCTCGTCGAAAGCACCACCGGCCAGTTCTTCGAATTCGACGGCACGACCCTCGCCGGAAAACAGGTGTTTGGCCAGGAGGCCAGCCTGCTGGTGCTGCCTACCGGCGAGGCGATCATCGACGGCGCCGAACTCTATCGCGCCGCCGGCACCGTCAATCCTGCCTGGGCGCCGACGATCACCAGCGTGCCGGCCACGCTCGCCCGCGGCACGACCTACAAGGTCCTGGGCACGCAGTTCAACGGCCTGTCCCAAGCCTCCGCCTTCGGCGACGAGTTCCAGTCCCCCACCAACTACCCGCTGGTCCGCATCACCAACGCTGCGACGGGCCACGTCTTCTACGCGCGCACCCATGACCACAGCACGATGGGCGTGGCCACCGGATCGGCGACGGTATCGACCGATTTCGACGTGCCGGCGGCGGCCGAGACGGGGGACAGCAAGCTCGAGGTCGTGGCCAACGGCATCGCCTCGAAACCCGTCGCGGTCACCGTTCAGTAAAGAGGCCGTCCGCCAACTTTCCGCGGGGTGCCTGGCTACTCTGCGTCGCGCAGGGCCAGGGCGCGGGTGTAGAGGGTGCGTCGGGGCGCACCGGTGGCTTGGGCGACCTCGGCCACTGCCTCGCGCACCGTCTGGGTGCGGAGCGCGGCGGTGAGCAGGGCGTCCCAATCCGCCTCGCCAGCCGCCTCCTCGGGAGCCGGGCCGATCACCAGCGTGATCTCGCCGCGCACCTCGTTCCGCGCATAGTGCTCGGCCAGGGCGGCGAGCGGAGCGCGTCGCACCTCCTCGAACCGCTTGGTCAGCTCGCGCGCGACCGCCCCCGGACGGTCGCCCAGGGTTTCGGCCATGTCGGCCAGCGTTTCGGCCAGCCGGTGCGGCGCCTCGTAGGCCACGAGCGTGGCGTGCAGCCCCGCCCGCTCGGC
>CAXUNK010000240.1:0-3490 GCA_964252425.1 uncultured Acetobacteraceae bacterium
ACCGGCCCCAGTGCAGGCAGACGCGCAGCCCCCGGCCCAGGCGGACGTGCCGCCGCCGGCGCAGGTGGATACGCAGCCAGCCCCGCCCGCGCCGGAAAAGACAGCCTTCCTCGACCGTTTCGGCAGGCTCGCCGCCAAGTGCGACGACGTTGCGGCCCGCGTGGGCCAGCTCACGACTCCCCCGGCCGCGGTCACGAGCGCGCTCAAGACGGCCACCGACGGCAAGCCGGTGGCGCAGAAGGCGGGTGAGGGCGACGTTGCCGACTGGACCGCGGCGAATGCGGCGCTGGACACGTTCGAGCAGCAGATCGCGGCGGTGGACGCCGCCTGTCTTGCCGAGGCCGAGGCCAAAGCGCTGACTTTCGGCACGCGCTACGCCGAGAAAGACAAAGCCAAGCCCGCCGGCAAGACCATCGTTCCGCTCTACATCGCCTACGGCAAAGCCCGGAAGGTGCTGGACAAACTGATCGCCGACAAAGACGGGGTGGGGGCGCTCGAAGCTTGCCCGGCGAGCGAGGCCGCGCTGACCGCCTTCGAGCAGGCGGCTTCGCCGGCTCCGGAGCAGAAAACGGCCAAGGCCGCGGCGACGCTCACGGCGCTCAAAGCGCTCAGCGACGAGGCGCTGCAGAAAAAGTCATTGCTGGAAAAGGCGGAGCTGGCACTGGATCTGTGCGCAAACGGCACGCCGACCGGCTCGACCTATAACGGCACGACCGTCAAGAAAGGCATGCCGACCGCGGGCAGCGCCCTCGAACAGCTTTGCCGTCTCTACAGCAAATCGCCGCCCGATCCGAAATTCGAGGAGAAGCGCACGCGGCAGCGCGACGCCATCATGGACGAGCTGGTCAAGATGGACGAACTGAAGAAAATCTACAAAGCGGATGGTTCGGTCGACAGCGCGTACTGGAACTCGTTTTCGGCCGATGCCGACAAGACTCTCGCCTTGTTGCAGAAGATCTGCGACTCGCAATGCGATACGCTCGGCATACCCCATCTGCCAGTGAGGAAAAATCCCGACCCGCCGGTCGATAATGGCACGATGGGCGGCTACAACCCGGCGCGCAACGACATCGGGCTCAACTTCTGGCCATCATACCTGCAGCCCGCCAGTGAAGCCATCAACACGATCGTGCACGAGACGTTCCACGCGCATCAGGACGTGATCGTCAAAAAACTCAAGGCCGGCGAGATCGGCCCGGAGAACGAGGACTATCCCACCGCGCTGATGTACATGGTCAACGACATCCCAGTCGGTTACGTGTCGTCCGCGAGGGCGGGCAGCACGAACTACCGCACGCAGCCGACCGAGTACGACAGCTTCCACAACGCCGACACGTTGGAGACCGACCTTATGAAGAGGCTCAAGCCGAGTGCGCCTTCCGGCGGAGCGACGTCGTGAGCGGCGTGGCGGAGGAGGGCGAGAGGTTCAGCGTCACGCATAGCGCGCCGTTCAAGCCGTCGGACGTTCCGGCTGGCGTAGTCAGCATCGATGCCAGGCACTACATCCACGTGGTCTCCGCGGAGCCGAATTTTGCGGACACGCTGGATGTGGCCGCAGGGATGCTGAACAGCAGCGAACATTTTCTGCTGAACGAGCCGCCTCCCGACGGGGCCGAGACCCGCACGCAGTATCGTCGCACAGTCCCCCGCGACTCGGCCGAGGCACGCGGCGCATTGATGGAGATTCTCAACAGTCGTTACGGGTTCTCGCTCACATCCATATCGTAGCTGGAGCTCAGCCGCGCGGGATCAGGGTGACGCTGTAGTAGCGGGATAGCTCCGATTTGAGCGCGTCGAGAAAGCGAGGGTCCTCGCGGCCGACTTGTGTGGCGGCGGAGGCGCGGGGCTGCTCGGGCGGTGGTGTGGCATCCAAATACAAATGCTGCTTGGCGTTCATGCGGCCGACCACATCGTGCAGCCACGTGCTGCGGCTTGGCTCGGCCGAAACCAGCGATATTTCGAACCGCGCGTCCAGCCGGACGACGCCCACCGGCTGCTCGTGCAGCAGGGCGATGTAGGCGGTGGGCCGGTCCTGCGCCCGGCACGGCACGGCAAGCAACAGCGCCGCGATGAGGTACGCAGCATGACGCAACACCGATCGTGCACCCGTCATGCCGCCCTCAATTGCAGTTTGTAATAGCGCGCCAGTTGCTGGAGCAGCGCGGGCACGAAATCCTGGTCGCCGCGGGGCACGATACGCGACGCCATGGCGAACCGGGGCGCATCGGGCGGCGGAAATACGTCGACATGCAGGACCTGCTTCTTGTTCATCGCCTGCGCGATGCGGGCCAGGTCCGAGCCCTCGGTCTGCTCGACCGCCTCCGGCGTCATGGTGCCGTCCTCGTCCAGCCGCACCAATCCCAGCTCCCTGTCGCCCTGCTCGCCATGTTGCACGGCAACGTAGCGTCCTGGCGGCAGGGCTTGGGGTAACTCCTCACGGTCCGGCAAAGCGTCTCCTCCCTTTCTCGGCGCCTCAGTCACAGGTTCAACAGGATTTTTGATGCGGTCTCGGGGCCGGTGTGCCAGGAATGATCCTCAAGCGGCTGCTTCTTGTAGATCGGCAGGTCGGCCTTTGTCTTGGCCTCGATGTAGCCGTTTGGCTCGCTGTTGACGGCGAACATGGTTGCCTGGGTGTAGTCCGGATCGCCCGGCTTGATCTTGCCGGCCTTGAGGTCGGCGACCAAATGGTCCTGGTAATTGTGCGCGTTCTCGTGCACCGCGAGGTCGACCGCCTTTTCGAAATCGTTGATCGAGCTGTGCGAATCCATGTTCAGATGCAGCTTGCCGTCGGACGGGTCGAAGTAGCCGTTCGTGATGATGCCATTCTTCGGGGGATTATGTTCGATGACCACCTCGGGCGGCGGAAAGCCGTACTCCTTGCTTTGCGCGGCGATCACGCGCTTGAGCGAGTCGACCTTCTGCTGGTCGGTCGTCTTGTCCCAGCCGTCACGTGCCTTTTCCAGCTCCTTGTCGCCCTTGAGCGCGCGAGCAACGTTGTCGCCGTGTTTGTCGTCGCGCTTCTTGAAGTCGGGATCCAGATCCATGTTGGCGTAGAGCTTCTTTTGAGCGGCCAGCGCCTCTGGCGTGAGCGAGCCGTTCGACAGCAGCGTCTTAAGCATGGCGACCTTGTCGGCCGCGGACATCTTCTTGAGGTCGGCATCGGAGGTCTTGGCCACGGTGTCCGCCGTCTGGGCAATCGCGGCCGCTTTGGGTCCGGCATCGAACAGGTCCTCGACGCTGCCCACCACTCCGGACACTGCTCCGGCCACGCTGTCGTAGACGGCGCTGGCGGCATTCTCGACACTGTCGACCACGCCGCCGATCACGTCCGATACGTTGTCATAGGCTCTGCTGGCCGCACCCTCCACGCTGTCCACCAAGCCGCCGACCGCGCCCGACACGCTGTCGTAGACGCTGCTCGCGGCACTCTCGACGCTGTCGACCACGCCGCCCACTGCACCGGATACGCTGTCGTAGACGCTGCTCGCAG
>CAXUNK010000240.1:3590-5083 GCA_964252425.1 uncultured Acetobacteraceae bacterium
CTGTCCACCACATTGCCGACCGCGCCCGACACGCTGTCGTAGACGCTGCTCGCAGCACTCTCGACACTGTCCACGACACCGCCGACCGCGCCGGAAACGCTGTCGTAGGCGCTGCTCGCGGCACTCTCGACGCTGTCGACCACGGCGCCGACGGCGCCCGCGACACTGTCGAAGACGCTGCCGGCGGCACTCTTCGCATCGTCGACCAAGGCGCCCACCGCGCCGGGATCCGCCTCCATGACATGTCCCGACTGATCGCCGGTCGCGGCCTGGAGCGACGTGTCCGCGCTGGCGCCGGCCGAGGCCTCGCCCTGGGCAGCATCGCCGCTATCGCCGGCTGAGGCGTAACTCTGCGGATCGACGCCGAACGTGTCCGCGACATAGGCATTCTGCGCGTCCGTCGGCACTCCAACCTCCCGTCTAGAACTTGTAGGTGAGCGTGAAGCCGGCGGTGCCGTCCGTCGTCGCGGGGGCACCGTGGGCGTCCGTGTTGGACACGCCGGCCTGGAAGCCGACCAGGACATGCCCGCCCAGGCCCGGCACGGCATACTGCACCTGTCCGCCCACGCCGACCTGGCCGGTCGGTGTCCAGGTCAGCTGGTCGGAATGCCCCTGCTGGGCGCGTGAGGCGCCCACGAGGGCCTGGAATTGCGGGCCGGCTTGCAAGGCCCCGCCCAGGAACGACCACACCCAGGCGACCTGCACGCCGGCAAAGCCGCTCTGGTTAGTGACGTGCCCGCCGGCGTCGTCGGCGAACCATGTGGCCTGCCCGAAGGCCGAAACCTCCAGCCCGGACCCGTTATCGGCGTGGAACTCCGCGGTGATCTGTCCGGTCAGCGAGTGCGCCGGCTGGTCGGCCGTTGTCGGCCCGCCCGCATTGGGTATGTGCACCGTCTTGGGCGTGAAGGTGTATTGCAGATACATGGAAAAACGCTGGGGGCCGCCCGATCCGGCATGGCCCGACCCGGCTGCATGCGGTGTGGCGGCCAGCAGGATGTCGCTTACGATGCGTTGGACACGCTCGGCCGTGATCAGGTCCTGGCCGCCATGCTCCAGCCGCGCCATCCGCCCGGCCGCCAGTGTGGTCGAAACGGCGGTCGCCAGGGGCATGCTGCGCACGCCGAACATGACGGTGCTGCCCGAACCGTCGCCCATTATGTCGGGCCGCAGATCATTGGTGTGCAGGTAGTCCCGTATCCATTGCTCGGCCTCGTCGACCTGCGCGACGGTGTCGGCGACCGCGCGACGGTTGGTCGGATCGTTGGGGTCGAGCAGGGCGGTGGCGTTGAACGCCGTCGGCGCGCCAGACAAGGCGGCAGGAGCCGACTGGTCCTCTCCGCTGGTGGCGATGGGCGACGCGGTATCGATGGGCTGAGTCGTGCTGGCGGTGTCGCCGCCACCGACAGGGGCGGCGTCAGCACCCTTGTCGGCGGCCCCCTGTTCCGAGGGGGCGGGATCGGACGGCGCGGGATCGGCGGGGGCTGGGTCTGAGG
>CAXUNK010000241.1:0-5060 GCA_964252425.1 uncultured Acetobacteraceae bacterium
TAACGCGGCGCTGCACCTGCTATCGTCCGGGCGCCGCGCCGTCATCTGGTGTCGGGGCGGCGAGGAGGCGTGGGCCGCCTCGGGCGGCCCGTATGAGGACCGGCGCCAGTGAGATCCCGTTCCGTCACGAAACCCTTGCCGGCGTGACGCGGCCATCCTATCGGGCAGCATCAACGGGAGACGGGCGATGGCATCGAGCACGGACGACGCACCCGACGCTGCGAACTTCAACAACCTCAAACTGGACGTGACCTTCAGGTTCGATTCGGAGTGGCATATCGGGCGCGTGGGCAAACAGGCCGACGATGCATCGGAGGCGCGGCTGCATTTCCCTGCGGGCGGCGGTTTGCGGGCCGGGTCGGGCATCGTCATCGCGCCGTTGGATTTGCAGGGCCTGTCCCCGGACGAGGTGGCCAAGGCCGTCCGTCACCGCGCCCAGGACATGGCGATGCTGGCCGAGGCGATCACGATCGCCAACATCCAGTTTCGCGAGGCCCTCGATCGCATCGCGCCCAGCACCGTTGGCGCCGGTACTTGAAGGAAGAAGTCCTTTTTTGAAAAAAAGGACCAAAAAACTTCTGGCTCCCACCCTTGCGTGGATGCTCGCGCAGGTTCTGGCAG
This sequence comes from uncultured Acetobacteraceae bacterium, assembly GCA_964252425.1. Classification (GTDB taxonomy): domain Bacteria; phylum Pseudomonadota; class Alphaproteobacteria; order Acetobacterales; family Acetobacteraceae; genus BOG-908. The sequence goes on from CAXUNK010000241.1 coordinate 622, forward strand.
AACCGCTTTGGCAGAACTTGTGCGAGCCGTAATGCAGGCGAACAGAGCAAAAGCTTTTTGCTTCTTTTTCTCGAAAAAGAAGGCCTTCCTGCTCGCGCTACTTCTTGCCGGCTGCGCCGCAAAGCCGCCGGGGATCGCGCAGATGACCTGCCCGCATCTACCGGCCACCCCGCCCGCGCTGCACGCGCCACCCAAGCCGCCGGTCAGCCCCACGCGCCTGGTGCTCCAGCCCGGCCATTGGGACTGGGTGGACGGCAGCTACGTCTGGGACCAGCCGGCCTGGATCACGCCGCCCTGGCCGAGCGCGTCGAAATGGCAGGACGGGTTCTGGACGCCGAACGGGGGCGGCTGCGCCTGGACGCAAGGCCATTTTGTACTCTGACCCGGAGTCCTCCGCGCCAGGCGTGGCCGCCGGCCACATCACCGCACTGCGTCTGTTCGACCTGGCCTACGCCATCGATCTCAGGCTCGCCGAACAGCTCTGGGCCGGACAGGCGCGCCAGGGCGCACGCTCACGACTGACCGGCACGCCGCCCAAGGCCGTCTCGTTCGGCGACCCGCCGCTGGGGCTGGTGCTGCCGCCGGTGAGATTGTCGCTGGACCAGGCGGGCGAGGTCGAGGCGCTGGTCACCGCCCGGCTCTACGCATTCGGGGTCGTCACCCTGGCGGTTCAGGTGCCGGCGGACGGGCTGGCGTGGCACGAGTTTTCCGCCCGGGTCAACGCGGTCAACGCCGCCATCGGCCCGGAGACGCAAATAGCATTCTGGCACGGGCTGCTGGACGTGCTGCGCGGGCCGATCGGCCCGGCGCTGACACGGCCGAACCGGTCGGACCTGGAGGAAGACTATCTGGTTGCCACCGTGCACGCCTTCACGGCCCCGGTGCCCGCCGCCACGCTGGGCCGCGAGATCGACCTGGTGCCGCTGCTGAGCGGCGAGAGCCGCCGCCTGGCCGAGGGCGCGCGCGCCGACCTGCTGAGCCGCCGCTTCTCCTACTACACCGACGATCTGGTGGTGCTGACCTGGGACCGTGCCTTCATCTACGAGCCGACCGGCGACACCGACGTGGCCGACGTGATCGAGGTCGCCAACGCGCAGTTCCTGCAGATGCGCTACTACGACGAGCTGCTGGATGCCGAGCTGCCGCGCATGTACGACCTGGTCGAGGAGGCGACGCGCCGGCTCTCCCGAGGGCCCCGCCGTTTCGCCGGGCTGGCGCGCCGGCTGTACACGCTGGTGGCCGAGGTGACCGAGCTGACCGAGAAGGTCGATAACGCCCTGCAGGTGACCGAGGACGTCTATCTGGCCCGCGTCTATGCCGCGGCACTCGATCTGTTTCGCGTCAAATCGGTCAGCGCCGCGGTGGAACGCAAGCTGGCGATCATACGCGACACCTACGCCGCGCTATACGACGAGGCGGCGAGCAGCCGCGCGGGCCTGATGGAGGGGGCGGTGGTGGTGCTGATCCTGGTGGAGATCGTGCTGGCGCTGTTCGGACGGCACTGAACCGAGGCCGCATCAGCACAGGCGCAGGCCTGCACTCGCCCTGTGGCGCGACGTCTGGCCAGAACCACCGCAGCCTGGGATGATAGGCGAAATGCGCGTCGCTCTCTTCATCACCTGCCTCAGCGACACGCTGTTCCCCGAGACCGGGCGCGCCGCCGTCTGTGTGCTGGAGCGGCTGGGGCATGAGGTGACGTTCGATCCGCGCCAGACATGTTGCGGACAGATGCACAGCAATTCCGGCTACCCGGACGAGGCACGCACGCTGGTGCGCCGCTTCGTCGATGTGTTTCGAGACGCGGAACGCGTGATCGTCCCGTCCACCTCCTGCACCGCCACCGTGCGCACGCAATACCCGCTTCTCGCGGCCGACGAGCCGGCATTGCTGGCCGAGGTGCAGGCGATCGTGCCGCGCGTGTTCGAATTCACCGAGTTCCTGGTGCGGCAACTGCACCTGACCGATGTGGGCGCGTACTTTCCGCATCGCGTCACCTATCACGCGACCTGCAACTCGCTGCGCGGCCTGCATCTCGGCGACGTGCCACACGATTTGTTGCGTGCAGTGCGCGGGCTGGAGCTGGTCGACCTGCCGGCCGCAGACGAATGTTGCGGCTTCGGGGGCACGTTCGCGGTCAAGAACGCGGAGGTCTCGACCGCGATGCTGACCGACAAGATGCGCGCGGTGCTGGCGACCGGCGCCGAGGTGGTGACTGCCGGCGATAATTCCTGCCTGATGCACATTGCGGGCGGTCTCGGCCGGCTGCGCGCCGGTGTGCGCGCCATGCACATCGCCGAGATCCTGGCCTGCACATGACCGACACTTCGTTTCCCACCCTGGCGCACACGGAACTTCGCAACTCGCAATTGCGGCGCACCATACGCAAGGCCACGACCACCATACGCGCCCGCACCGCGCGTGTGGCGGCCGAGCTGCCGGATTGGGAGGCGCTGCGCAGCGCCGGCCAGGCGATCAAGGCGGCGACGCTCGACGCGCTCGACACACATCTTCTACAGCTCGAAGACCGTGTGACGCAGGCCGGCGGTCAGGTGCACTGGGCGCGCGATGCGGAAGAGGCCCGCGAGATCATCCTGCACATCGCGCGCCGCCATCAGGCACGGCGTGTGATCAAGATCAAGTCGATGACGACGGACGAGATCGACCTCAACCCGGCGTTGCAGGCGGCCGGCATCGACCCTGTCGAGACCGATCTGGCCGACATGATTGTGCAGTTGGCGCACGATACGCCGAGCCACATATTGGTGCCGGCCATCCATCGCAACCGCGCCGAGATACGCGCGCTGTTCGAGCGGGAATTCCAGCAGGGCGCGCTGTCGGATCAACCGAGCGACCTGACCGCGGCCGCGCGTCGGCATCTGCGCGAGCGCTTCCTCAACACCGACGTGGCCATCTCCGGCGCCAATTTCGCTGTCGCCGAGACCGGCTCTGTCTGCGTGGTGGAAAGCGAAGGCAACGGGCGCATGTGCCTGACATTGCCGCGCGTGCTGATCTCGCTGATGGGCATCGAAAAAGTGCTGCCCCGCTTCCAGGATCTCGAGGTGTTCCTGCAACTGCTGCCGCGCGCCTCGACCGGCGAGCGCATGAACCCCTACACCTCAATCTGGACCGGGGTGCGCGAGGGCGACGGGCCGCAGGAATTTCATCTGGTGCTGCTGGACAACGGACGAACGAGAATCCTGGCCGATCCGGCGGCACGCGAGACGCTGCACTGCATACGCTGCTCGCGCTGCCTGAACGTGTGCCCCGTCTACGAGCGCACCGGCGGCCACGCCTATCATTCGATGTACCAAGGCCCGATCGGCGCAATACTGACTCCGCAACTGCGCGGACTCGAGGCGGCCGGGTCGCTGCCGTTCGCGTCCACATTGTGCGGCGCGTGCCTGGAGGTGTGCCCGGTCAAGATCGACATTCCGCGCATCCTCGTGCATCTGCGCGCGGGCGTCGTCGCCGACCGCCGTGCACGCACAAAGCTGGATGCGGAAACCTTGACCATGCAGGCCATGCTGTGGCTGTTCGGCGGGCAGATGCGCATGCGCCTCGCGCAACGGCTCGGCCGCGTGGCGCAACGGCTGGTCGCGCGCGACGGCGTGATCTCGCGCATGCCAGGACCGCTCGCCGCCTGGACCAACGCGAGGGACTTTCCCGCGCTGCCTGAGAAATCGTTTCGGGATTGGTGGCGCCAAAGATGAGCGCGCGCGACGAGATCGTGGCCCGCATACGCGCCGCCAACACTGGCGCCAAAACGCACGCGCCGCATCTGCCCGCCTACCGGCAAACCACGCCGGATGATCGTGTCGCCATCATCGCGCGCTTCGTCGAGCGCCTGGCCGACTACCACGTCACCGTGCTGCGCGCGCGCGAGGATGTGGAAGTGCGCGCGGTGGCCGCCACGCAATTGGCCGCGCGCGGCATCGCCTCGCTGGTGATCCCGCCCGACCTGCCGATGTCCTGGCGCCCGCAAACGCCGGAACCGATACTCGACACTGGTCTCAGCTACGCCGAGCTGGACGCGGCGCAAGGTGCCATGACCGGCAGCCTTCTCGCCATCGCCGAGTCGGGCACCGTGGTGCTCGATTGCGGCCACGGCCAGGGCCGACGCGCACTCAGCCTGCTGCCCGACTACCATCTGTGCGTCGTGCGCGAGGGCGCGGTGGTGGGCATCCTGCCCGAGGCGATGGCCCATTTGCAGTTCCGCGTGACACATTTCGGGGCGCCGCTCACGTTCTGCAGCGGTCCTTCGGCGACTGCGGATATCGAGCTGGATCGGGTGGAGGGGGTGCATGGGCCTCGCACTCTCGATGTTGTGCTTGTGGCATGAGACAGGAAAAAAGCGCTTCTTTTCTGAAGAAAAGAAGCAAAGACTTTGGTGACAATATACTTGGCTCAGTGATAGTAGAGGCCTATGCGCTCTACGCAAT
>CAXUNK010000242.1:0-5023 GCA_964252425.1 uncultured Acetobacteraceae bacterium
GGGATGAGCCGGCGGCGGCGCGTTGCGTATGGCCGTGCCGCCGCCGGCTCATCCCTGCGGCGCGGGCCGGCTTTGCATCACGATCATCGCCGAACAGGACGGCGCCGAACTGCTGTCCGGACGTTGGACGAGTGCGAATGCCGCCGCCACTCCGGTCCGGTTCATGCCTGTGCTGTGCACGTTCAACCGGGACGCGCCGCTGGCCGCGCTGCTGGAGACGTTGGGCCGCGACGCCGAGGTGATCGGCCTGCTCGACCGCGTGATCGTCGTCAACAACGGCAAACCAGGGCTGGCCGCGCGGCTCAACACGTCCGCCATGCCGCAGAGTTTGCGTGACCGCTTGGTGATCGTCGAACAGCCCAATCTGGGTGGCGCCGGCGGCTTCACGCGCGGCCTGCTGACGGCGAAGGATCAAGGCGCCACCCACGCGCTGCTGATGGATGACGACGTCACCATAGAACCCGAGTCCTTGTTGCGGGCACACGCTTTCTACGGTTTCGCGTCGCGCGACGTGGTCCTGGCCGGGCATATGCTGGACATGTTCCGGCCAACCCATCTCTACGAGGCCGGCGCACGCATCAACGAGCAGCGGCTTTTCCTCGAGCCGCTGCATCTCGGTGCGGAGCTGGCGCCGCCCGGTGCGCTGAGCCGGTTCCTGGACACGGCGCCGATGCATTACGGCGCGTGGTGGTTCTACGGCCTGCCGCTCACGCTGCTTGACCGGCATGGCTGGCCGATGCCCTGCTTCATCCGCGGCGACGATGTGGAGTTCGGGCGCCGAATGTACAATGCGGGCGTGCCGCAAGTCTCCATGCCCGGCCTGGGCATCTGGCACGAGCCGTTCTACGCCAAGAACGGCGGCTGGCACACCTATTACGAGATGCGCAACATGCTCGTGCTCGCCTGCCGGCATCTGCCCGGCACGGCGCGAAGTCGCAGCCGCGCGGTGCTGCGCATGGTGCTGGCGGAGCTGATGATATACCGCTACCGGCGCGCCGCGCTGCTGCTGAAGGCCGCACAGGATTTCCTGTCGGGACCGGGGATCTTCGACGTGGCGCCGCGCGACATCCACGCCTCGCTCGACCCGATCCTGAGGCGTTTCCCCGCCGAATCGATGCCGCCCGAACGTGTGCTGGCCGAGCGCCCGCCCGCGCGTGGCCCACGCTCGCGTCTTTCATTTGCGGCCGGGCTCGTCACGGCCGTGGCCGGCGAGTGGCTGCGCGCGGACGGGGGCGGCCACCTGATCGGCATCGCCCCGCAGGATCACGTCTGGTTTCGCGTGCGCGGCGTGGACGGCGTGGCGGTGCGCGAACCGTGGGAGGCCGAAAGTCCGGTGTTCCGCCGCTCGCGCGCCGCGTTCCGCGACCTGCTGACGCAAGCGGTTCGGCTCGCCTGGCGCATGCGGCGCGACATGGCGCCGGCCGAACAGCGCTGGCGAGAGGATTTTCCGCGTTTCACGTCCGAGGCGGCCTGGCGCGCGTATTTCGACACGCACATGCCGGGCGAGGCCACCCAGCCGCGACCCGAAATGCCGGTGCTGGCACGCGCCTCCTGACTTTGAATCTGGCGGGACACGGGCCAGGCCGGCGCATGCTCCGAATGGATAATGGCGTGCCGCAACGGCAAGCTGCCTGCGGATCGACGTCGATGGTGGGGTGCTGCGCAAACTCGTGCTCGACAGCTATGGCGCCCCGCCCACGGCGGCACACGGGTCGGCCTTGTGCGCGGTCGCACGACACCCGAGATGGTGGACGCCGCCGTCCGGTGACTGCGCGTGCTTGATGCTCCCGCAGATGCGCGCGACTTGGCGAATACAAACTTCGCGTCTTCGTCGGTTACTGCACGCGTGCATCTCAGCCTCGGGTAAGAACGGCTGACAGAACGCCGACGCGACCTTCGCGGATGTTGCGGCCAAGGTTGCCCGTGATCGCGGGGAACTCCGCGCCCAGGACGATGCCCAGGTTCAGCCCGTCGGGCCTCGGGTTCGCGGCGGCCGCCTTGAACCAGTCGAGCGCAGTTTGCGTATCGTCGCGCCAAGCTGCTTCGGCGAAGCCGGTTGTCTTCAGCGCCTCCCGCGTCTCCTCGGCGGTTAGCAGGAAGCTTGTCGAGGGATCACGCGCCCAGGGCAGGGGATAAATGAGCTCACCGGTCATCCGCACGAGATCGTAGGTCGCAAAGCGGCCGCCGGGCTTCAGCACGCGACGCAACTCGGCATAGAGTGCCGCGCGGTCGGCGATGTTCATCGCCACATGCTGGAGGAACACTGCATCGAACGCCGAGTCGTCGAACGGCAGGTGCAGGACGTCTCCTTCGCTGAAACTCACGCGATCGGCCAGCCCGCATCGCCCGGTCAGATAAATGGCGGCTTCGACGAAGCTCGGACTGAGGTCAACGCCGGTGACCTGGCAGCCGAACACGGAGGCGAGATAGCGCGCCGGCCCTCCGATGCCGCAGCCGGCATCGAGCACACGGTCCGCTGCCGTGAGCCCGGCTGCGCTGGCGAGCTCGGCGGTGGCGAGGATGCCCCGCGTGTGCAACTGGTCGAGCGTCGCCAGCCGGGTGACGGTCAGCGTTTCATTTTTATCCGCGATCAGTGCCAGCGCCGCTTTGATCCGGTCGACGAGGCCGGGGCCATCATAGTGCGCGCGAACGCGGTCAGTGGTGTCGGTCATTGCGGTCTCCCGGAGATTTCGAATTCACGCGAACTGGGAGGTGGCCGGTTGCGCGGTGGTATTGGCGCGCTGGAGCGCCCGAAAGGCGAGGACGTGGAGCATCATCGCAAGCGGGGCCATAAAGCCGGGGATGTAGCTGAACGGGAACAGTCCCATCGCGACATTGGGCAGCTCGGCGTGGATCAGGTTGAGCGGCCCCGGTGCGGTCAGCACGGCACGGGTTGCGACGTTGAGCAGCGAGAGCAGGCCGAGGACGTTCCAGACCAGCGCGATCCGCCGGCCTGCCTGGCCGCGCGTCGCGATGAGCGCGATCACGGGCGCGCTAAGCCCGACCAGGATTTCGACATTGCCGCCTGCGAGCGTCATCAGCCGCGTCGTAAGCCCCGCGTCGTGAAGCGACGACAGTGTCAGCTCGACGCCGATGCGGAAGCTCTGCATCGCGAAGATCAGGCCGAGCGGCAGGCTGGCCGCCAGTTGGGCGCCGGCCGGCGAGCGGCCGAGCACGATCGCGATGAATGCGATGATCGGCGTGAGGAGGAGGAAGATCCCCGGCGGCATCCGCGTCGGGTCACCGATGACGCCCGAATAGCCCATGATACCGGCATAGCCGAGCCAGACCCCGATGACGGCGATCCCGGCCAGCGCGCGACCGCGCGGCAGACACCGAAGGAGCACTGCCGCAATGAGCGCGGCGACGAGCCCGACATAGACAAGGAAGACGGCGCTCAGCTTCAGGTCCGCCAATGAGGTGACGAGGGGCATGAGGGATCTCCTGCCCGCCGCGACGGCGGGCTCGTATCGGTTGAGGGTTCAGGCGGCGCGGATGCGTGCCAGGGGCGTGAGCGGCGATCCGGCATGGGACGCCATTTGAGCAGCGTGCTCCTCGCGCCAGCGCGTGTCCGCGACCGATAGCGTCGGATGCGGCGCGTGGGGGAACGCCATCCGCTTGTCCCACTCGTCGAAGTCTGTGCCGGGATAGAACGGCGCGAGGTTGAAGTTGATGATCGCCTTCAGCCTGTTGCCGATCGTTGGCCGGGCGAACGGCAGGGCCGCATAGCGCCTGGTGGTGGCCTCGAAACTCTCGGCGGGCGTGCCGGTCAGGTCTTCGACGACGCTGGTGACCCCGCCTTCGAACTCGAAGGTGCCGTCGCGCACATCCTGCATGTAATAGCGGATGCTGCTGATCTCGAACGGATCGACGCCCTGCTGGCGCGCGACCTTGGCCAGCAGCCAGACCGGCATCGGCATCCGGATCACGGGATGGCCGACCGCGCGGGCGACCGCGCGCGCCATGTCTCGCCCGTCGAGCAGCTTGGGACCGGTCGGACGATAGCTCTTGCCGGCATGGCGCTCCGGTCCCTCGATCAGCAGAACGGCGGCCACGCGCGCGATGTCCTCGTTCGATACCGGCGCCGACTTGCCCGTCCTCGCGAGCTCCGGATAGACGCCGAGCAGCGCTGCGAAATCGATGACGCGCAAGAAGTTGTGCGCGAACATGCCGGGATTCAGCACCGTGTGCGCGACGCCGGGGAACATGGAGAACAGCTGATCGACCAGCCAGGTCTGCCGCGTCATGTGTGCGGGATGCGATCGATGCGACGTCCACTGGCTCAGCTCGACGATGTGTTCGAGCCGGGCCTCGCGCGCCGCCACGGCGAATGCGACGGCGCTCTGCAGCATATGCGGGCGGAACGGCGGCAGGTAGAACGCGCGCTGGGTGCCCCGCGCGGCCGCGGTCAGTTGGTCGGGATCGTACAAGTCAGCCACGACGATCTCCGCGCCCAGCTTCTCGAGACGGGCGCTGCGCGCGTCCTTGACCCGCACTACGGCGCGGACGGGATAGCCACGGGCGAGGAGCTCGCCGACGAGCGGTGCACCCACGTTGCCGGTGGACCCGGTGACAAGGATGCGGGGTTTGGATGTGAAGGCCATGGGCGTTCTCCTGTTCTGCAAGGAGAACTAAGCGCGGTTTTACCGTCCGACTATTTGCGATAATGTGCATTGGTCATGAAGAAAAACTTCACTGTCAGACGCGGTGCGCTCGACGGCCTCGAGATGTTCCTCGCGGTGGCGCGCCATCGCAGCTTCCGCCGCGCGGCCGCCGAGCTCGGCGTCACGCCGTCTGCCGCGGGCCAGGCCGTGCGCGCCCTGGAGATGCGGCTCGGCGTCGCATTGTTCGTCCGCACGACACGCAGTGTCGGGATGACCGAAGCCGGCGAGCGGTTCCTGGCGGAAGCCGAGCCGGCCTATCAGGCCTTGGCCGCGGCCGGGGGCGCGGGCCGCGCTGTTGGGGGCCGCCCCCCCCGGCGGCGCCGCCCCCGGCGGGGTGGTGGGGGGGGGGGGGGGGTGGG
>CAXUNK010000243.1:0-4734 GCA_964252425.1 uncultured Acetobacteraceae bacterium
CGCCCTTGTGAATCAGCGATCCCGCGTCGTACAAGGGTTTTGAAAGGCGTTCTAAGCTTTACCTTTGACGTAGCGGATTCAATATGCAGCCGCACACGCAGTCTCTACCTCCAGTTACGCATGCGCTTCACCAGGGCCCTACGAAAAGCTCCGTTTAGTGAAGCGGCGTTGGACTGAACATCACGTCCGCAGCGTTGGTCAGCAGCGCGGCCAACGGTTTGGAATGTGCCTCCTGTCATACTTGAGTATAGGTTTGCTATGTAAATGTCGATCTCTGTAAAATCAAGCTTGGGGTCTTGTTGCTTGAGACTCACCAGCAAATTTTGTATTCGCATTTGCCTGCCAATTAAGCGAGGCTCAAGGTTGGACGCCAGCCTTTGATCATCACCTCTTTCTTTGCAGTCTATCTGCCAATAGTCGCAGGCTAAATCCGCGCTGAGATTGATCTCGCCGCAGATTTGATCGATAGACATTCCAAGCCGATCAATAATAAATCTCCATCTCTGAATGCTATAATTTGCAATTGAGACAAGAACTGCAGCTAAAATACTGACACTTGGCACTACCCATGGGAGGGCCGTCCCTGTGCTTCCTCCCATTATGGCCTTACCATAACACGCGACGCATCCTTTATATATTTGTCAGCGAGCACTTTGAATGGTTTATACAACTCGTTGTTTGCAACGATGTGAAGAGAGCGCATTTGCTGAGGGGAAAATAACCCGTCGCGTAACAAACCACCAAATGCCTCCTCAAGAAACGAAACTCCATATCCTGGAACATCGTCTAACTCGACATTGAGCGTGCTTCCGGTATCTAAGGCGTGTTTCAGTTGGTGGCGCAAAATTGTCTCACGAAACCACTCTCCACTGTATTGGCCATCGGCAATGTGTCTTCCCCCCGGGTAAGGAACAACATCTGCAACGCGAAGTGTGGACATCACAGCCTCCAAAATCAAAGTTGAACGTTCCATTCGATCAAGGTCCCGCCAACAGCAGCTTTAAACATTCTAACGTCAGGAGGTGCCCTCGGTCGAATGATCACTTGCCCGCGACGGCTTAAGATCCTAAGATAGCCGTCTTGGCATCCGTTGACAAACTCGCGCATTTGGTGAAACCCATGGCCGCGATGTGAGTCGCCGGTCGAGGAAACCGACTCCTCCAAGGCAGCGGCGATCGCGTAGCCATCGGCGCGTGGATCATTTGGCTCTGGAAGTAGTCCAACCATCGACCTTAATCGGGTTTGCCAACCCGCATACCGAACCCATTGATGAAGTGTTACGGGAATAGTCACGCCCTGATCAAATACGACAGCAGTCATGCGGCGCGCAGTTTTGTCCACGGAACCGGCCATCCACCACTTGCGGACAGAACTACCCATACGTGGAAGTGGATAGGCATGGCCCACAACGTTCCCGATCGCCTCAATCAAGGCTCCATACAAATGCACTTTCCCTCTAGCGTCGTCTGATCCGTCCGAAGGATACAGTGTCATCAAACTGCTTACTAAATTGTCAACTGCTCTGGGATCTTCCGTCTCTCCACTTATCATAGGAACAAGTTTGAACCGATCCGTTTCGTTTCGTCGTGCCTCCGCAGCGGCTTGGGTAGGGATACCAAGAGTATCGAAAAAGCCGACCTCGTATAGGGCTAAAAAAAGACCCCTGGTTCCCACCTTTTCACATTCACGACATACGGGCGGTATTCTGTCTCAAGCCGTAGTTTTTCAAACGATGCCGCCATCACAATTGCTGCAGATGTTGATATGTATTTCACATTCTCGAATGGCCTGTAAGTGCCTAATCTACGTTTTCGACCTCGGAAGTGTTTTGACTTTTGTCTAATCCGCTTCCCAATTAATCTTCCAATGAATATCTCACGTCCCTGAGTAATTCTTTGAATCTCTTCGAGCGTCTCCTCAGGTGCTCTATCGAAGCACATCACTTCCGGAATCGGGCTGGTTTTCGAAGCCTTGGCGATAGTCTGGCCGTCAGCTGAGACAACAGAGATGAAGTTGTCTCTCCGCCCGTGTCGTTTCTTATACTGCTTTAGGCGGCGCTTCGCATGCCATCTTAGGCTCGAGTAGGTAGGTTTCTTCACGACTCGTTCGTTACGAAATCATAGTATGTAGAGGCAGATCCAGCTTGATCGACAACTCCCGCAATCTTGCCGCAGGCACCTCGGCCGGTGCGCCCATCAGCAGATCCTCGCCCTGCTGGTTGAGCGGAAACAGGATCACCTCGCGTATGTTCGGCTCGTCGGCGAGCAGCATAACCATGCGGTCCACGCCCGGCGCCGAGCCGCCATGCGGGGGTGCGCCGTAGCGGAACGCATTGAGCATGCCGCCGAAACGCGCCTCCACGTCGTCGGCCGTGTAGCCGGCGATCTCGAAAGCGCGGATCATGATGTCGGCGCGGTGGTTGCGTATGGCGCCCGATGACAGCTCGATGCCGTTGCAGACGATGTCGTACTGGAACGCCTTGATCGTCAGCGGGTCCTGGGTTTGCAGCGCCTCCATGCCGCCCTGCGGCATGCTGAACGGGTTGTGAGAGAAATCGATCTGCCCCGTCTCCTCGTTCAGCTCGTACATGGGGAAATCCACCACCCAGCAGAACCGGAACGCATCACGCTCGATGAGGCCGAGCTCGGTCGCGATGCGGGTGCGTACCTGGCCCGCGAATTTCTGCGCGGTTTCGCGCGGGCCGGCGGCGAAGAACACCGCGTCGCCGGGGTGCAGATCGCAGGCGGCCCGCACGGCGTCCAGCCTGTCGGGCTCGAGGTTTTTCGCGATCGGGCCGCGCGCGCCCTCCGCGTCCCAGGCGATGTAGCCCAGCCCGCCCGCACCTTCGGCGCGCGCCCCTTCGTTCAGCTTGTCGAAGAAGCCGCGCGGACGGGCGCCGGCGCCCGGCGCGGGTATGGCGCGCACGATGCCGCCGCCCGCCGCGATCTTGGCGAACAGCCCGAAACCGCTGCCGGCGAACTGCGCGGTCACGTCGCGAACGACGATCGGGTTGCGCAGATCCGGCTTGTCCGAGCCGTACTGAAGCAGCGCCTGTTCGTAGGGGATGCGGCGGAACGGGGACGGGTCCACCGCGCGGCCGCGCGAAAACTCCTCGAACAGCCCGCCGATCACCGGTTCGACGGCCGCGAACACGTCCTCCTGTGTCACGAAACTCATCTCCAGGTCGAGCTGGTAGAATTCGCCGGGCGAGCGGTCCGCCCGGCTCGCCTCGTCACGGAAGCAGGGCGCAATCTGGAAATAACGATCGAATCCCGCCACCATCAGCAACTGCTTGAACTGCTGCGGGGCCTGCGGCAGCGCGTAGAATTTTCCGGGATGGTTGCGCGCCGGCACCAGGAAGTCGCGCGCGCCTTCGGGTGAGCTGGCCGTCAGGATCGGCGTCTGGAATTCCGTGAAACCCTGCTCGACCATGCGCCGGCGCAGCGAGGCGATCACGTGGGCGCGCAGCATCATGTTGGCGTGCACGCGCTCGCGGCGCAGGTCGAGATAGCGGTACGACAGACGCGTCTCGTCCGGGAACGTCTCCGCACCCGCCACCTGCATCGGCAACACTTCCGCCTGGGATTGCACGGTCAGTTCGCGCGCCAATACTTCCACCTCGCCGGTGGGCAGGCGCGGGTTCACCGTCTCCGGCGCGCGCGCCACGACGTCGCCGGTCACTGTGATGCACGATTCCACGCGCAGCTCGTTGGCCGTCTCCCAGGCCGGCGAGCCGCCCGGGAAGACCAGTTGTATCAGCCCGTAATGGTCGCGCAGGTCGATGAACAGCAGCCCGCCATGGTCGCGCTTGCTGTGCACCCAGCCGGACAGGCGGGCAGGGTGCCCCGCATCGGCGGCGCGCAGGGCGCCGCAGGTATGGGTGCGGTAGGCGTGCATGGTCATCGTGGTCCTGTCAGGCGAGGGGCGGAGCGGTTCCATAAGCCAGATGGAAGGTGTATGTAACCCGATGCCCCGCCCGTCTCGCGACGCGTTCGCGTCCCCCGTCCTGATCACCGACAGCGCGGCGCTTCTGGCGTTATGCGATCGCCTGGCCGCCGAGCCCTATGTGACGGTCGATACGGAATTCATGCGCGAGCGCACCTACTGGCCGGAGCTGTGCGTCGTCCAGTTGTGCGGCGTGTCCGACGTGGCGGTGGTCGATGCGCTGGCGCCGGGCCTGGACATCGCACCGCTGGGCGCGCTGCTGGCCGACGCGCGGGTGACCAAGGTCTTCCACGCGGCACGGCAGGATGTGGAGATCTTCCTGCAGATGTTCGGCGCGGTGCCCACGCCGCTGTTCGACACCCAGATCGCGGCCATGGTTGCCGGTTTCGGCGATCAGGTGGGGTATGACAGCCTGGTGGCCGGGTTGGCGGGCGGGCAGATCGACAAGGCGCATCGGTTCTCCGACTGGTCGGCGCGGCCGTTGAGCCCGGCGCAAATCGCCTATGCGGCGGCCGACGTGACGCATCTGCGCACGGTCTATGAGCGGCTGACCGCGCGGCTGGAGCGCGAGGGGCGGACGGCGTGGGTGGCCGAGGAGATGGCCGAGCTGGCGCAGCCGGCGACCTATCGCCCCGATCCGGAGACGATGTGGGAGCGGCTGCGGCCCAGGACCAACAACCGGCGCATGCTGGGCGTGCTGCGCGCGGTGGCCGCCTGGCGGGAGCGGGAGGCGCAGCGGATCAACATCCCGCGGCAGCGCCTGGTGCGCGACGAAAGCCTGCTGGAGAT
>CAXUNK010000243.1:4744-4985 GCA_964252425.1 uncultured Acetobacteraceae bacterium
GCGTACAACCCTCGGGTGCCCGCGGGGGGTGCGGTTCTACTGCTGGGGGGTTTGCGGGGCCCCCCCGCCGCGGGATGCGGCCGCGCTGGGACGGATACGGGGCATCACGCGCGGTTTTGCCGAGGGGGCGACGGGCCAGTCGCTGCTGGATGCGATCGGCGAGGCGGCACGCCAGCCCGAGGAGGAGCTGCCGGAGGCGCGGGCGGGGCGCGAGGGCGCCCGGCCATCGCCGGCGCTGGTG
>CAXUNK010000244.1:0-4954 GCA_964252425.1 uncultured Acetobacteraceae bacterium
CCGCACAGCCCGGTGCCAGCGGGCAGATGGCGCAGGCCGGGCGCTGCGTGCAGATGGTGGCACCCAGGTCGAACAGCGATTGCGCGAAATCCGACGCCCGTGCGCGGGCGGACGGATGGTCGCCGAACCGGTCGGCAGCCGCCGACAGAGCTTGCTTGGCGGCCGGCATCGGCGTGAGCACGGCGTAGAGGCGGGACATCACGCGTTCGACATTGCCGTCCACCGGCACCACCGGCGCACCGATGGCTAGGGAGGCCAGGGCGCGCGCGGTGTAGGGGCCGATGCCTGGCAGGGCGAGCAGGCCCGCGACCGTGTCCGGAAACCGACCGTTGGCGGCGGAGACGGCGCGGGCGCAGGCGTGCAGGTTGCGGGCGCGCGCGTAATAGCCGAGCCCGGCCCAGGCCGACATGACCGCATTCGTCTCGGCCCGCGCCAGCGCGTGCACGTCGGGGAAGCGGGCAAGGAACCGCTCGTAGTAGGGGATGACGGCAGCCACCGTGGTCTGCTGCAGCATGATCTCGCTGAGCCAGACGCGGTACGGGTCGGGCATCTCGCCCGGCAGCGCGCGCCAGGGCATGCTGCGTCGGTGCCGGTCGTACCAGCGCAGCAGCAGGGTGGGATCCGGAATCTCGGACATCGGGGGTGTGCATGGCCAAGCAGAGCGCGTCTGGCAACCGCGTGCCGGCCGAGGCAGGGTGGGAGCGACGCGCCTATGTGGCGCGCGGCCTGTCCGAGCTGGTGCCGGGGCTGACCCGCGCGGCTTACAAGAAGCGTTCGCCGGCCGGCGCGCTGCTTTTGTCGGATTGGGCGGCGATCGTGGGGCCGCGCCTGGCGCGCGAGACGGAGCCGCGCCGCCTGTCCGGCACGACGCTGACCCTGGCCTGCTCCGGCCCGATGGCGCTGGAGCTGCAGCATGTGTGCGGCACGCTCATCGAGCGCATCAACGCTCATGCCGGGCGCGTGGTGGTGGAGCGCGTGCGTTTCGTGCAGGCGCCGGTGAGCGCGCCGGGCGTGCCGGTGCGGCGGCGCGTGGTGGCAGCGGAGCGTGTGGAGGGCGTGGAAGACGGGCCGCTGAACGACGCGCTGGCAAGACTGCGGGCGGCGATCAGGTCGGTGTAGGGTTCGGACTAGAACCAATCGGTCTGTGGGCTGACACCTCGTGGAAGGAAGAAAGGCCTTCTTTTTCGAGAAAAAGAAGCAAAAAGCTTTTGTTCTGTTCGCCTGCATTAGCGTTCGCGACGGTTCTGCCGGAGCGTTACTGGCGGGACTTGTGCGAGCACTGGTCACGCTCCGAAGGCCGAGATCTGCCGGGCGAGCTCGGCAGGTTTCATGCCGTCGTCCAGCAGTCCGGCGAAGCCGCCATCGGGGCGCATGACGTAGATGATCGAGCTGTGGTCCATGGCGTAGTCGCCGCCCGACAGCTCGCGCCGGCGGGAATAGACGTGGTAGCTGGCCTCGACCGCGGCGAGCTGGGCCGGCGTGCCCGTCAGCCCCACGAACTCGGGGCCGAAGGCGCGCGCGTACTCGGCCATGACGGGCGGGGTGTCGCGCGCCGGATCGACGGTGATGAACAGCACGCGCACCCGCGCGCGGTCGGACGGCGGCAGCCGGTCGAGGGCGGCGCCCACATCGCCCAGCGTGGTGGGGCAGGCGTCGGGGCAGTGGGTGTAGCCGAAATAGACCAGGCGCCACCGCCCCGCGAAATCCCGGTCGGTGACGGTGCGGCCGGCGCCGTCGACCAGCGTGAACGGGCCGCCGATCGCCGACTGCGCATCGCCGCCCGGGCGTGGTCTCAGCGTCAGACCGGCAGCCAGTGCGGCCAGCGCCAGCAGGCCCACGATCGCGGCGAGGATGGTGCGCGTCATGGCCCGACCGAGCCGATCGGCAGCACCGGCGCGTGCACGGTGGCCGGCGGGGCGTGGGCGAAGCGCAGCGTCAGCGTGACCTGCCCGCCAGGGGACAGCGCCGGCGTCAGCCCGTCCAGCATCACATGCCGCCCGCGCGGCTCGAGCCGCACCGACTGGCCCGCGGGCAGGGGCAGGCTGTCCATATCCGTCATGCGCGCCACGCCGCCCGCGCCGCTGGACTGGTGCAGCATGGCGTGCGCGGCGAGCGGGCTGGAGACGCCGAGCAGGGTGTCGCCCGTGGGGCTGGTCAGACTCATGTAGATCGCGGCCTGCCTCTGCCCCGGCGCGGTGGCGCGCGCCCAGGCGCCGTGCACGGACACGGTGGCGGGTCCCGCGGCCGCCTGCAGCAGGGAGGCCGCAAGCAGAAATCGTCTGGGTCGGTTCAAGGTCACCTCTCAGGGCGCGGCTGGGCTACTCGCGCCGGAACGTCACCACCAGCACGTCGCGATAGGCGGGTGCCGCCGGCGAGACCGGCTCGATCGCCGTCACGCCGTGATACACCCGGCCATCATCCACCAGGGCCGCCTCCATCGGCTGCTCCAGCGTGAAGCTGCCGATCAGGCGGCGTTGCAGGTCGTGGATGGAGGTCTGCCCGCTGGCCACGTTCTGCCGGCGCACCAGCAGCACCAGCACCCAGTCCACGCCGTCGCGGTGCAGGCCTTCCGGCGTGGGCTGGCCGAGCTCGCCGGGCCGCGCCTCGATGCGGAACTGGTGCATCTCCACGTGCCAGGCAGCCGGCCGGGTGGCGGGGTCGGTGCAGGCGTCGAACACGGTCTTGCAGACGCGCAGTATGGCGAGCAGCGCCGGGTGCGTGGCGATGGCCTCGGTCACCGGCTCGAACCAGCGTGCCAAGCCGCCATTGAGCGCGTTGTAGTCGCGGCTCTGGTAATGCGGCTGGTGCGGCTTGCGCTCCACGCCCGAGGCCGACGCGCGGAATGCCGCGTGGCGCCGGCGCCGGTAGCGGCCGCCATCGGCCATGTAGGTGTCCAGGCCGAGATCGTTCCAGCTCGCGGCAAACCCCTCCCAGTCGAGCAGGCCGTGCGCGGTCAGCAGCGCGTGCATGAGGGCGGCGGCCACGTGGCTGAACCCGTCGCGGGCGAGCTCTGTCTGTAAGGTGTCGAACCCCGTCACGACGTGTTCCCGAGTGCCGCGGGCGGCGGCGAGTTGGCGAGCGCGCGATCCGGCGGCGCGGCCGTGCCGTGTGTGGCCGCCGCCGGCGGATCGGTGGCTATATGGTTGTAGACGGTCGTGACGGGAGTGGCGATGCGCAGCCCCTGCTCCTTGAAGCGGATGGCCATGCGCCGGTTAAACTCGCGCTGCACGGTCCAGCGGCCGCCATCGGTGCAGACGATCTGGCCCACGACGGTGGCCACACCCGCATCAACCCGATCGACGCCCCAGAGCTGAAGATCGCTGCGCATGATCTCGGCGAAACGCGGCTCGCCGCGCATCTCGCGCGCGATGGCGGCCAGCACCTCGCTGACCCGGTCGGTGTCCTCCTCGATCGGCACGTTGACGCTGACCGCCGCGTTGCCGATGCCGCGGTTGACGTTGGTGACCGTCGAGACCGAGCTGAACGGGATGATGTGCACCGAGCCGTCGCCGGCGCGCAGCCGCATGGTGCGGATGGAGAGGTTCTCCACCGATCCGGAGAGGCCGGCCACCGTCACCCAGTCGCCCACCTGCATGGCGTTCTCGATCAGCAGGAAGATGCCGGTGATGAAATCCTGGACCAGTTTCTGGCTGCCGAAGCCGATCGCCACGCCCAGAATGCCGGCGCCGGCCAGAAGCGGCGCGATGTTGACGCCGATTTCGGACAGCGCGGCCAGGCCGAACACCGCCGCCAGCACGGAGAACAGCAGGGTGCGCAGGATCGGCAGCAGGGTGCGCAGCCGGGCGGCGCTGACCAGCTGCGCCTGCGCGGTCATGCGCGCCAGGCTGCGGTCCATCGAGGCGTTCACCGCCTCCCACACCGCCAGCGCCAGCAGGGCGGCGACCAGGATCGTGGCGGTGGCCGACGCCAGTCGGGAGCCGAGCGCGTTGGTGCGGAACCAGACCAGGGTGTCGATGCCCCAGACCTGCAGCAGCGCCAGCCCGGTCAGCAGAAGCACCGCGGTCGTCGTGCCGGCGCGCAGCAGCGGCAGGTAGCGCTGCACGCGCCGTTCAAGCCCGGGCCTCTGCGGCGCGGTGTCCGAACTCGCGCGCAGCGCGCGATCCAGGGCGCCGAGCAGCACGATCGCGACCAGGCGCGCGGCGATCAGCACGCCGGCGGTGACCAGGAACAGGTGCCAGATGCGGACATAGCCGTTCCGCACTTCGGCCGCCCAGACCAGCCACAGCCCCACGATGTAGAAGATGGCGATCAGGTGCCAGACCGAGGCGAGCCGGTTGCGCACCCTGCCGCCCAGACCGGGCGAGGCGCGCGGGCTGCGTATGCGCGCGGCCACCGAGGCGCGGCATTGCAGGACGACCACGACCAGCATGAGGTGCACGAAGAAGGATACCGCCTTGAGGAAGGCGTCGTCGGCCGGTTTGGGCAGGCCGAACAGCAGGCCGATCTGCGAGGCGGCGAACCCGGCGGCGGCGACAGCGAACAGGCGCCGCACCCAGCGCACCGCATAGGCGGCACCCTCGTGGCCCACATGCACCAGCCGCAGGTTGGGCAGGTCGGGGGCGGCGAACATGCGCGTCAGCGAGGTGGCGATTCGGCAGATGCCGTAGGCCAGGACGATGGCCTGCAGCACCGCCTGCACGCGCGCATCGGCGTAGAGCAGGCCGGCATAGGCGATGGCCACGAACACGCCCAGCGGCAGCAGGTCCAGCACGAAGCACAGCAGCACGAAGGGCAGGCGCTTGAAGGTGCGTATCGTCCGCGCGAAGCGGCGCCGGCGCAGCGCACGCTGGACCTCGTGCTCCTCGGCCTCCCCCAGCGGCGGCGCGGGTGCGGGTGCGATTTCGGGCGAGGACTCGTCCGGCTCCGGCGTGCCGGCCTCGCGTGCGCGTGCGGCGGCCTCCACCTTCGGGTCGGCTTCCTCGATCTCCAGGAC
>CAXUNK010000245.1:0-4931 GCA_964252425.1 uncultured Acetobacteraceae bacterium
TCTCCCAGACCGACAGGCTGTCGAACAGCGCGCCGTTCTGGAACAGCATGCCGATCCGGTCGCGTTGCGCGGCGCGCTCGGCCCCGTTCATCCCGGCCAGATCCCGGCCGTCGATCTCAATGGTACCCTGATCGGGCTCCATCAGGCCCAGTATGCATTTCAGCAGCACCGACTTGCCGGTGCCCGACCCGCCGATCACCACCGTCGATGTGCCGGTGGCGACGTCCAGATCGACGCCGTCGAGCACCTGCTTGTCGCCGAACCGCTTGCGCAGGCCGCGCACGCGTATTTTCGGCACGCTGGCACTCATCGCGAGAAGAACAGCTCGGTCAGCACGTAGTCGAACGCCAGGATCAGGATGCTGGCCGAGACCACCGCCGATGTGGTGGCCGCACCCACGCCCTGCGCGCCGCCCCGGCTGTTATAGCCGTGAAAGCAGCCCATCAGCGCCACGATCGCGCCGAACACCGCCGCCTTGGCCAGGCTGACGGCGACATCGGTGCCGGTCAGAAAATTGACGGTGGCCGCGATGTAGCTGTGCGCGTCGAACCCGAGCTTGGCCACGGCCACCAGGAACCCGCCGCCCACGCCCAGCACGTCGGCCACCAGCACCAGCAGCGGCAGCGCCAGCAATCCCGCCAGCAGCCGCGGCGCCACCAGGTATTTCATCGGGTTGGTGGACAGCGTGCGCAGCGCGTCGATCTGGTCGGTGACCCGCATGGTGCCGAGCTCGGCCGCCATAGCCGCACCGACGCGGCCGGCCACCATCAGCCCGGCCAGCACCGGCGCCAGTTCGCGCACGACGGAGATCACGACGATGTTGGCCACCGCACTGGTCGCCCCGTAGCGCGAGAAGCCGGTATAGGATTGCAGCGCGATCACCATGCCGGAGAAGATCGCGGTCATCGCCACGACGGGCAGGCTGAAATAGGCGAACTCCACGAAGTGGCGCGCGAACAGCCGGCCATAGAAAGGCGGCCTCACCCAATGCGAGGCGCCCAGCAGTCCGAACAGGGTGACCTGGCCGGCGCCGCCCAGCATCGCCAGCACCAGCCGGCCGGTGCCCCCGGCCAAGGAGAGAAGACTGTTCACACGCGGCCGGTCACAATGCCGCGTAAACCCGGCCGCGCCGCGGTTTGAGCGAGGTCAGCACCTCGTAGCCGTTGGTGCCGGCCCAGACCGCCACCTCGTCGGGCGGTATGGCGGGGCCGATCAGCTCGACCTCGCTGCCCTGCGACACACCTTGGTGGTCCGTCGCGTCGAAGGTGGTGAGGTCCATGGAGACACGCCCTATCAGCGGGAGCCGCCCGCCGTCAAAGCCGGCGCAGGCGGCACCCGACATGGTCCGATGGTAGCCATCCGCATATCCGACCGAGACGGTGGCGACACGCGTGGGGCGGCGCGCCGTCCAGATCCCGTTATAGCCGACCGCCTCACCCGGACGGATATGGCGGAGCTGCAGCACGCGTCCGGTCAGCCGCAGGACCGGACGCATCGGGTTGGCCGCGCCGGGCGTGGGGTTGATGCCGTAGAGCGCGGCGCCCGGCCGGGCGAGATCCGACGAGAACGTGCCGCCCAGGAAGATGCCGGAGGAGTTGGCGAAGCTGCATGGCAGGCCGGGCAGTGCCGCACGCGCGGCGGACAGCCGCTCCGCCTGTGCGGCGTTGCGGCTGTCGGCCGGCAGCTCGGCATTGGCCAGGTGGGTCATGACGTAGCGCAGGTCGATCCTGTCCAGCAGGCGCCGGTGCTGGGCGAGCCAGGCGAGATCGTCCATCGGCAGGCCGAGCCGGTTCATGCCGGTATCCACATGCAGCATCGCGGGCAGGCGTCGCCCGGCGCCATCGGACAGCCCCGCCCACGCCTCGATATCGGCACGCGTGCCGAGCACCGGCGTGAGATCGTGCGCGAGATAGAGGCCGGCCGTCTCCGGATAGAGGCCGTTCAGGATGGCGAGTTCCGCCCCCGGCACGTGCGGGCGCAGCGCCACGCCCTCCTCAGGATAGGCCACGAAGAAATGCCGCGCCCCCTCGCGATGCAGGCGCGCGCCGACCTGTGCCGCACCCATCCCGTACGCATCGGCCTTGACCACGGCCGCGGTGGGCCCCGCGTGACGCCGGGCGAGGCTGCGCCAATTGGCCGCAATCGCGTCGAGATCGACGGTGAGCGTGGTCACGCGCGGATCAGGCGGCTGCCTTGACCGCTGCCTCCACCTGAGGGCCGATCGCGTCGGGCGACGTGGTGGGCGGAAAGCGCTCCAGCACCGTGCCGGCGCGCGAGACGAGGAACTTGGTGAAGTTCCACTTGATCGAGTTCACCAGGAAGCCTGGCTTCTGCTGCTTCAACCATGTCCACAGCGGATGCGCGCGGGCGCCGTTCACCTCGACCTTGGAGAACATCGGAAAGCTGACATCGTATTTCGTCGTGCAGAAATTCGCGATCTCGGCCGCGTCGCCCGGCTCCTGATGGCCGAACTGGTCGCAGGGGAAGCCGAGCACGAAGAAGCCCCATTTGCCGTAGCTCTGCTGCAGCTTCTCCAGGCCCGCATATTGCGGCGTGAACCCGCATTTGCTGGCGGTGTTGACGATCAGCAGCACCTGGCCGCGGTATTCGGACAGGCTGCGTTCGGCGCCATCCAGGGTGCGGGCGGAAAAATCGTAGATCTCAGCCATCGTGCAGCCTCAGCAGGGACGCCGCCCTATACGGCACCGCCTAGGCCGCCGCCACCTTGTTGGCGCGCACCGCCCCGCGCGCGCCCAGCGGCTTTTCCGGACCCACGGTGCTGTCGCGCGCCGTCTGGTGCTCCATCTCCGCGTTCAGCTCGGCGCCCACCAGCACGATGATCGTCGAGATCCAGATCCAGGTCATGAAACCGACCGCGGCGCCCAGCGACCCGTAGGTCTTGTTGTAGTTGCCGAAATTGGCCGCGTACCAGGAGAAGGCGAGCGAGCCGATCAGCCAGAACACGCTCGCGAACGCGCTGCCCCAGCTGACCCAGCGCCAGCGCGCCAGCGTCCGGCTGGGGCCGTAGCGGTAGGTCAGGGCGAGAAACAGCATGATCCCGAACAGCAGCACCGGCCAGCGCCCGACCGACAGCAGGAAGTCGCCGACCGAGCCCAGCCCCACATAGGCGAGGATGGCCGGCACGGCCACGACGGCGAACAGGGCCACGATCACGAACAGCAGGGCGCCGAGGGTGAAGGCCAGCGACAGCCAGGTGCGGTGGAAGAAGCTGCGCGTCTCCTTCTCCTCATAGACCGCGTTGAGCGCGTCGAAGAGGGATTTGACGCCGGCATTCGCACTCCACAGCGAGGTCAGCAGGCCGATGAGCACGCCCAGGCCAAGCCCCTTCTTCGGCGCCGAGGTCAGCGCATGGATCTGGTCGCTGATGATCTGCACGCCGCCGCCCGGCAGCACTCCGGCCACCGCGCTCATGTGCTTGCCGATATCGGCCGGGTCCGCGACCAGGCCGTAGATGGAGATCAGCGCGGCGATCGCCGGGAAGATGGCGAGCAGCGAGTAGTAGGTGACACTCGCCGCCTCGGCCAGCACGCGGTCATCGCCGATCCCGTTGAACACACGCTTGGCGATCTGTTTCCAGCCGCGCGCGGGTATCTCGCTGGGCGTGGTCGCGTCCACGCCGGCATCCTGGTCGGGCTGCGGCGTCCGGTCCGTCGTGCCGGCCGCGCGGTCGGGCGCCGGGACCCGCCGCGCCAAGGCCTGCACCGCCGAGACGCCGGCATCGATGGCCAGCGTGACCATCAGCACGTCGATCGCCCGCCGTAATCTCGTCGTCATGCCGCGCTGCCCCATACCGGACCCGGCTGCGCAAACGTGCGGTGGGGGTTGAGAGTTCTTGTCCGCGCGACGCAAGCGGAATGCTTGCCGCGCGGCACCGGCAGGACTAGCCCCGGAGACGCGGCCGGCAGTGCTGGACAGTGCCGGCGCGAGGAGAGGACCGGGATGCTGCGTTGGCTGGGTGCGCTGCTGGTGTTGTGCGCGATCACCGGGGTGCTGGCCTGTGGCCTCGTCCCGTTCTATTCGATCGGCTTGGCCCGAACGCTGTTTTCGATCTTCTCGATCGCCCTGGCGTGCAGCCTGGCGGTGGGCATCGTCCGCTGGCGATAGACCAGCCTTAGAGCGGGCTGCACATCCCGGCTTAGCCTCGATGTAGGCCTTCCCGGCACACGGCGGAAATTCGGCCGATCGCGGCAGGCCGCATGCGCATCTGCGCGCCAGCGCGCCCCAGCGCGCCGACGGACGCCGCACCCGGAATGACCAGGGAATTTATGTTTGCAGCCGTAACGTTTTCCTGCGATTAACAGTTTCGTGTCCAAAACATCCTCTCTCGCCCAGGCGATGGAGGATGCAGGTGATACGCAGTTTCGTGTGGATAGGGGCGGGCGGTGGCGCATGGGCGCTCGGATCCAACTGGGATGACGTCACCGACCACATCAGCCCCTCGCTGGTGGCCCCCACCGCGCAGGACAGCGTGTCGGTGACCGGGCTGTCCGGCGCGCAGATCATGACCATGACCGGCGGGGGCGTCGCCGGCTGGGCAGCGTTCGCCGGCAACACGCAGCTTCTGGGCGCCTACGCGTTCGGCACCCTGACCCTCGGCAGCGCCGGGGGCGGCGGGCTGCTGCAGCTCGGCACCGGCGCCACGGTATCGGCGTCGGCGGCGAATCTCGCCTCCGGCAGCCTGCTTGCCGGCCATGGCAGCGCGCTCAGCGTCGCCGGCACGCTTGCCTTGGGGACCGCAGGCGTGGCCGGGGCGTCCGTGACGGCCACCGGCGGCAGCGACGCGGATGTGCTGGCGCTGGTGCTGAACAACGCGGCCGACAGCATCTACGTCGATCCCACCTCCATCGTCGAGGTGGGCGGCGCCGGCATCGGGTCCGCCGGCGCGCTGACCATCGACGCCGGCGCCACCC
>CAXUNK010000246.1:0-4926 GCA_964252425.1 uncultured Acetobacteraceae bacterium
GCGCGCGCGTCGTCGAGCGAGCGGAAGCCGCCCGCGCCATCCACGCGCAGCGCGGCCGCATGGCCGGCGACGGGTTCGGCCAGGTCCAGCCGGTCCACGTGCAGCGCGCGCAGATCGACGCCCACCGGCAGGCTGAACCCGCCTTGTGAGGCGGGCTGCGGTTTGGGCTGCGTGGCGGAGGGCGCCGGCAGGCGCGCCACCTGCACGTGGCCGGCCGACACGCGGTCGAGCTTTGCCATACAGCCGAGCAGGGCCGTGGGCGACCAGTCCAGCGCCACATCGTCCAGCGTCAGCCAGACGCCGCGCGCGTCCCGCACCTCGGCGTGCGCCAGGCGGAGCGCGTCCGGAAAGCGGCCCGACACGCCGCGGAGAGCGACCATGCCGCCGGACAGGTTGTTGGCCTCGCGCTCGATCAGCGCCCGCCCCGGCCCGGTATTGGCGAAGGCCAGCACGGCCAGCACCAGCACCACCGGCAGCAGCAGCACGATTGCCGCCGCCCAGAGCAGGATTGCCCGCATGCGGTGCCGGGGGCGGGGCGCGGCCGGGAGATCGCTCAAAACGCCTGTCCCAGACCGAGATAGAGTTCGAAACTGTCGCCGTGCGGCGGGCGGTTGACCGGGGTCGCCACATCGACGCGGATCGGCCCAATCGGCGTGTAGTAGCGCGCCCCCACGCCCACCCCTTCCTGCAGCTTGCCCTGGAACGGGGCGGAGGAGGTGTTGACCTGGCCCGCATCGGCAAACACCACCGCGCCGATGTTGTGCCAGAGGCGCTGGCGCAGCTCGATGGTCGCCGCATCGATCGCCGCCCCGCCCTCCGGATTGCCGTCCGGGAACAGCGGACCGATCGACTGGTATTTGTAGCCGCGCACGGTGGCCGAACCGCCGCCGTAGAAACGCTGGTCGGGCGGAAGCTGAAAATCGGACGCTCCCTGCGCGCTGCCGACCAGCCCGCGAAACGCGAGCACGCTCAGCCCTGGCCTGGCCAGGCCCAGCGCGTGCAGGTCGAAATAGGTGCTGGCCGTGCCCTGCAGGATGACGAACGTGCTGTCCTTGCCGGACAGCGATTCCGTGGGCGTGGCGATGACGGTGGCGCGCAGCCCATGCGTAGGGTCGGCGAGCGGGTTCGGGACGTTCGTGCTGTCGAACCGCCCGGTCACCGGCAGCGCCACCAGCGTATAGTCGCGCGTCACACCCTCCTGCAGGATCGTCTCCTCCGTCGCGGTCAGCCCGACGCTGACCGTCCAGCGTTTCGACAGTTTGCGGCTCAGCGTGGCGCCCACGATCTCCGCTGTCTGGTCGTAGCTGTCCAGGTTCTGCTTGAGCGCCTGAAGGTCGAGCTCCAGCGTCTGATCCCGGTGATAGTAATCGGGTTTTACGAACTGCGCCTTGGCCAGGTAGCCGAGGCCCTTGCTGGCGCTGCCTCCGAGGCCAGTGGCGGCAGCCGACAGGTTCAACTGCTCGGCGCCGCCGAACAGGTTGCGATGCGTCCAGGTGACGCCCAGGCTGCCGCCGAGATCGGTCGAGAACGCCGCGTTCAGGCTGACCGCGTGCAGTTTGCGCTCCGTGACATCGATTTTCAGCGGGATGCTCCCGTCCGCCGACAGCGCGGGGGCCGCGCTGATCTTGACGCCGGAGAACACGCCCACCGAGGCGAGGTCCTCGCGCGCCGCCTCGATCTTCGACGGCTGGTACAGCTCGCCAGGGTGCAGCAGCAGGCGGCGCCGCAGATAGGCCTCGTTGGTGCGGCGCAGGCCGGTGATGGTGATGCGGCCGAGATCGACGCGTGGGCCGGTCGCGACATGGAACGTCACGTCCAGCGCATGCGCGTCCGGCACAAGGATCGCGTCGGGCGGATCGACGCGGGCCAGCGCGTATCCCTGCTCCTGCAAGGCGCTCTGCAACGCGCCGCCCGCGGCCAGCACGCTTGCGGCCACCGCAGGTGCGCCGGCGTGCAGGGTGAAGGCTTGCGCCGCCTGGGCCGGCACCGCGCCATCCAGCCTCACCCCGCGCAGATGGAAGAGCGGGCCGCGCGCGATCTCGACGGCGACCAGGGCAGGCGGCGCCGCTGGCAGGGCGCCCAGAGCGTCGGGCAGCGACACATCATCCAGCGCGTGGCCGGCGATCGTGATCGAGACGGTCGCCTGGTAGTAGCCGAAACTGTCGAGCGCTGTGTGCAGCCGTCCGAGATCGGCGCGGGCGCGGGCGACTAGCGCGAACGGCCCGGCCGGCGCGCGGGTGCGCAGTGCGACCAGTTGCGAACTGCCCGAGAGGGCGGCATCCAGCGCGCCATCGCCGCTGGGCGCGATGCGCATGGTGTAGGCGACCGGGTCGGCTGCGCAGGCCCCCGATGCCGCCAGCACGGCCGACAGCAGGACCAGCACCGGCATCGCGGCGCGGGGGATGGGGTTGAAGACCATCGCGGCCTGTTAAGCCAGCACGTGCGGTGTGACCACAGGGCGTGGCCGGTCTATCTGACGGCGATGAACGCAACGTTACTTCCGGCGCAATACCCGGCCCTGCACTGGCTGACATGGCTGCTGGCCGTGCTGGTGACCGGCCACGTGCTGTTGCGCAAGCGCGAAGTGGCCTCGGCCGCGGGCTGGATCGGCCTTGCCTGGTTCGCGCCCATCACCGGCGCGCTCGCCTATGCCGTGCTCGGGGTCAACCGGGTGCAGCGCCGCGCACGCCGGCTGCGCGCCGGCGCACGTGCCGGCAGCACGGACCAGGTGGCGGCCTCCCCGATCGCCCACCGGTTCGACGCGCTGGAGCGCGGCATACGCCGCATCACCGCCTGCCCGGCGCTGCCCGGCAACACGATGGCCATCCTGCACAACGGCGACGAGGCCTATCCGGCGATGCTGGACGCGATCGGGCACGCACGGCGCAGCGTCGGCCTGTCCACCTACATCTTCCACGACGACCGATGGGGAGGGCGGTTCATCGACGCGCTGGACGCGGCCAAGGCGCGCGGGGTCGAGGTGCGGGTGCTGATCGACGGGGTGGGCGGCGGCTGGGTCAGATCGGCGGCCTATCACCACCTGCGCCGCATCGGCGTGCCGGCCGCGCGCTTCCTGCACTCGCCGCTTCCCTGGCGCATGCCGTTCCTGAATCTCCGCTCGCATCGCAAGATACTGCTGATCGACGGCCGGATCGGGTTTACCGGCGGCACCAATATCGGCGACGAGAACGTGCTGGCCGGCCACCCCCGCGCGCCCGTGCAGGACACGCATTTCCGCCTGACAGGTCCGGTGGTGGCGCAGTTGAGCGAGGCCTTCGCCGCGGATTGGGCGTTCGTCAGCGACGACAGCGAAGACCTCTCGGGCGATGCCTGGTTTCCCGAGATCGAGGCGGGCGAGGGGACTCACGCCCGGGTCATCTCGTCCGGACCGGACGAGGATATCGAGAAGATCGAGTTCTCGATCCTTCAGGCCGTCGCAATCGCGCGCGACACGATCGCCATCATGACCCCTTATTTCCTGCCCGATGACCGGCTGGTGACCGCGCTGTCGATGGCGGCGATGCGCGGGGTGGCGGTGGACGTAGTCATCCCGTCTCGCAGCGATCATCGCCTGGTCGATTGGGCCTGTGCGGCCAATAGCGGCCCGTTGCTGTCGGACGGTGTCCGCATCTGGCGCTGCCCGCCCCCGTTCCGGCATTCCAAGCTGATGACGGTCGATGGCGAATGGTGCCTGATCGGCAGCTGCAATTGGGACATCCGGTCGTTCCGGCTGAATTTCGAGCTGTGCGTGGAGGCGTACGACGCGGCACTCGCCCGCGCGCTCAGCGCTTTCATGGAGGCGAGCCGCGGCCCGCCTTTGACCGAGGCCGACCTGGCGCGGCGCCCCCTCGGCACGAGGTTGCGCGACGCGGCGGCCCGGCTGCTGCTGCCCTATCTGTAGCGCCTCATGCACATCCTGACGATGCCGAGTGTCCACATGCCTGTGCGTAGCCGGCCCACGATCATGGGTGCTGTGCTCATCATGGTTCTCGCCACGCCGGCCTTTGCAGCGTCGGCGGGAGCCGATGCGCAACAGCCGCCCGCAACAGCCGCACAGCCCGAGGTCAGCCTGTTCGACCCGACGCCCGACGGGCAACTGCGCGACATGGACACCGACCGGCCGAACCACGTCAACACGCCGCACACGGTCGATGCCGGGCATCTGCAGATCGAGATCGGATTGGCCGACGTGACGCGTCAGTGGGACGAGGCCAGTGCCACGGCGCTCGCCACGGGAGAGATAAACCTGCGCCTGGGCGTGCTGGCCAATGTCGAGCTCAACTTGGCTATCGCTGCGTTCGAGACGCAGCCGAACGGCTCGGGCTTCGGCGACACGGTGGCCGGTGCGAAGATCAATTTGTGGGGCGATTCCGGCTCCGACACGGTCTGGGCAACCGCGCTGGCCGTGCAGCCGCAAGTGACGTTCCCCACGGCCGGCAGCTCGCGCGGCACCGGTCATGTCGAAGCGGTCCTCAACCTGCCGGCGTCGATGAACCTGCCGCGCGATGTCCATCTCGGCCTGCAATTGACGCCGGGGATCATACGCAACGAGCACAACACGGCCTATGTCGGCGGACTGCAGGAATCAGCGTCGCTCGACCGGGTGTTGTTCGCCAAGACGGATTTCTACGTCGAATACTGGGCCGCCAACGCGCCCCAGACCCGCCCGCAACAGACGCTGGATGTGGGGTTCACCGTGCCGGTGGGCCGGAACGTCGTGGCCGATAGCGGCGCGTTCTTCGGCCTGAACCGCGCCTCGGTCTCGTTTCAGTTCGCCGCGGGCATAAGCGTGCGCTTTTAGAGCAGCCCCATGCAGAGTGGATTCATGCTCATCGACCTCTGGGATGACATATCGTAGGAGGAAGGAAGGTCTTCTTTTTCGAGAAAAAGATACTGTGTCGCTGTCAAGTCCCTCCGTTGCTGTCA
>CAXUNK010000247.1:0-4888 GCA_964252425.1 uncultured Acetobacteraceae bacterium
CGCCTGCACCGGTTCCGGCGTGCCGCCGCACCGCGTCGATCAGGTCATGGGCGTAGCGGGCCGGCAACCCGGTCTCGGCGGCGACCAGCCCGAGCGCGTCGAAGGCGGGATCGCCGGTTGCGGTGCCGGCCAGCGCCTGCGCGGCGCAGGCCACCGTGCCGTCGCCGCCGGCCACGACCACCACATCGGCCCGCGACGACTGTGCCCGGGCTACGCGCGCCGGCAGGTCGCCCGCCTCTTCCGGCACCAGCTCCAGCCCGTCCGCCTCGCCGCGCAACAGCTCCTGCAACGTGCCGCCCCCATCATCCTGGTCGAGCAGCGCGCCGGCCTTGGCGTTCATCACCAGCGCCATCCGGCGCCCCTGCCCGGCGGGGGCGGAGATCGTGTCTTGGTGGGCGGGCATGGGGGACCTGCAATCAATGTGCGTGGACAAAACGCGGGAGCTGCAAGATGGTGCCGCCACCCAATGCCCGGCGCGGCACATAAGAGAGCCAGAAGGCCCGGCATCCCCGCCACACAAGCCACGGACCACTCAGCCATGGACATGCACAGCCAGCCGGCCGGCCTTGCCGCACGCAGCGCCGACCCCTCGCACGACATCTATACCGGCCCGTTCTGGGAGCAGGCGCGCGAGAATTTCGGCGTCATCGCCGATTATCTGGACATACCCGAGCGCCAGCGCGACCGGCTGCTGCTGCCCAAGCGCGCCATCGTGGTGAGCTGCCCGATCCACCGCGACGACGGCTCGGAATCGGTCTTCCACGGCTTCCGCGTCCAGCATCACCTGACGATGGGGCCCACCAAGGGCGGCACACGCTATGCGAGCAACCTCCATCTGGGCGAGGTGGCGGCGCTGGCCATCGCCATGAGCTGGAAGTGCGCGCTGGCCGGCCTGCCCTATGGCGGCGCCAAGGGCGGCGTCGCGGTCGATCCCTACAGCCTGTCCCGGCGCGAGCTGGAGGCGGTCAGCCGCCGCTACATGCAGGAGATGATCCCCTTCGTCGGCCCCAAGACGGATGTGATGGCGCCGGACATGGGCACCAACGAGCAGGTGATGGCCTGGTACATGGACACCTACTCCATGTACCAGGGCCAGACGGTGACCGAGATCGTGACCGGCAAGCCGGTGGACGCCGGCGGCACGGTCGGCCGGCGTGAGGCGACCGGCCGCGGCGTGGTCCACCTCGTCGGCCGGGCGATGGAGCGGCTGCACATGAACCCGTCCGAGGCCACCGCCATCATCCAGGGCTTCGGCAATGTCGGCAGCGTCACCGCGCAGACGCTGGCGCAGCAGGGTGTGCGCGTGCTGGGCGTCTCCGACCACACCGCCTGCTACCATGACCCGAAAGGCCTGGACGTGGCCTCGCTCACACGCTGGACCGAGGCGCATGGCACGCTGGCCGGCTGGTCGAACGAGGCCGCCTTCGACCCGCACGCGCTGCTCGTGCAGCCCTGCGACGTGCTGGTGCCGGCGGCGATGGAGCAGGTGATCACCGGCGACATCGCGCGCCGCATGCGCTGCCGCATCCTGGCCGAGGGTGCCAACGGCCCCACCACGCCGGAAGCCGACCGCGTGATCAACGAGCGCGGCGACGTGTTCGTCATCCCCGACATCCTCTGCAACGCCGGCGGCGTGGTGGTCAGCTATTTCGAGTGGGTGCAGGACCTGCAGCAGCTCTTCTGGACCGAGCCGGAGGTGCGCGACCGTCTCAACCGCGTGCTGGAGCGCGCCTTCCAGGCGGTGATGGCGCGCGCCGAGCGCGACCGGGTGCCGCACCGCACCGCCGCACTCGCGATCGGGGTGGAGCGGGTGCAGAAGGCCAAGCTGACGCGCGGCCTGTTTCCGTAACGGCACGGGCTGCGCGGCCGTCCCAAAAACACGTTGCGGCCGGCCTCCTAGAACGTTAAGTATACAGAATGACTATCCTGGACAATATCGCGCATGGCGTCCTCGCCGTGCTCGCGACGTTCGCCCGCCTCGTTCTGGGAACGGTCGACCTGATCGAGCGGACCCTGCGCAGCCTGATGTCCGGCGCAGGGCTGAACAGCGACATGCAGACCATCCTGCTCATCCTGGTGCTGGCGATCTTCCTGTTCGCCACGCTGCGTTTGATGAAGGGCCGGATCCGCCTCACCTTGGCGATCACCCTCATCCTCGTCCTGGCCCACACGCTGGGCGGCATCGCCCACGGCCCCGTCACCTGAGGCGCCCTCCCACGCCTCGGTAGAACTGGAGCGAGCCGTAATCCAGGCGAACAAGCAAAAGCTTTTTGCTTCTTTTTCTCGAAAAAGAAGCTCTTCCTGTCTTTTGGGATGTGTCAACCTAAATGCCAGCCCGTGCGGTTCTCGTCCTCGCGGTCGCTCGCAATCGGCACCGAGCGTATCAGCGGGGGCGAGAGCACGATCGCGTCCAGCCGGCGGGCCGACCCGATCGTCGCGTGGAATTGCCCGATCTGCCGGCGCGCATGGCCGCCCTCCGGCAAGGCTGCACACTCGGCCGGCGAGAGGGCATAGGCCAGCAGGCGCCAATCAACGTCGCCCGCGAACCCGTCCTCCGCCAACCAGCCCAGCAGTGTGCGCGCGCCGGCGGCGCTGATCAGGTAGCCATCTGTGCCTGCCGCGTTGCGGTAGGAGGGGAAGCGGCCGACCGCCTCGGCGCAGCCCAGCACCTGGAAGGCGGGTTCGGCCGCGCGCGGCGCCATGCGGTCGTTGAGGAAGCAGACGTCGAACGCCTCGGGCAGCCCGAAGACGCCCCAGCGTTCAGGCAGGTCCAGCAGGGGCATCGTGTCGTCCTCGACGACGAGGCAATGCGCGTCGCCGCGCGCCAGCATCGCCTCCCAGGCGGCCGTATGGGCCAGGAAACAGCCCAGCGTGCCGCGGCGCGCCGGGTCGCCGCCCAGCCTGTGCACGGCGGCGCGGGGCAGGCGCGCCCCTTCGACGGCCGGCACGCGAACGCGCTTCATGCGGCAGCCCGCGTAATGTGCCTGCGCCTCCACCAGCCGGTCCGTGTTGCGATCGAGGTTGATGATGGCAAGAAGCGGCGCCGGTCCGGCCTGCGGCGCGCGCGCGAGGTCATGGGCGAGCGCGGCATAGCCGATCGCCGAACGCCGGCGCTCCGCCGAATCCACGTCAGGGGCACGCTCGAACGCGTCCGCCGCGCCCAGGTAGTCGCGCTGTTGCAGCAGCAGGTTGCCGAGCAGCCTGGCCCGCCCGCCGTCCTGCGGCGCCTCGGCGGCCAGGCGGGCGGCGCGCTCTGTCATCGCCGCCAGCTCGGCCTGCGGGTAGGCGTGCAGGGTGGCCATATGCGCGAGCCAGACCGTGTCGGGAAACATCGCGCGCGCGGCACGGAACACCGGGTCGGCTTCGGGGTAGCGGTGCGAGGACGCCAGGCCTTGCGCCAATTCCAGCGCCGCCCGCCAGTCATGCACATCGGCCGCCACGCGTGCGCGGCAGGCGCGCAGCCTCGATTCGTCACCGTGGGTTTCGGGGATTTGCATGCCGCCTCCTTCGCACGGAAACTGGCCCCGCCCCGCTTTGCAGCGCCGTCGCCACCCCCATTTTTCGTCTCGGCGCGGCCCGCGCCAGGCTGCATGGAGATATTTGCCCGCATGACCGGACGTAGCGCCGATTCCCGCCCGGCATGACCGATGCCTTGAACGACGTGGCTGCCGCCTTCCGCCACAGCCTTCCCACAGGCGGCGAGCTGGCGATCTCCCGCATCGACGGGCTGGACCGGCTCGGCATCCCGGTGGTGCAGGCCGCCTGGCTGGCGCCCGACGGCACGGCGATGACCGGCTACGGATACGGGATGACCCAGGCCGAGGCGGAAGTGGGCGCGCTGGGAGAGCTGTGCGAGGAGGTGCATCTGGGCGCCTGGCTCGCCCAGGCGCCGCGCATTCAGGCCAGCTTCGCCGAGCTGGGCGAGGGCAAGGCGGTCGATCCGCTGACGCTGGGCCTGGAGGCGGGGTCGGATTATTCGCCGGACCTCCGCCTCTCCTGGGTGGCGGGGCAGCGCTGGCCCGATGGCGGCCGCGTGCTGGTTCCCGCCGAATGGGTGGCGGCGCATGCCTATCAGCTGGCCGAGCCGGCCCGGCTGATCACCCCCATCACCAACGGCCTGGGTGCGGGGACCGATTTCGCGCATGCGGTGGCGCATGGGGTGATGGAGCTGCTGCAGCGTGACGGCAACGTCACCTCGTACCGGGCGCTCGACCAGGGCGTGGTGATCGACCTGCCACGGGGCGCGTTGCCGGAGGTGGACGCGCTGCTGGACCGGCTGCGCGCGTCGGGGCTCGAACCGCTGGTCAAGCTCGCCGGCACGGAGCTCGGCCTGGCCAATGTGTACGTGGTGGGCGACGACACGCGCGAGGCCGATTTCTCGCTTCAGGTCAGCGCCTGCGGCGAGGCCTCGCATCCGGATGCGGGGCGTGCGGTGCGCAAGGCGTTGCTGGAGTTCGTGGGATCCCGCGCCCGCAAGGCCGCGACGCACGGCCCGATCGAACGTGCCCGTTCGGTGCTGCCGGCCAGCTATCTCGCCCGCCGTCTCGCCAGCGACCTGGCGATGGAGGAGGCGCGCGCGCTCGACGCCATGACCGGCTGGCTGGCGATGCCGCAGCCCGCCCTGAGCGCGCTGCTGGCGCAGACGGCCTTCCGCCAGACGCGCCGTGTCGGCCTCGCCGAGCTGCCGAGTGTGGCGCCCGAGGCCGTCGCCACCTCGCAGGCCAGGCTCGACTTCCTGGTCCGGCGTCTGGGCGAGGCGGGGCTGGGGATCGTGGTCGTCGATTGCTCGCCGCCGGACAGCCCCGTGCGTGTGGTGCGCGCCGTGGTGCCCGGGCTGGAGAGCGAGACGATGAGCTACGGACGCATCGGCTGGCGCGGGGTGGCGCGG
>CAXUNK010000248.1:0-4875 GCA_964252425.1 uncultured Acetobacteraceae bacterium
GAGCTGCCGCCCCTGCGCCTGGACCGCGCCCGCGCCTTCGTCTCCGTCACCCAGTTGGAGGAGGAGGCGTGGGGCGCGGCCGGCGCCGATGTCGTGCGCTTCCTGATCGCGACCAACCCTGGCCAGCCGCCGGGTCCGCTGGGGCGGGTCGCGTCCGGCGGCGAACTCTCCCGCCTGATGCTGGCGTTGAAGGTGGTGCTGGTCTCGGGATCGGCGGTGCCGACGCTGGTGTTCGACGAGGTCGATAGCGGTATCGGCGGGGCGACCGCTGCTGCCGTGGGCGAACGGGTGGCGCGTGTGTCCGAGGGCGTGCAGGTGCTGGTGGTCACGCACTCGCCGCAGGTGGCCGCACGCGGCGCCGCCCATCTGCGAGTCAGCAAATCCGTGCACGGCGCGCGCACACAGACCAGGGTAGACGTGCTGGCCGCCCATGAGCGCCGGGAGGAGATCGCGCGCATGCTGGCCGGCGAGGTGATCACGCCGGCGGCGCGGGCTGCGGCCGACTCCCTGCTGGGCGCCGCATGAGTTCCCGCCGTTCAAGCAAGGCAGGTACCGCAGAGCAGCCCGCTGCCCCAAACCGCCAAACCCCGGCTTTTGACGTTGCCGCGCGCGCGCGGCTCGCTGCCTATATCGCGCGCCACGACCATGCCTATCACACGCTCGACGCGCCGCTCATCACGGACGCCGAGTACGATGCGCTGCGCCGGCGCTACGCGGCACTCGCCGCCGAGGCGCCGGGCGCCGAAGCGGACGCCGCCGCCAACCGGGTCGGCGCGGCACCCTCGCCGGCGTTCGGCAAGATCCGTCACCGCGTGCCGATGCTGTCGCTGGCAAACGCGTTCTCGCCAGACGATTTTTCCGAGTTTTGCGCGCGCGTGCGCCGCTTCCTGGGTTTGCCGGCCACGACGGTGCTGCCGATGGTGGGCGAACCCAAGATTGACGGCCTGTCGATCTCGCTCACCTACCAACGCGGCGACTTCGTGCACGGCGCCACGCGCGGCGACGGCGCGGAAGGCGAAGACGTCAGCGCCAACCTGCGCACGCTGAAAAACATCCCGCAGCGATTGCACGGCGACGCACCCGATCTGATCGAGATACGCGGCGAGGTGTTCATCAGCAAGGCGGATTTCCTGGCGCTGAACGCCGCCCAGGCGGAGGCCGGCGCGCGCACCTTCGCAAACCCGCGCAATGCCGCCGCCGGCAGCCTGCGACAGCTCGACACACGCATCACCGCGTCACGTCCGCTCGCGCTGTTCGCCTACGCGGTCGGCGATGCGTCCGAACCGGTGGCCGAGACGCATTGGGGTTTCCTGCAGCGTCTGCGTGGATGGGGGTTCGAGGTGAACCCGCTCTCCGAACAGCTCGCGGACGAGGCTGCGGCGCAGGCGTTCTTCGATCGGATGTCGCAGCACCGTGCGTCGCTCGCCTACGATATCGACGGCGTGGTCTTCAAGATCGACGATCTCGCCTGGCAGAAGCGCCTGGGTTTCGCCGGCCGCGAGCCACGCTGGGCCGTCGCTCAGAAATTCGCCGCCGAACGTGCCACGACCGTCTTGCAGGACATACGCGTGCAGGTCGGCCGCACCGGCGCACTCACGCCGGTCGCCTGGCTCGAGCCGGTCAATGTGGGCGGCGTGCTGGTGACGCGCGCAACCCTGCACAACGAGGACGAGATCGCGCGTCTCGATGCGCGGGTGGGTGATACGGTGTGTTTGCAACGCGCCGGCGACGTCATCCCGCAGATCGTCTCCGTGCTGACCGAGCGCCGGCCCGCCCGCGCCGTGCCCTACGCGCCGCTCAGCCACTGTCCCGCGTGCGGCAGCCTGGCCGTCCGCCCCGAGGGCGAAGTCGTGCGGCGCTGCACCGGCGGACTGATCTGCCCCGCGCAGACGGTCGAGCGGCTGATCCATTTCTGTTCGCGGCGTGCGTTCGATATCGAGGGCATGGGCGAGAAGACCATCGTGGAGTTCCACCGCGATGGTCTTCTGGCCGGCCCGGCCGATATCTTTCGGCTGCATCTGCGCGAATCCGACATAGCCGCGCGCGAAGGCTGGGGCGAGCTGTCGGCGCGCAACCTCATCGCCGCCATCGAGCAGCGCCGCACGATCCCGCTCGCCCGCTTCATCCTGGCACTCGGCATACGCCGCATCGGCGAGAACAACGCCAAGCTTCTGGCGCGCCACTACGGCAGCTTCGCCCATTGGCGTGCGCAGATGCTGGACGCCGTCACGATCGGGTCGGAATCGCGTCAGGCGCTCGGCAGCATACTGGGCGTGGGCGAAGCGGTGGCCGGCGAACTGACCGAGTTTTTCGCCGAGCCGCACAACACGGCCGTGCTGGACGAACTGGCCGGCCTGCTGACGATCGTGGACGCAGAGGCCGCCGGCACCGGCGCGTTGTCCGGAAAGATATTGGTCTTTACAGGCACGATGCAGACGATGACGCGTCCCGAAGCGCGCGCGCGCGCCGAGGCGGCGGGCGCCCGCGTGACGGATAGTGTCTCGAAGAAGACCGACCTCGTCATCGTCGGCGAAGACGCGGGATCGAAGGCCAGGCGCGCCACGGAACTCGGCGTCAAGACGATGACGGAAGCCGAATGGATCGCCTATATCGACCGTGTCTGATAATGATCGGCCTGAAGGCGGACGCATCGTGGGAGAAAGGAAGGCCTTCTTTTTCGAGAAAAAGAAGCAAAAAGCTTTTACTTGTTCGCCTGCACTATTGGTCGTAACGATTCTGCCAGCGCGGTTCTGGCAGAACTGGTGCGGGCCGTGATGCAGGCGTGGGAGACAGAAGTTTTTTTGGTCCTTTTTTCAAAGAAAGAACCGCTTGCCTATAAGTCAAGTCACGCACCCGACACGCTGCCAGTCGCTGGCGGTGTAGTGCACCCCGCCCGGAACGAGGCTGTACACTCGCCAGGCGAAACAGGACCCCATGGTTGGGGGCGGCAGCACCGCCGTCAGTGCCGTCGATTGCTCCCATACCGGAATCCAGGCCTGCGCGCCGGGCACGGCCAGGCTGACCACGTACCGCAACGGCGAAGCAGCCTCGCCAGGAGCCGTCCACACCAGCTCTTCCGGCCGCTGACCGGAACTGGGCGTCAATTGCGGTGCCGGCGGTATCTCCTCGGGCTCGGGGGTCATGGCGCTGATCTGCGCGCGTAACTGGCGCAGCCGCTGTCTGGCGATCGGAACGCGCGGTGCTGCCATCTCCAGCCACGCCAATGCCGCCACATCGTTGTGCGGCACGCCGTCGCCGGCTTGATACAGCCGGGCCAGGTTCATCGCCGCTCGTGCGTTGCCGTGCACGGCGGCGCGTGCATACCACACCGCCGCCTGTGCGCGGTCGCGCCCGACCGACTGGCCGTCATCCAGCATCACCGCCGCGTTGAACGCACCATCCGCGACACCGCCCGCGCCCGCGCGCCGATACCAATCGAGCGCCGTGGCCGCGTTGGACGCCACACCCTGGCCCAGATCGTACATGATACCGAGCTGGTAGGCGGCCTGGGCATCACCGGCCGCCGCCTGCTTCTCCCATTGCTGCCGCAGGAAACTCGGGTCCGGTCGCGTCGCAACCGGTGCTGCGGCCGCCAGACACACCAGACACGACGCCGCGGCGCGGGTGGCCCTCCGCCCGATATATTGGCTCAGCGCCACGTGATCTCGACGCGCCGGTTCTCCGGCTGCGCCACGCCCGGATCGGCGGGCACGGCCGGATCGGTTTCGCCCTTGGCCAGAAGCTGGAAACGCTGCGTGGGCAGGCCGCGCGCCACCAGCCCGCGCAGAACCGCCCGGTCCCGCTCCTGCGAGAGCTGCAGGTTGCGCTCCGGCGAGCCGACCGCATCGGTCGCGCCGCTGATGATCATCACGATCGGATTGCCTTCGCGGAACAGGCGGGCCGCATGATCCAGCACCGCCTGGCCCTCCGCTCCCACACGCGTGCTGCCCGAGTCGAAGTGGATCACCAGCGGCGCCGGATTGGCGCCGGCAGGCGCGGCCGGTGCAGGAGGTGCGGCCTGTGCGGGAGTTGCTGCCTGCGGTGCATCGGCGGCGGATGCCGGCGAGGTCAGCAGGCCGGTCGCCAGCAGACCGGAAAACAGCAGGGTGGCATATACTGCGCGGTGCATCTCAGGATTCCTTTGCGGCTTGGTCTCACCCGGGCGGGCCAGGCTGGGGCGTCGCGGGCAGGGTGATGCGTATCGTGCCGGGCAGCACAGCTCCGCCGGCGGGCAAGGCTTCCTGGCGCACCTGGCCCGCTTTGCCGCCGAGCAGGTCGGCGACCCTGCGCGCCAGCGAGACGTCCTCATCGAAGAAGAACACGACGCCCGCCTCGGACCGTGCCGGGCTGGCGGAGACCGGCCGTACGCTCACGCCCGCTTGCTGCAATCCGGCCGCGAAATCGGATGCGGCCCGGGCGGCCTGCGCGTCGCCCGCCGGCACCTCCAGCGTCACCTGGGCCAGGGCGGTGCGCTCGGGCAAGGGTGGCAGGCCCATGGCCGGGCCAGGCGGGGATGGTTCCGGTGCCGAACCGGTCACCGACACTGACGGGACACTTTCTTCGAGCGATGCCGTCTCGACCGGCCCGCCGGCATGCGGCACGGTCACCGGCGCCAGAGTCGTCACGACAGGCTCGGCGATGGGCGCGGACGAACTCGACCCGAGCACGAGCGGGGTGACCGCCGCCCGGTCCACCAGCAATCCGGAGCCCTGCATTCGCCAGGCCAGCACGCCCAGCAGCATCACCAGAGCGAGGGTGGCGGTGGCGAAATACGTCTCCGCGCGGTAGCGCCGGGCGAGCGGGTGCAGGCGAAACCGAACCGAGGGCTCCGGCGCCAACTCGGCCTGGTCTGGCGCGGACAGGCGCGACCGGGCC
>CAXUNK010000249.1:0-4818 GCA_964252425.1 uncultured Acetobacteraceae bacterium
GGGTCCAGCCAGGCCGAGGGCCCGGCCCCCAGCAGATGGCCGGCCAGCAGCCTCGCCTCCCGCCTGGGCTGCTCCAGCCCCGCGCGCGCCAATGTGGCCGATGCCGAGTCGAGCGCTTCGCCCAGCGTCATGGGCGCGCTATCCTGCGCCGGCCATTCAATGCGACAAGGTTCCCATGCGTACGCTCCACGCCATGCCCGTGCTTGCCACTCTGCTCGCCGGCCCGGCCTGCGCCGCCACGGTCAGTTTCCACCTGTCCGACCAGACCGACCCTGCGGAGATCACCGAAGCGACCACCGTCTTCGTCAACGGCCAGCTCGTCGCCCATTTCGAGCTGAGCGCCGAGCATCCGCTGGCCGATGTCGCGGTCCGCATCCCGGCGGCCGACCGCTACGAGTACGCGCTGTGCGGCCGCATCACCATACGCGCGGCCGACGGGCATAGCGAGACGCATGTGCTCGATGACGGCGCCACCATGCCCGACCCGAACGGCCGGCATCTGGAGGCGCTGGCGTCGGACGGGTTCACCACCTTCTTCCTGGCCGAACGCCGCGGCGAGAGCGCGCCCGCGCCGGCCGACCTGCACAAGACGAACGCCTGCAGCATTCCGATATCGTAGTATAGAGGCCGTCGGGCTGCGCTCGCGCGCGGGAATGGATGTGACATTCTTGGTGCGCTGGACCGCCGCACGCCGGACGATCACATAACGGGCGAGTTTCGCGACGCAGGCGCGTGTGAGCACCGAACCGACAGCCCTGCGCTGCGTCACCGGCTGCAGAAACTTCGATTGGGCGATCTCCCATGGCTTTGGGGTTGGCGATGCAGTCCGAGCGCGCGGCGAGCCTGGCGCGCAACTGGTGGGTCATGGCCTTGCGCGGCGCCTTGGCCCTGCTGTTCGGCGTCGCGGCCCTGGTTTGGCCAGTGTCGGCACTGTTGTCGTTGGGGCTGGTTTTCGCCGCCTACCTTCTGGTTGACGGCGTGCTGGCGCTGACGGCCGCCTTGCGCGCCGCCGAGCGGCATCAGCGCTGGGGCCTGCTGGCGGCCGAAGGTGTGCTGGGCATCCTGATCGGGTTGCTGGCGGCGGCATTCCCGGGCGGCGCGGTGCTCGGCTTCGTGCTCGTCATCGCGGCATGGGCGTTGGTGACCGGGGCGCTGATGCTGGGCGCCGCGTTCCAGCTTCACCCGGCGCATGGCCGCTTCTGGCTGGGTCTGGGCGGCGTGGTCTCGCTGCTCTGGGGCGTGGTTCTGGTCGGCGCTCCGCTGGCCGGCGCGCTGGTGCTGACCTGGTGGGTCGCGGCCTACGCGATCCTGTTCGGGGCGGCCATGCTGGTGCTCGCCGCCCGCCTGCGCCGCCGGCATACCGCTACTTTGTGACTGTAGCGGCCGAATCGGTCGAAACTGTTCGTTCCGATGAGTCGCGGTTCAGGCTGAGACCATAGAGGCGGATCGCCGCGCGGCGCACCGGTGAATTCAGGCCGCGTTTTGCCGGATCAATCGGACGGCGCATGTCGAATATGATTCGATCCGGCAAACCAGGGGCAGGCGAGGTCATAGGCAGTACGACTCTTGTTCGCCGCTGGTCGGCAAGTGACAAGATTAACGGCTCGGCTCCGTTGCAACGTATTGAAACGCGACGCGACCCGCCTTGAGCATCAGCTATCCCGTCCAAAATCATGACAAGCGCGACGGGTCCGTTCGAGGTCGGGGCACGGCGGAATAACAGCGTTGCGCGCGGTCCCTCGGACCAGACAAGGACGCCATCTTGCTTCCACCCGAAGGAGAGGATGGCTGCTGGCGCCGGCAAGCTAGACTGGCCGGATAGTGCAAACTCCGGGATGGGTACGCCCTCTATCAGCTTCTGTCCTGGCTGCACCCAGGCCAGCCGGCTACACAGTATGTTTGTGACGAGACGCGTGCACGTGACATCAGGGCCAAGAGCATCGGCGCGAAACGCGCCTTGCGCGGCGGGCAGGAACACGCGTATTTCCCCGTTTGCAAGCGGCGCTTCCAGGCCGTCCGACAATGCGGTTTCACAATCATATCCCGGTGCTTGCCTGGCCATGCGCATGTCCGCCAGCCGCATGCCGTGCCGCACAGCATCGAGGCGCAGGAGATCGGCGGGTGCGCTGACATGGTCGCAGGCCGGCACGGTCTGCAGGAGCGTTGCCCCATTTGGCATAACGAAGGGGGGCGGCGCCTGATGCAGGCCGGCCAGAAAATCCCGGGCTTTCCCCATCAGCGGCGCTGCGTCTAGCGCCTGCAAGATGATGGCGGCGGCCAGCACCGGGCGTAGCACAGCGATGCGCAGGCGCGCCGACAGGATTGCGATGGCGCAGAACGTAACTGCATAGCCGACAAGCCAGAAGGCCCGGCCGGATGCCTGGATCGCCGCAAAGATTTTTCGCCATGGCTGTTCCGGCAAAGGAACAAGAAGCAGGTGGCCAGCATATACTCTCGGCGTAAGTGCCAACATGGTCAGGGCTCCGAGCGGAAACAGGATCGCCAGCGCAGAGCGACGCCTATCGGCACATCGGATCGGTCGAGCATATAGAAGCCATGCGCCGCAGGCTGCGATAATCAGTGACCCCGCCCCAAGATAGTTGAATCCTTCATACTGGCCGCCGGTTGCGTCGATGACGGGCAGTGCTGGTCCGAACACGCCGGAGATCTGCGGCCAAAATGGTGACAACAGGTTCATGGAGAAATAGCCGTAGCCGGGCGCACTGGCGCCGAGGCTGCCGCTAAGCACCCAAAGGAGCGCCACTGGCAGACAACACGTGGCGGCGTAAGCGCCCAGCATCCGCCAAGGTAGCGCGCGCTCCTCAAGCAGGGCGCGGCAGATTGGCGCACACATCATGATCGCCGCGAAGACGAAAACGTAAGGATGTACAAGCACACATAGGGTGAGCAGTACGCAAACCGGCGACCAGCGCTGGCGGGACGATCCGCGTATCATGCGGATCGACAGGCCCAGCGCGGCAAGCAAGAAAAAATGCCCCAAAAGGTTGATGTGCTGGCGCATCAGCCAAGCCGGGCAGAGCAGGCCGAAGCAGGCGGCAGCCAGGGCAGGTGTCAACGTTGGTGTCTCGCTACGGTGATAGGCCAGCATAGACCTGAGCGCGTAGACGGAGCCGACGGGCTGCAAAACCCAGCACAGGCCAAGCCAGACGCCAAGCAGGTTGATAGGGTGGCCCGCAGCGCCTGACAGCAGCTTGGCCGCCAAGGACATCAAAGGGTTGCTGTCCGACATGGCGATGCTACGCCCGACGGGCCAGACCAAGTCAGGCGCGCGTAGTAACGGCCAATGCCACCCCGGTACCTGGAAGGCGAGATGGGCGGTCAACCCCATGGCCACGTCTCCGGCCGGGTTTGCCCATAGCCCACCCGTGCCAAGCAGCGTTGCTGTCGGAACTATGAATAAGGCTGCGCCTAGGCCGAGCAGGCTGGCGATAGTGTATGCCGGGACCCGTCCTCGATCGTGCATGGCTACCCCGATCCCAACGTGCGCAACGCGGCGCCGCGTTCGAACAGGCGCAGCAGCAGGCGTGCGGCGCGGCCCCGCTCGCTTTCCAGGCGCGGGTCGCGTTCCAGCAGGTGGGCGGCGTCGCGGCGCGCCATCTGCAGCAGGCCGTCATGCTCGACCGGGTCGGCCAGCCGCCAGCTCTGCTGGCCCGACTGGCGGCGGCCCATCAGGTCGCCCCCGCCGCGCAGGCGGAAATCCTCGTCGGCGATGGCGAAGCCGTCATCGGTGTCGCGCAGCAGGGTCAGGCGCCGTCGCGCGGTCTCGGCCAGCCCGTCCTCGTGCAGCAGCAGGCAGTAGCTGGCCGCCGACCCACGCCCTACCCGGCCGCGCAACTGGTGCAACTGGGCCAGGCCGAAGCGCTCCGCATGTTCGACCACCATGACGCTCGCCGCCGGCACATCGACGCCGACCTCGATGACGGTGGTGGCCACCAGCAGCCTTGTGCGGCCGGCGGCGAAGTCGCGCAGCGCCCGCTCGCGCGCCTCGACCTCCATCTGGCCATGCGCCAGGCCGACCGCCTCGCCGAACCGC
Source organism: uncultured Acetobacteraceae bacterium (assembly GCA_964252425.1). GTDB lineage: Bacteria > Pseudomonadota > Alphaproteobacteria > Acetobacterales > Acetobacteraceae > BOG-908. Next base: position 4,055 of record CAXUNK010000249.1, read on the forward strand.
AGCCTCAGCACGCGCCATCTTTGTTCGGCGGCTGCCGCGTCGAGCAGGATGTTCTCGTTGACCATCGGGCAGACCCAGAACACCTGGTCGCCACGGTCCAGCGCGCGGGCGATGCCGTCGGTCACGTCCGGCAGGGTCGCCAGGCTGTGCAGCGTGGTGCGCACCGGCGGGCGGCCGGCGGGCTTTTCGGCCAGGCGGCTGACCTCCATCTCGCCATACTGGGTCAGCAGCAGGGTGCGCGGGATCGGCGTGGCCGTCATCACCAGCACGTCGGTCGCCTGACCGCGGGCCGCGAGCGAGAGGCGCTGCTCCACCCCGAACCGGTGCTGCTCGTCAATCACCGCCAAAGCGAGGTCGCGATACTCGACGCCGTCCTGGAACAGCGCATGCGTGCCCACCACCATCGGCACCCTGCCGGATTGCAGGCCGAGCAGCGTGTTGCGCCTGGCATTGCCCTTCACCGAGCCGGTCAGCAGCGCCACCGGCACGGGACAAATCTTGGTCAGCGTCCGATGATGCTGGCGTGCGAGCGTCTCCGTCGGCGCCATCATCGCCGCCTGCGCGCCGGCTTCCGCCGCGCGCAGCATCGCGAGCGCTGCCACCAGCGTCTTGCCGGACCCCACATCACCCTGCAGCAGACGCAACATGCGCCTCGGCGCCGCGAGATCGCTGTCGATCTCCGACAGCGCCTCGACCTGGCTCGGCGTGGGCGCATGGCCGAACCGGGCCAGCGCCGCCGCCCGCAGCCCGCCATCGCCCACAAG
>CAXUNK010000250.1:0-4813 GCA_964252425.1 uncultured Acetobacteraceae bacterium
CGGCCAGGTATTGCGCGGTGCTGACGCCCTCGTAGCTCATGGAGAACGGGCGCCCTTTGGTCGGCTCGGCGGGTGCGGCGGCTTTCGGCGCCGGCTTGGCCCGCTTGCGGGTGGTGGCGGCCTTCGCGGCCGCCGGCATCGGCCTCGCGCGCGGTCCAGGAGCGGACGTCCTGCTGCAACTGGGCGGCAAAACGATCGGTGTCGGGCGCCTCGGGCGCATCGTGCTCGGCTGAGAGTGCCGCTTTATCGCTCATCATGGAACCTCGCGATGGTGGGCCGGCAACGTGCCAGCGTCTCATCATATGCGCGGCTGGAGGGCTTTGTAAGGCCCCGCCGGCCGAGACACCCGAGTTTAGAAATACTAAAGTTTTCGGTTGCGTTATCGAATTCGGCTCTGCTACAGCCGTGCCATGGCCGATCTGAAAGCCTTGTTGCGGGCGTCCGGCAAACGACAACGTGATGTGGCCGAGGCGGTCGGCCGCAGCGAAGGCGCGGTCAGCCAGTGGGTCAACGGCGAGCGCGAGATACCGGCCGACCTCGTGCTGCGGGTCGAGCAGGTGACCGGGATTCCGCGGCATCGGCTGAGGCCGGACCTTTGGGAGAGCAGGATGTTGAGCATACCCGACCCAGCGGAGACCGCGCCCGACCTGACGCATCTGCAGCGGCTGGAGGCGGAAAGCATCCATATCATGCGCGAGGTGGCGGCCGAGGCTGAGCGGCCGGTGATGCTGTACTCGGTCGGCAAGGACAGCGCGGTGATGCTGCATCTGGCGCTGAAGGCCTTCTCGCCCGGCCGACCGCCCTTCCCGCTGCTGCACGTGAACACGACCTGGAAGTTTTCCGGCATGATCGCGTTCCGTGACGAGATGGTGCGCCGCCACGGGCTGACGCTGCACGAATGGATCAACCATGACGGCATCGCGCAGGGCATCAACCCGTTCGACCACGCGCATTACACCGACGTGATGAAGACCGAGGCGCTGAAAGCGGCGCTCGACCATTACGGCTTCGACGTGGCGTTCGGCGGCGCGCGGCGCGACGAGGAGAAGAGCCGCAGCAAGGAGCGCATCTTCTCGTTCCGCTCGGCACAGCACCGCTGGGACCCGAAGCGCCAGCGGCCAGAGCTGTGGCACGTCTATAACGCCCGCAAGACCAAGGGCGAGAGCATACGCGCGTTCCCGATCAGCAACTGGACCGAGCTGGACATCTGGCAGTACATCCACCTGGAAAACATCCCGATCGTGCCGCTGTATTTCTCGGCCGAGCGCCCCGTGGTGCAATATAACGGCATGACGATCATGGTCGATGACGACCGGATGCGCATCCCGGAAGGCCAGGCGCCGGTGATGAAGAAGGTGCGCTTCCGCACGCTGGGCTGCTACCCGCTCACGGGTGCGGTGGAGAGCGAGGCGGATACGCTGCCGCAGATCATCCAGGAAATGCTGCTGACAACGACGAGCGAACGCCAGGGCCGCGCCATTGACCATGACGCGGCGGCTAGCATGGAGAAGAAGAAGCAGGAGGGGTATTTCTGACGCGCGGCCGATTGGGTCTGGTGCGGCAGGCAGGGCAAGAATGGAACACCAAGGACACGAACAACAAAGGCAAGAACACGAAGAGAGCCGTATCCTAAAGCTTCGTCCGAGTTAGTCCCGTGTGTATCGAGCGTTTTTCGCCAGCCTACACGTATGTCTTGCCCGACCGACTGTCGGCCTGTCTGTTTGAATATGATTGTAACGGAGCAATAATTCAGGCTCAACGATTTCTTGGTGTGCTTGCCTTCTTCTTCGTGGCCTTGGTGTTCCTTTCTTTCCGGACGCTAGTCGCGTAGGTCGGACGCAAGTCCGACAACATTGCTGCGATCACAAATCAAGCGCTTCAAAGCTGGCGGACTGCGTCCGCCCTACCAGTGGAGAGACCACGACGATGGCCCACGTATCCGACCTGATCGCCACCGACATCGACGCCTACCTCAAGCAGCACGAAACCAAATCGCTGCTGCGATTCATCACCTGCGGCTCCGTCGATGACGGCAAGTCCACGCTGATCGGGCGGCTGCTCTACGACAGCAAGATGGTGTTCGAGGACCAGCTCGCCGCCCTCGAGGCCGATTCGAAGAAGATGGGCACCCAGGGCCAGAACATCGATTTCGCACTGCTCGTGGACGGGCTGGCCGCGGAGCGCGAGCAGGGCATCACCATCGACGTCGCCTACCGCTTCTTCTCGACCGACAAACGCAAGTTCATCGTCGCCGACACGCCCGGCCATGAGCAGTACACGCGCAACATGGTCACCGGCGCGTCCACCGCCGACCTCGCCATCATCCTGATCGACGCACGGCGCGGCGTGCTGACGCAGACGCGGCGGCACTCGTATTTGGTGTCGCTGATCGGCATCAAGCACGTCATCCTCGCCATCAACAAGATGGATCTGGTGAACTACTCGCGCGACGTGTTCGACCGCATCCTCGGCTCCTACACCGAGTTCTCGTCGCAACTGGGCATCGAGAAGATCGTGCCGATCCCGATCTCGGCCCTTGCCGGCGACAACATCACCGAGCCCAGCGGCAACACGCCCTGGTATCACGGGCCGACGCTGATGGGGCATCTGGAAACCGTGGAAGTCGCCAGCCTGTCGCGCACCGCGCCGTTCCGCATGCCCGTGCAATGGGTCAACCGGCCAAACCTCGATTTCCGCGGGTTCTCCGGCCTGGTCTCTTCGGGCACCGTGCATCCCGGCGACCTGGTGCGCATCATGCCGTCGGCACGCCAAAGCCGTGTGGCGCGCGTGCTGATCGAGGGCGACCTGCCTTACGCCACCGCGGGACAATCCATCACCGTCACGCTGGAAGATGAGGTGGATTGCTCGCGCGGGGACGTGATCTGCGGCGCCGAACACCCCGCCGAAGTCTCCGACCAGTTCGAGACGACGATCGTCTGGATGAACGACACGCCGATGCTGCCAGGCCGTTCGTACCTGATGAAACTCGGCACCAAGACAGTGACCGCCTCGATCACCGCGCTCAAGCACAAGGTGAACGTCAACACGCTGGAACAGGTGGCCGCGCGCGCGCTGGAGCTGAACGAGATCGGGCTCTGCAACATCAGCCTGGACCAGCCCGTCGCCTTCGATTCCTACACCGATAATCGCGACACTGGCGGCTTCATCCTGATCGACCGCATGACCAACGAGACGGTGGCGGCCGGGCTGATCCATTTCGCGTTGCGCCGCGCGCAGAACATTCATTGGCAGGCCGTCGATGTCAGCCGCACGTCGCGCGCCGCGCAAAAGGGCCAGCGCGCCTGCGTGCTGTGGTTCACCGGCCTGTCCGGCGCCGGCAAATCGACCGTCGCGAACCTGGTGGAAAAACGGCTGTTCGCAATGGGCCGGCACACCACCATGCTGGACGGCGACAACGTGCGGCACGGGCTGAACCGAGATCTCGGCTTCACAGACACGGACCGCGTGGAAAACATCCGCCGTGTCGGCGAAGTGGCACGCCTGATGGCCGATGCCGGACTTATCGTGCTGGTCTCCTTCATCTCGCCGTTCCGGTCGGAACGGCAGATGGCGCGCGACGTGATGCCGGAAGGCGAGTTCCTGGAAGTGTTCGTCGATGCACCGTTGAGTGTCGCCGAGACACGCGACCCCAAGGGGTTGTACAAAAAGGCCCGGCGCGGCGAGATCAAGCATTTCACCGGCATCTCCAGCCCGTACGAAGCGCCAGAAAACGCAGAGCTGCACATCGACACCACGAAGCTGAAGCCGGAAGACGCGGCCGAGCTGATCGTGCGCCAGCTCGAGGAACGCGGTCTGCTGCGGGGTGATGCGTCGTGAGCGAAACACTGGACCTGCACGCGCTGCTCGCCGCCGTGCGCCCGATCGCCGAGGAGGCCGGGCGAGCGACGATGCGGTTCTACGGCCTGACGGCAGCGACCGAAAAGGCGGATGGCAGCCCGGTCACCGCCGCAGACCAGGCGGCGGAAGACATCATCCTGCCGGCGCTGCGCCACCTGACGCCGGACATCCCCGTGGTGTCGGAGGAGGAGGCGTCCAAAGGATTGTCGCCCGATGTCACGGGCGCCCGCTTCTGGCTCGTCGATCCGCTCGACGGAACCAAGGAGTTCCTGAGCGGCAATGGCGAGTTCACGGTCAACATCGCGTTGATCGAGGATGGCGCGCCGGTGCTGGGCGTGGTGGTCGTGCCGGCCCTGGGCGAGACGTATGCCGGGGCGGAGCCCGGGGCGGCCTCGCTGACGAATGCTGATGGCGAACGCCAGATCCGCGTGCGCACCGTGCCCGAGGAGGGTCTGACGGTGGTGGGCTCGCGTAGCCATGGCGACGCGGCGGCAATGGAATCGTTTCTGGGGGGCCGCAAGGTCGCCAATTTCCGGGCCGCGGGAAGTTCGCTCAAACTGTGCCTGATCGCGCGGGGCGAGGCGGACCTCTACCCGCGTCTGGGGACGACGATGGAGTGGGACATCGCCGCCGGCCACGCCGTGCTGCGGGCGGCGGGCGGTTTCGTGCGCACGCTGGACGGCGGCGAGTTCCGGTATGGCAAGCCGGAGTATCGCAACCCGCATTTCGCGGCGTCCAGCATGTGATACTTGAAGGAAGCAGTCCTTTTTTGAAAAAAAGGACCAAAAAACTTCTGTCTTCCTCGCCTGCGGTGATGCTCGCGCAGGTTCTGCCAGAACCGCTCTTGCAGAGTCGTTGCGAACTTTGGTGCAGGCGAACGAACAAAAGCTGGGCACCTCTATCAAACCTGTTTCTGCGCTGAGCGAGGTGAAAAGCGGCTAGGGGTGTCCTGCGT
>CAXUNK010000251.1:0-4798 GCA_964252425.1 uncultured Acetobacteraceae bacterium
GCAGGCGGCCGTCCCGGCCACGCAGCACGGCCGCAACGTGCCGGTCGCCATCGAACGCGGCCACGACACGCCGCATCTCCGCCTCGTCCAACGTGCCGTCCGCGCTGGCGGCCGAGAGCGCGCCGGCAGCACTCGCCCGCCCCACGGCCAGTGCGGATGCGAGCTCCGTCTCCACCGTTCGAACCGCCCACCAGGCCGCGAGCCCCGCTCCTGCGGCGAAGCTCAGCACCAGGGCGAGGATGATGGCGGCGAGAAGACGCAAACGCAGGGACATGACGGGCGGCCTTGGTGTAGCGTCAGTCAAGCCCCGCAGACGCGGACGTCAAGCCGGGTAAAGTTTCCAGGCGGGTCGGGAACTCTTCCCATCGCCACGCACGCCCGAACGATGGTTCATGCGCGCGTGACCACGGAAGCTCGGTTTTTCACGTCGCATGTCCGGCCGCATGGGCGCGGGCTGGTACGGCTGATCGCCGTGCTCGGCGCCTCGGCCCTGTGTCCGGCTGTTGTGCTAGCTCAGGCGGCGCCCGAGGAGATCACCGTCATCGGCACGTCGCCGCTGCTCGGGTCCGGCATCGACAGGAACAAGGTGCCGGCCAACACGACGGTGCTGGACAGCGCGGAGCTGGCCAGGAATGGCACGCCTGACGTGCTGAACGCACTCGATACGGAGGTGCCGGGCCTCAGCCTCGATTCGGCGGCGGGCAATCCGTTTCAGCCTTCGCTGTTCTATAACGGTTTCGAATCCTCGCCGCTGCAAGGTACCTCGCAGGGTCTGGCCGTGTACCTGAACGGCGTGCGCTTCAACCAGGCGTTTGGCGACACGGTGGAGTGGGACTTGATCCCGGACCTCGCGATCGCGCGGGTGAATGTGGAGGGGTCGAACCCGGTGTTCGGGCTGAACGCGCTTGGCGGCTCGATCAACGTCCGACTGAAGGACGGTTTTTCCTACACGGGCGTAGAGGCGGACATCTCCGGCGGCTCGTTCGGTCAGGTGCAAGGGGAATTCCAATATGGCGTGCAACGCGGCGACACCGCGCTCTATCTCGCCGGCAGCGAGGAGCACCAGGATGGCTGGCGCGACCTGCAAAGTTCCGATATCCAAAATTTCTACGCCGATCTCGGCGCGCGTCGGGATGATCTGGAGCTGCATGCCAGCCTGACTCTCGCCAACTCGGTGCTGAACGGGCCGGGCACGGCGCCCGTCGAACTGCTGGCCGCCGATCCTGCCGCGCAGTTCACCGGGCCCAACCTGATCGCCAACAAATACGCCCAGTTCGCGCTGTCGGGCACTTATCATTTGAACGACACGCTCTCGCTTCAGGGCGGTGTGTACTACAATTACTTTCAGCAGCGCGTGGGCAACGGCAACACCGCCAACGACGCACCGTGCGATGACGGCTCCGGCCTGCTCTGCTCCGATCCCGGCGTGTTCTCCACGACGCGCGGCGGTGCGGTGATCCCGGATTCTCTGCAGGGCGGCCCATATTCCGAACTCGACGACCAGACGACGAACACGAATGCGTACGGCGCGTCGTTCCAGGCGACGGACACAGGCGAGCTGTTCGGCCGCAGCAACCATCTTGTCGCCGGCGCGAGCTTCGACGGAGCGCAAACCCTGTTTTCGGCCACGAGTTTTCTGGGCGGCCTCGCCCCGCTCACCCGCGTGTTCACCGGACCGGGCGTGGTGATCGACGAGCCGGGTCACAACATCCCCGTGCGCGTCGGCATCGGCACGGCGTACGAGGGCGCTTTCGCGAGCGACACGCTGGATATCACGCCCCGGCTGTCGGTCACCGTCTCGGGCCGGTTCAACGCGGCAGAGATCGACCTGTCCGATGAGAATGGCGGCGACCTGACCGGCCGCCATGCGTACAACCGCTTCAACCCCGCCGCGGGCGCCACCTATCGCATCGCGTCCTGGCTAAGCGCCTATGCCGGGTACAGCGAAGCGAACCGAGCGCCCACGCCGGCCGAGCTTTCCTGCGCCGGCCCTGCCGATTCCTGCAGTCTCGCGAATTTCTTCGTGGGCGACCCGGATCTCAAGCAGGTGGTGGCCCACACGGTTGAGGCCGGACTGCGCGGCGCCGTGACCGTCATGCAAGGCGGGCGGCTGAGCTACGACCTGGCGCTGTTCCACACCAACTCGGACGACGATATCAGCTTCGTCAACAGCGTCACTCTTAACCGCGCGTATTTCACCAATATCGGCCAGACACGACGCGAGGGCCTGGATGCGCATCTTGCCTACAAGATGCGCGGGGTCTCGGCCTATGTGAACTATGCCTACACGCAGGCGAGCTTCCAGACCGGCTTCGTGGAGGCGGCCGGCAGCAACCCCGCGGCCGATGCGCTGGGCAACATCACGATCAGGCCAGGGGACCGCCTGCCTGGCATCCCCGCCAACAAGGCCAGTGCGGGCCTTGACGTGAACGTGACGAGGGCGTGGACGGTGGGCGGCACCGGCGTGCTGCAAAGCGGACAGTACCTGTTCGGCGACGAGGCCAATCTCACACCGAAACTGCCTGGATTTTTCACGCTGAACCTGCACACCGCTTATCAGATCACGCCGCATGTGCAGGTCTTCGCCAGCGTGCAGAACGCGCTGGACCGCCGTTACTACATCTACGGCGCGTTCTCGCCCACGAGCTCGGTGTTCCTGGCGCAGGCGCCGGGTGCGACCAACCCGCGCAGCTACAATCTGGCGGCGCCGGTCGGCGGCTTCGGCGGTGTGCGGCTGACGTTCTGATGTCGGTCGGCTGCAAGCAGTCCTTTTTTGAAAAAAAGGACCAAAAAACTTCTGTCTTTCACGCCTGCATTTGTGCTCGCGTAGTTTCTGCCAGGACCGCTTTGGCAGAACTGGTGCGAGCCGTCATGCAGGCGAACAGAGCAGAAGCTTTTTGCTTCTTTTTCTCGAAAAAGAAGGTCTTCCTTCCTCCTACAATGTGTCAGCCTAGAGGTCGATTGGCATGCTTTGCAGGGATCAACACGGTGCCTTACGATCACGCTGAATGGCGATCAGTCCGATGGGTGCGAGCATGACAGTATCACCATTGCTGCCACGGCGCGTCGTGATGTTCGGTGCAACCGCCGCCGGCCTGGGTGTTGCCGCCGGTGCGCAGGCCCAGCCCGCGGCGCTATCGGCCACGGGTACGGTGTACGAGGCGACTGATCATGGCCGCCGGGGAGTGCCGGACGTCCTGGTCAGCAACGGTGAAGAAGTCGTCGCAACCGGAGCCGACGGGGGCTGGACTCTGCCGGTGCGGGATGGCGACAGCGTGTTCGTCATCAAGCCCACCGGCTGGACCACGCCTATCGACCCTGAGACGGGGCTAGCCGATTTCGCCTATGTACACAGCCCCGCCGGCACGAGCGCGGCGTTGCACACGCGTTTCCCGGGCGTCCCGCCAACGCACGCACTTCCCCACAGCATCGATTTCGCGTTGCGCCGCCAGGACGAGCCGACACGCTTCGACGCGCTGCTGCTGACCGATCCGCAGCCGGAAAGTGCGGTCGAGCTCGGCTATGTGCGCGACGACGTGGTCGCGCAGTTGGGCAGCGTGCCCGCCGCCTTCGCCATTGTGCATGGCGATTTGATGTTCGACGATTTGGCCTTCTACGACCGGTTCAACCGGATGATGGGCACCGCAAGTCTGCCCTGGCACGCCTGCCCGGGCAACCACGACATGAACTTCGAGGCGGCGGACGACACGCTTTCACGCGAGACCTGGAAACGCGTGTTCGGCGCACGGCACTACGCATTTCAGTATGGCGGCGCCACCTTCATCCTGCTCGACAATGTCGAGTATCTCGGCACCGATCCCGCGCGCCCGATGGCCGCCGGACATTATCGCGGCCGGTTCGGCGCGCGTCAGCTCGCTTTCGTGCGCAACGTTCTCTTGCATGTTCCGCGCGACAGCCTGGTGGTGATCTCGCACCATATCCCGCTCTACACGCTGCTCGGCACCGAGGCGGCCAACATGAACACCGACACGGCCGACTTCCTGGCCGCGATCGTGACGCATCCGCACGCGATCAGCTTCAGCGGCCACACCCACACTAACGAGCACTGGTATCTGGGTCCTGACGGCAAACCGCACCCGCCCGTCGCCGGGCAAGCCGGGCATCACCACCACGTCCTGTCCGCCGCCAGCGGCAGTTGGTGGAGCGGGCCGGGCGACGTGCGCGGCATCCCCGTGGCGCTGGCCACCGATGGTGCGCCGTCCGGATTCCACATCCTCTCCGTCGATGGCAGCCGCGTCGCCACGCGGCTTATCCCGTCGCACGACCCGGCGCGCGGGCTGTTGCGGATCGTGCTCGACAGCCAGGCACATGAGCTGTCGCCGGAACTGATTGGCGAGTATGCGCCCGGCGCGTTGCTGACCGGCCCGATCACGTCGACCCAGCTTGGCTCGACGCGCGTGGTGGTCAATTTTTTCGATGGCGGGCCGCGTTCCACGGTGGAACTTGCCGCCGGCGCCGGCGCGTTCGCAGCCATGCAGCCGGTGCTGCGGATCGACCCGTTCGTGCAGGAGGTGTATGCGCGCAATGCCGCCACCCGAAAGCCCTGGGTAAAGCCGGAACTGTCGTCGCACCTGTGGCAGGCCGATCTGCCGTCCACGCTCGGTGCCGGCACGCATCTTCTGCGTGTGCGTGCCGTGGACGAACATGGCGGGCAGCATACGGCGTCGATGGTTCTGGAGGTTATCTGATGTCGGTCGGCCGGAAAGCAGACACATTGTAGGAGGAAGGAAGGTCTTCTTTTTCGAGAAAAAGAAGCAAAAAGCTGGGCACCTCTATC
>CAXUNK010000252.1:0-4773 GCA_964252425.1 uncultured Acetobacteraceae bacterium
GTCGTGATGTAATTCTCGTTGCTGCCCAGGATCTTGTCGTTGACATGGCTGGCCGTCAGCGCCGGCGCGTTCGGGAACAGCGCCCGGCCGGACAGCGCGCGCGCCTCGGCGGAACGGACGCGTGCCGCGAACCCACGCCTGTCGGGCAGCAACGACCACGCGGTTTCGACCGCCTCGTGGAAGCTCGGCTGCAGGGGCGGCTGGGCGAGATCGGCTGCCAGCGCGCCCCGCGGGAACAGCAGGGCCACAATGACCGCGCGCGGCACACCCATACCGTGATCCCCCTCTGGCCAATCGCGCGGCCCGCATCGGCAACGCCCCGGCGCGCTCGAGTTTGCAACGCCCATGTTGCCTGCCGCTCGGCGCGCACACTACATCCCGGCGATGGACGAGACGACCGACGCGCTGCCGATCCTGGTAGCCCCGCACCGAATGCTGAAGACGCGCGCCCGCCCTGTCCGGCCGGAGGACATGGACGCCGTGCGCCTGCTCGCGCCGCGCATGTTCGCCGCCATGTACGCGGCACCCGGCATCGGCCTGGCGGCGCCGCAGGTGGATGTGGGGCTGCGCCTGGCCGTCGTGGACCTGATGCCGAACGAGACGCGACAGCCGATCGTGCTGGTGAACCCGGAGATCGAGCAGGTCAGCCAGGACTGGGCGACACGGGAGGAAGGCTGCCTTTCGCTGCCCAACCAATATGCCGACGTCTCCCGCCCGGCCGCCGTGCGCGTGGCCTACACCGACCTGGACGGGCGCCGGCATGCGATCGACGCCGAGGGGCTGATGGCCGCCTGCCTGCAGCACGAGATTGACCATCTCGACGGGGTGCTGTTCGTCGATCACCTCTCCGCACTCAAACGCAACATGCTGATGCGCAAGCTGGCCAAGGAGCAGCGGCTGGCCGCCGGCAAATGAGGCTTGCCTTCATGGGCAGCCCGGCCTTCGCGATCCCGGCGTTGCGCGCGCTGGTCGGCGCCGGGCATGAAATCGCCTGCGTCTACTGCCAGCCGCCCAAGCCGGCCAATCGCGGCTACGCGCTGACACGCTGCGCCGTGCACGAGGCGGCCGACGCGCTCGGCCTGAAGGTGCGCACCCCCGCGCGGGTCAGGCGCGAGACGGCCGAGCACGAGGCGTTCGCCGCCCTCCGCCTCGACGCGGCTGTTGTGGCCGCCTACGGGCTGATCCTGCCGCCCGCCATGCTGGGCGCGCCCGCGCGCGGCTGCCTCAACATCCATGCGAGCCTGCTGCCGCGCTGGCGCGGCGCCGCCCCCGTCCAGGCCGCGCTGCTGGCCGGCGACGCGGAGACCGGCATCACCATCATGCAGATGGATGCGGGGCTGGACACCGGTGCCATGCTGCTTCGCCAGGCCGTGCCGATCGGCCCGCGCACCACCACGCCGGAGCTGCTGGACAGGCTCGCCTCGCTGGGCGGCGCGCTGATCCTGCGCGCTCTGGCCGAGAACCCGGCGCCCGAACCGCAGCCCGAACACGGGGCGATTTATGCGGCCAAGCTCGCGAAGGAGGATGGCCGCCTCGATTTCGGGCGCGACGCCGCCGCACTCGACCGGCAGGTGCGGGCGCTGACCCCGTGGCCGGGCACCCACGCCGTGCTCGCGGGCGAGACGCTGAAGGTGATCCAGGCCGAGCCGTGCGAGGGCGACGGCGCGCCGGGACGGATCATCGACGCGCATTTCACCGTGGCCTGCGGCAGCTTGGCGCTTCGGCTCCTGCGTGTGCAGCGTCCCGGCAAGCCGGCCATGGCCGGCGACGCGTTCCTGCGCGGCCTGCCCGGCTGGCGGGACTGCACCCTCGGGTGACGCGCTGGGCGTTGCTGCTGGAATATGACGGCACGCCGTTCGTGGGCTGGCAGCGCCAGGTCACCGGCCCCTCCGTGCAATCCGTGCTGGAGCATGCCGCCGGCCGCCTTGCGGGCGGTCCCGTCAGCAGCGTGGCCGCCGGCCGCACCGATTCCGGGGTGCATGCGCTGGGCCAGGTGGCGCATCTCGATCTGGAGCGCGAGATGGCGCCGGAGCGGCTGGTGGCGGCGCTCAACTACCACCTCAAGCCGCACCCGGTCGCGGTGCTGCGGGCCGCCCCGGTGCCGGCTGATTGGAGCGCACGGTTTTCCGCTATCGGCCGCGCCTATCGCTACGACATCCTCAACCGTCCGGCCCGCGCGGCGCTGGGCATCCATCGCGTCTGGCACATCCCCGCGCGGCTGGATGTGGGGGCGATGCAGGCGGGCGCCCAGCGGCTGATCGGCCGGCACGATTTCACCTCGTTCCGCGCCGCCTCCTGCCAGGCCAACTCGCCCTGGCGCACGCTGGACCGGCTGGACGTGATCCGCGACGGCGAGCTGGTGCACATCATCGCCGAGGCGCGCAGCTTCCTGCACCACCAGGTGCGCAACATGGTGGGCAGCCTGCGCCTGGTGGGCGAGGGGCGCTGGCAGCCCGACGACATGGCGCGCGTGCTGGAAGCCGGCGACCGCGCCGCGGCGGGTCCGACGGCCCCGGCCGCCGGGCTGTTCCTCACCCGGGTCAGGTATGAGCGGGATGTGTTCGCGGACGGCATCACGCCCATGGAGCAGGCATCGCCGGCGGGTGCGGCTCACGACATCGGGTGATCTTCGGCCCTGGCGGTTTGGACGAAAGCTGGGCATGACCGGCCCGCCAGGAGACCCGTACATGATTGCACGCCCCCGCCCGCGCCTGCTCGCCGCCTGTTCGCTGTTGGCGCTCGCCGCCGGAGGAGCGCGCGCCGAAGCGCCGTTCGATTTTGCGAAAACCCCTGGAAAGCTGCCGAAAACGGTGGTGCCGGACGCCTACCGGATCGACATCGCGCCCGATCTCGACCGGCTGATGCTGAGCGGGACGGAGCAGGTGGAGATACGCGTGCTCGCGGCCGGACCCGATATCGTGCTGAACCAGGCCGGGCTGAAACTGACCCGCGCGGCGCTGGACGGCGGCGCCCAGGCCAGCATCGCGCAGGACGAGACGGCGCAGACCGCCACGCTGCATTTCGCAAGCCCGCTTGCCGCCGGCCGGCACACGCTGACCATCGCCTATACCGGCCCGATCCCGCAGACTCCGGCCGGCATCTACTACGACGACTACAAGACGGCGTCGGGCGCGCGGAAGCGCATGCTGGTCACGCAGTTCGAGGTCGCGGACGCGCGCCGCATGTTCCCCGGCTGGGACGAACCGGCGTTCAAGGCGACGTTCCAGCTCAACGTCACGCTGCCCAAGACGCTGCAGGTGATCTCCAACATGCCGCCGGCCTCGATCAGTGCCGTGGGCGGGACGGAGAAGCGGGTGGCGTTCGCCGAGACGCCGCGCATGTCCACCTACCTGCTGGCGCTGGTGGCCGGCGACCTGGCCGCGTTGCACGGGACCGCGGACGCGACCAACCTCGCGGTCTGGGCGCCCACCGGCGTGCAGGACCAGGCGGCCTACGCGCTCGAGGTCGAGCGGCACACGTTACCATTCTACAACGAGTATTTCGGGGTCAAGTACCCGCTTCCGAAGCTCGACATGATCGCCATCCCGGGCAATTTCGAAGCCGGAGCGATGGAGAACTGGGGCGCCATCACCTACATCGACAGTACGATGCTGTTCGACCCGGCCAGCTCGTCGCCCGGGACGCGCGAGACCATCCACCTCGATGTCACGCACGAGATGGCGCATCAGTGGTCGGGCGACCTCGTCACCATGGGCTGGTGGAACGATATCTGGCTGAACGAAGGCTTCGCCACCTGGATGGAGCTGAAGGCCACCGATCATTTCAACCCCGATTGGCAGATCTGGCCGCGCCAGCACGACACGCGCGAGGGGGCGATGCGTGAGGATGCGCTGCCCTCCACCCATCCGATCCAGCAGGTGATCCGTGACGAGAGCGAAGCCAACTCCGCCTTCGACGAGATCAGCTACCAGAAAGGCGAGCAGGTCATCCGCATGATCGAGGACTGGATCGGTCCGGACGTGTTCCGTGACGGCATGCGCCGCTACATGAAGGCGCACGCCTACGGCAACACGACCAGCGCCGATCTGTGGGCGGCGCTGGGCGCGGCCTCGAATCGCGACGTGGCGCATGTGGCCGCGACGTTCACCGAGCAGCCGGGCATCCCGCTGGTACATGTGGCGCTGGCGCGGCAGGCATCCGGGTGTGCGGTCACGCTCACGCAGGACCGGTTCACCATCCACGACCCGCATCCCGTGGCCGAGACATGGCAGATACCGCTGACGGTCGGCGGTCCTGACCTGGCGCCGCAACGGCTCGTTCTGGGCGACAAGCCGGCCAGCATGATTTTCGGCGGCTGCAAGGCGCTGAAGGTGAATCTCGGCGAGAACGGCTACTACCGCACGCAGTATGACAGGCCCTCGCTGATCGCGCTCACCCAGGTGTTCAGCGAGTTGCAGCCGGTGGACCGCGCCAACCTGCTGGGCGATCAGTTTGCGCTCTTCGAGGCCGCGCGCGCGCCGCTGACCGACTATCTTAACCTGCTGCCGCACCTGTCGGGCGAGCAGAGCGTGGCGGTCTGGACCGACACGCTCGCCCATCTCGCGCGCATCGACCGCGCGCTGGCCGGCTCGACGGCGCGCGCCCCGTTCGCGGCCTACGCCGCCGACCTGGTCCGTCCTGAGTTCGCGCGCCTGGGGTGGGATGCCCGGCCGGGCGAACCGTTCCTGGACTCGCTGTTGCGGCCCAAGGTGATCTCCGCGATGGGCGCGTTTCGCGATCCGGCCGTGCTGGCCGAAGCGCGGCGCCGCGTCG
>CAXUNK010000253.1:0-4750 GCA_964252425.1 uncultured Acetobacteraceae bacterium
CACCATGGTCTCCGGCGCCACCGGCATCGACGCGGTGCTGCTGGCGGTGGCGGCCGACCGGGCTGGCCACGCCTTTCGCCTGTTGCGGGCAGATCACCCTCTGCTGCCGCTGGCGTTGACCCCGGCCGGCTTCGCGCTCGCCAGCTACGCCGCCCGCCGGTGGTTTCCCTATTCCGGCGGCAGCGGCATCCCTCAGGTGATCGCCGCACGGCACCTGCATACCGGCAGCGCGCACCTGGTCTCGCTCCGCCTGGCCGCCGGAAAGATGCTGCTCCTGCTGGTGGGCCTGCTGTGCGGCGCCTCCATCGGGCGCGAGGGCCCCACCGTGCAGGTCGGCGCGGCCGTCATGTTCGCCGCCGGCCGGCTGTCACCGCGGAGACAGCCGGGGCTGATCCTGGCGGGTGCGGCCGCCGGGGTCTCGGCCGCGTTCAACACGCCGCTGGCCGGCATCGTTTTCGGCATCGAGGAGCTCAGCCGCTCCTTCGAGGTGCGCACCAGCGGCGTGGTCATCGGCACGGTCATCGCCGCCGGCCTCACCTCGCTGGCCGTGCAGGGCGACTACACATATTTCGGCACCACGCATGCCACCCTGAGCAACGCCCAAGGCTGGCTAGGGCTGCTGCTGGTCGGTGTGGGCGGCGGGCTGCTGGGCGGCGTGTTCAGCCGGGTGCTGATCGTCGTGGCCGCCGGCCTGCCGGGGATAGTGGGGCGCGCCATCTCGGCTCGTCCGACCCTGTTCGCCACGCTCTGCGGGCTGGCGATGGCGGTGTGCGGGCTGCTGTCGCATGGCGCGGCCTTCGGCACCGGCTACGCGGAGGCGCGCGCGCTGGTGCAGGGCGGCCACGCCCCTGATCTGTGGTTCGGCATATTGAAACTGACGGCCACCACCGTCTCGTCGATCAGCGGCATACCGGGCGGCATCTTCGCGCCCTCTCTGGCGGTCGGCGCGGGGCTCGGCGCCGACGTGGCCGCGCTGCTGCCCGGCGCCCCCGCCCAGGCGCTGGTGGTTCTGGGCATGGTCGCCTATTTCGCAGGCGTCGTGCAGGCGCCGATCACCGCTTTCGTGATCGTGACCGAGATGACCAACGACCATGCCATGGTGGTGCCGCTGATGCTGTCGGCGCTGATCGGCTTCGGCTGCTCGCGGCTGGTCTGCAAGGAAGGCGTGTACCACGCCCTGGCCCGGACCTATGAGGCGCCTGCGCCCGCCATCCCGGGCCGCGCGACGTCCGAGCCGGTCGAGGCACCCGTCACCGCCTGACGGTCTCTCAGCCCGGCTCGCGGGGCAGCGCCGGCGTGGGCTGGCCCACGGCCAGTTCGCCATCGTACCCGCGATGCAACAGGGCCACATATCGTTTCGCCCAAGCCAGCGTGGCGCGGTCCGCGCGTACCGCCTGCTCCGGCCGCTCGGGCAGGTACACCACGCCCACGAACCAGCCGAACTCGCTGGACCGGATGTAGCGGAGCGCCATCATCCGGTCAGGAACGGTCACGCCCAGCTCGGCCAGCCTTGCCAACCCCCGCCGCATGAGATCGTCCTGGCCCTCCGCCTCCCGACCCGTCTTCAGCGTGGCGACCGACCAGCTCCAGCACTCATGGGCAAAGGGGTTCCGGTCGGCTGGCGGCGGCGACACCTCGCCGGCAAGCTCGCCGGCGCCGCCACAGGCAGCCCCGGCCTGCAACAGCCCGCTCGGCTGGCTGGCGGCATCCGGCGCCATCGCCCACACCAGACCCGTCAGGTTTGGCCCCGCCCAACGGCCAAGCAGCACCATTTCCCTGGGCCGGGCGTCCTCGAACCGGACGAGTGCCAGTTCCTGCCACTGTCCGGCCGGCAACGGCAGCTTGCGCCCGGCATAGGGGATCACGCCCTCCCGCGGCGTGCCGGGCGGAGGCGACGCGATCGAGGCGAACGTCGTCGGCACACGATCGGGCGGCGGGGTGAAACTCGCGCCAGGCACAGCGCGGCGGGCAGGCGGCGGAAACAAGATCGCCAGCGCAGCAAACACGAAGCCACCAAACACCGCCAGCCGCCAGCCGGGGGCACGACTCCACAAGGCGAGAAGCAAAGGCGTCTACCCCACGCTGATGAATAAAAGTTCTTTGCTTCTTTCTTTCAAGAAAGAAGATTCTTCTTTTCTGAAGAAAAGAAGCAAAAGACTTTTGCTCATTGGGTTGCGTGCAGGTCGGCTATGCGCGTGACTATGCCTGAGTCGGATTTTTCTAGCTTTACGCGATGCGCGCCTTTCTGGCGTGCTTCGATCAGGCCGTCGCTGACCATCTCCTCGATCGATCGGACGAGATCCCTGGCACTCGCACCCTGGCCCAGGCGGTCCTGCTTCTGCATGATCTCCAGCAGCAGATGCGGATCGATGCCGCCGGCGGCGATCTCCAGACCGTAGCTGCCGATCATCGCCTCGATCTCCAGCGCCGCCACCCTGGCCACGTCCAGACCCGTCAGCGCGCGGAAGACGAAGATGCGGTCGATGCGGTTCAGCACCTCCGGCGCGAACCCGGCCAGCTTCAGAGCCTCGACCGAGGCGGCCCGCATGCCGTCGGGGTCTTCGGCGAACCGGTCGGCGATCTCGCCCAGCGCTTCCGTCGCGATGTTGGACGTCAGCATGAAGATTGCCCGCGTGGTCGAGACCTGGGCGCCTGTCGACGCCTCCGTCACGTGGCCGTCATTCCAGGCGGTCAGGAATTTCTTGAAGACATCGGGGTGCGCCTTCTCGATCTCGTCGAGCAGCACCAGCGCGTCCGGCACCTCCTTCAAGCCGCCGGTCAGCTTGCCGAACGTGTCCGACCCGACATAGCCCTTCGGCGAACCGAACAGCTGCGTGGCGGCGTGCGGGCTGCTCATCTGCGTCATGTCGAAATGCAGCAGTTTTCGCTCCAGCGCCGCCGCCAGGCGCTTAGCCAGATACGTCTTGCCCGTGCCAGGCGGACCGGCCAGCAGGAAGATGCCGACGGGCTTGCCGCGCACCTGCAACGCCAGCCTGCGTCGCAACTGGCCGGCGATGTCGTCGCAGACCTGATCCTGCCCGATCACCTGGGCTTTCAGGGTCGCGGCCAGCGCGCCGGCATCGATGACGGTGACCTTGTCCTGGCGTGACAGCAGATCCTCGAGTTCGGCGCGATTGGTCAGCCGGGCCAGAACATCCATGACAAACCCCCGTCTCCTCCGCCGTCTGCGCCCGACGGCCAGCGCCGCGCGCGCCGCCCGGACCGCCTGCCACTCATAGGCTACACCGGCCGCGGCCAGCGACCAGCAGAGCGCGGCCGCCACCACATAGGCCGGGCCCGCCAGCGTCAGCCAATGCAGCATGACAGAGAGCATGTGGGCTGGCGACAGGTGCAACTGGATCGCCATCTGCACGACGGCAAGCGTCAGGAACGCCAGCATCATCACCGGCATCCATCGCGTGGCCGCCGGGATCAGACCCTTCATTGCGCGATCACCCCGACTTCGAGCATCTGCCCCGCTTGCAGATCGGGGAAGCGTACCGGCCCATCGAGCGTGAGCGCGCCGACCGAAGCGGCCGCGCCATCCGCCGACAGCGACACCGTGCCGACCGGGCCCACGGGCAAGGTCACCGCGACCGGTCGCGCCGTGAGCGGCACCGTCGTCGCGTATCCGCCGGCGCTCACGCGGACCAGATGCGGCGTGGCCGATGCGGAGGGTTGCGCGTCAAACACGGGCATCCGCACCAGACGAAGCCGTCCGCGACGCAGCGCCTCGGTCAGCGCGCCGGCATCAGCGGCCGACAAGCCCATACCGGAGACGGCCGTGAGCGCGTCTGATTGCGGCAGCAGCGCCAGCTCCACCAGGCCGGACGGCTCGATGGACGCGGCCGTGCCTGGTGCGGCCAGCATCGGCAGCACGGAGGCGATCCGGTCGTTGAAGCGGAGCCAAACGCCGGCCGCGAGCAACGCCGCCAGGGCGCCCAACGCGACCCGGCCGGACGCGCCGGAGCGGGTGACCGAGGCGGCAACCACCGCATGGGCCAGGGGGCTTGTCGCTTGCAGCTTTGGCGGCACGCCGCATCATGTGCAGCGGCACGCCCGCCTTGCAATGCGGTCAACGGTGTCAGTGTGTTTCGGCGGCGTCGGTCAGCCTCCACCCAACCTGTCGCGCAGATCGGCCGGCATCGCCTCGGCGCGGGCGGCACGCAGCAGTGCCGTGGTGTCCGCGTGGCGGCCTATCCGGTCGGAGGCGATGCATTGGCCGCGCAAGGCCGCCCAGCCCAGCGCCTCCCCCGCGTCGCCAGACAACGAGGCGCGTACCGCGCCGAAACGCCGCAGCGCCGCCGCCTCCTGCCCAGGACGCTGCAGGGCCATCATGCCCAGGCAGAACAGCGCATCCCGTGACGGCGCGTCCAGCGAGGCGGGCGGTGCCGCCTCCAGCGCCGCCATCCCTATATCCCAGCGCGCGCACAGCCTGTCGGCGAGTGCCAACGCGCCCGCGTTGACCAGCCCCACCAGGCAGCGCCGCGCCAGATTTTGGCGGTCGGCCGGGTCGAACGCGGCCGCACGCGCCAGCATCTCCAGGCAGTCGGGCGACCCGCGATCGGCGGCGATCCCCAGCAGCGCCGCACTGGCCGCGCGCTCCACGGCGAGGGCGGCGAGATCGGTGGCGCCGAGTGGCAGCAGCGCCGCGTTCAGGCAGCCAGCAGCCTGAGCCGCCGCTTCCATGAACGGCGCCAGTTCGGCCAGGCCCGCGCCGCCATGCATGCGCTCCAGCGCACGCGCGTAG